>NZ_QTSU01000001.1:639734-959601 GCF_003382365.1 Lysobacter silvisoli | reverse complement strand
GCACCGGCGTCAAGCTCAACGAACGCGGCCAGATCGAGGTCGACGACCACTGCCACACCGGCGTCGACGGCGTCTGGGCGATCGGCGACTGCGTGCGCGGCCCCATGCTCGCGCACAAGGGTTTCGAGGAAGGCATCGCCGTGGCCGAGCTCATCGCCGGCCTGCCGGGCCACGTCAACTTCGACACCATTCCGTGGGTGATCTACACCGAGCCGGAGATCGCCTGGGTCGGCAAGACCGAACAGCAGCTCAAGGCCGAAGGCGTGCCGTACAAGACCGGCAGCTTCCCGTTCGCGGCGATCGGCCGCGCGGTGGCCATGGGCGAGCCGGCCGGCTTCGTCAAGGTCATCGCCCATGCCGAGAGCGACCGCGTGCTGGGCCTGCACCTGGTCGGCGTCGGCGTCTCCGAGCTGGTCCACGAAGGCGTGCTGACCATGGAGTTCAACGGCTCGGCCGACGACCTGGCCCGCATCTGCCACGCCCACCCGACCCTGTCGGAGGCGATCCACGACGCGGCGATGGCGGTCGACAAGCGCGCCATCCACAAGGCCAACTGATCGGCCAGGCAATCACGAGAACGGCGCACCTGGTGCGCCGTTCTTCGTTTCGGCAATGGCAATACCCGCAACACCCACAACAACAACAAAAACCAAGGCAATGAACATGAAGACGATCTGCGTGTACTGCGGTTCCAACTCCGGCTCCAAGCCGATCTACACCGACCGCGCGATGGCGCTGGGCCACCGCCTGGCCCAGGACGGCATCGCCCTGGCCTACGGCGGCGGCAACGTCGGCCTGATGGGCGTGGTCGCCGACGCGGTGCTCGAGGCCGGCGGCAAGGTGATCGGCGTGATCCCCGAACAGCTGGTCAACTGGGAAGTCGCCCACCGCGGCCTGACCGAACTGCAGATCGTCGGCTCCATGCACGAACGCAAGCAGCGCATGTTCGACCTGTCCGACGGCTTCGTCGCCCTGCCCGGGGGCTTCGGCACCCTGGACGAGATGTTCGAGATGCTGACCTGGCGCCAGCTCGGCATCGGCGACAAACCCTGCGCCTTCTTCGACGTGGACGGCTTCTACACCCCGCTGATGGGCATGCTCGACCGCATGGTCGAAGAGCGCTTCCTGCACCCCGACCAGCGCCGCGACCTGTGGCACGGCGACGACCTGGACGCGCTGTTGAACTGGATGCGCGCCTATAAGCCGGCCGAGGCCAGCAAGTGGATGGACGAGAAGCGGCGCAAGGCTATGCGCTGAGACCAGCGCGTCGCATCCCAGCACCGCTTCACCCTCCGGCCAGTCAACGACGATTTGGACCGGATAGAGCAAGCATCCCACCGAGGCTCCGCGCCACTACACCACCCGTCATTCCGGCGAAAGCCGAAACCCATTTTGATCTTGCTCGTACCTCAAGCAGCAAGAACCAAAGCAACCGCAAAATGGGTTCCGGCTTCCGCCGGAATGACGATCCGGATCGAATGGAGATGCGCTCCACCGGGGTTCCGCAACACTCCATCACCGTCATTCCGGCGAACGCCGGAACCCATTTTGATCTTGCTCCTACCTCAAGCAGCAAGAACCAAAGCAACCGCAAAATGGGTTCCGGCTTGCGCCGGAATGACGAACCGGATCGAATGGAGAAGCGCTCCGCCGGGGTTCCGCAACACTCCACCACCCGTCATTCCGGCGAACGCCGGAACCCATTTTGATCTTGCTCCTACCTCAAGCAGCAAGAACCAAAGTAACCGCAGAATGGGTGCCGGCTTCCGCCGGAATGACGGCGTTGGGGGTTTGTAGGAAAAGGCCGCGACCGTGTGTAGTCGCCGTCGAGTCAAGCGAATTCGCGGCTACCTTCGGACTCCACAATCCGGAACCGCTCTCAATGCGCAGCCGCCTCCCCTGCGTCTACCTGCTGGCCAGCTCCATGCGCGGCACGCTTTACCTGGGCGTGACCTCCGACCTCATCCAGCGCGTCTGGCAACACAAGCACGGCCAAGTCCCGGGCTTCTCATGCCGTTACCTCACCCATTTACTGGTCTGGCACGAAACCCACGACACAATGGATGCGGCCATCCTGCGCGAAAAGCGCATCAAATCCTGGAGGCGCGCGTGGAAGCTGGAACTGATCGAAACCCACAATCCGCAATGGCGCGATCTGTACTCCGCTATCATCGGCGCTGAAGCACGATTTCCCTGATCCGTGCGCCCCAAATCGTCGGAAGCACCCCCATGACCCTGCCCCGCGACTTCAACGCCTTCCGCATCCACAACGACGCCGACGGCTACCGCAGCGGGGTCGAGCGCATCGGCGTGGACGACCTGTCGCCGGGCGAGATCGTGATCAAGACCGCGTACTCGTCGATCAACTTCAAGGACGCGCTGGCCGGCACCGGAGAAGGCAAGATCCTGCGCCGCTTTCCGCTGGTGGGCGGCATCGACGTGGCCGGCCACGTGGTCGCCTCCAGCGACGACAGGTTCCGCGAGGGCGATGCGGTGCTGGTCACCGGCTGCGGCCTCAGCGAGACCCGCGACGGCGGCTACGCGGAATACGCGCGGCTGGAGGCGCAGTGGGCGATCCCGCTGCCCGGCGGCCTGTCCCTGCGCGAGGCCATGATCCTGGGCACCGCCGGCTTCACCGCCGCGCTGGCGCTGTACCGCATGCACGACAACCGGCAGACGCCTGCGCTGGGCCCGATCGCGGTCACCGGCGCCACCGGCGGCGTGGGCTCGCTGGCGGTGGACATCTTCAGCCGCGCCGGCTACGAGGTGTACGCGATCAGCGGCAAGCCCGAGCAGGCCGCCTACCTGAGCGAGATCGGTGCGGCGCAGGTGCTGGGCCGCGAGGCGCTGGCCACCGCCCGGCCGATGGAATCGGCGCGCTTCGGCGGCGCCCTGGACAACGTCGGCGGGCCCATGCTGGCCAGCCTGCTGGCGCAGACCGCGCCCTACGGCAACGTCGCCAGCGCCGGCCTGGCCGCCAGCGCCGAGCTGGACACCACGGTCATGCCGTTCATCATCCGCGGCGTGTCGCTGCTGGGCGTGGCCTCGGCCGGCACCGCGCGGCAGATCCGCGACGAGGTCTGGCGCCGCCTGGGCAGCGACTGGAAGCCGGCGCACTTGGACCGCATCTGCACCCGCGAGGTCGGCCTGGCCGACCTGCCCAAGGCCTTCTCGACCATGCTCGCCGGGGGCTCCCTGGGCCGGACCCTGGTCGTGATGTAGTTGGCATTGCGGCGTCAGCGCGCATCGCTACAATCAAGGGATCACGGGGAAACTTACACATGGCGCGAATTCTGATCGTCGACGACTCACCGTCCCAGCTGATGGGCATCCGCCGCATCGTCGAAAAGCTGGGGCACGAGGCCCTGACCGCCGAAGACGGCGCGGCCGGCGTCGAGGCGGCCAAGCGCGAAGTGCCGGACCTGATCCTGATGGACGTGGTCATGCCCAACCTCAACGGCTTCCAGGCCACGCGCTCGATCTGCCGCGAGCCCACCACTAAGCACATCCCGATCGTGCTGGTGACCACCAAGGACCTGGACACCGACCGCGTCTGGGGCATGCGCCAGGGCGCCAAGGCCTACATCACCAAGCCCTTCAGCGAAAGCGACCTGTCCGAGATCATCGGCCAGTTGCTGCCGGGCTGAGCGCCCTCCGCACGCGTTGCCCAAACCCGACCCGTAGGATGCGGTGAGCGCAGCGAACCGCATCTGCGCCGGTGCGCGCACGCTGGCCTGTAGCCGCGCTCACGCGCGGCGCCAATCGTCCCCGAACGCGTCGCGCATGCGCTCGTAGGCCTCGTGCTGGGCCTCGTCCTGCGGCCGCGGCGCCAGCACCTCCAGCTCCACGATCTGATCGCCTGCCGGCGTGCCCGGCAGGCCGCGCCCGCGCAGGCGCAGCTTGCGGCCGGCTTCGGAATTCGGCGGAATCTTCAGCTCGACCTCGCCGCCCAGCGTGGGCACGCCGATGGTCGCGCCCAGCGCCGCTTCCCACGGCGCCAGCGCCAGCACGTGGATCACATTGCGCCCGTCCACTTCGAATTGCGGGTGCGCGGCGTATTCGATCTCCAACAGCAGATCGCCGTGCGTGCCCTGCCCGGCCAGACGGATCATCTGGCCCGGCTTGATGCCCTTGGGAATGCGCACTTCCAAGGTGCGGTCGTTGACCGAGATGCGCACCATGCCGCCCTCGTAGACCGTCTCCAGCGCCACCGCCAGCTTGGCCCGGCTGTCGCCGCGCGGCGGCGCGCGCCCCGCCGCACCGCCGAAACCGGGGCCGCCCGGGCCGCGTCCGCGGCCGAACAGGCTTTCGAAGAAATCGCTGAAACCGCCGCCCGCGCCGCCGCCGGCGAAGATCTCGTCGAAATCCGGGCCGCCGTAGCCGCCGCCGAATCCGCCCGGGGGCGGCTGCACTTCGTCGCCGGGCCGGTAGCCGCGCGCGCGCAGTTGATCGTAGGCCGCTCGCTTCTGCGGATCGCGCAGCGCCTCGTAGGCCTCGTTGACGGCCTTGAACTTGTCCTCGGCGCCGGCCTCCTTGCTGACGTCCGGGTGGTACTTGCGCGCCAGCCGGCGGTAGGCCGTCTTGATCTCAGCCTCGCCGGCGCTGGGCTCCACCCCCAGGGTGTCGTAGTAATCCTTGAACTGCATTGCGGCTCCCTCAAGCTCGCTGGCGCACGGCCCGTACCGGCCCACAGCGTAGGCCGCGCACGGCGGCGCGTGAAGTCTGGATCAAGACCAAATGGCTGCGACACCTGCGTTTTTCAATGCTTGCGCGCACAATGCCGGGGTCCCAGGGTTTGCCGCGTGCGGCGAGCCTCCCACCCCACAGGAGACAGCATGAGCATCCAGATCGGCGACCGCCTGCCCGAAGTCGCACTCAAGCGCATCAACAACGGCATCGAAACCGTGGACACCCGCAGCCTGTTCGACGGCAAGAAAGCGGTGCTGTTCGCCGTGCCCGGCGCGTTCACGCCCACCTGCTCGGAGCGCCACCTGCCCAGCTTCGTGGAAAACTTCGAGCGTTTCCGCGAACAGGGTATCGACGTGGCCTGCCTGTCGGTCAACGACCCCTTCGTGATGCAGGCCTGGTCGCAGAGCCAGCACGTGCCCGACGGCCTGCTCATGCTCGCCGACGGCAACGGCGACTTCACCCGCGCCCTGGGCCTGGAGCTGGACGCCAGCGCCTACGGCATGGGCACGCGCGCCAAGCGCTTCGCCCTGTACGCCGAAGACGGCGTGGTGCGCCAGTTGGAGGTGGAAGCGCCGGGCGAGTATCGCGTGTCTTCCGCCGAACACATGTTGACGCTGGTCTGAACGGCACGGCGGCGACCACGCCGCCGTCACCGCCGCCTGGGCAAGGTGGCTGGGCCCCTCCCAGCCATCGCCAGGAGATCGACATGAGCGCCAAACCCGCTCGCCCCCGCGCCGGCGCGACTCCCGCCGCCGGCGCAGGCCGCCCGCCTGAGGCGGCCGTGGTCACCGACATCCGCGCCATCCGCGAGCGCGCGCGCAAGCACATCGAAGACGGCGCCATCACCGACAGCTACACCGCCGACCGCGGCACCGTGATCAAGCTGCTCAACGAGGCGCTGGCCACCGAAATCGTCTGCGTGCTGCGCTACAAGCGCCATTACTTCATGGCCAGCGGCCTGATGGCCGACGCGGTCAAGGCCGAGTTCCTCGAGCACGCCAACCAGGAACAGGCCCACGCCGACCGCATCGCCGAACGCATCGTGCAGTTGGGCGGCGAACCGGACCTCAATCCCGACGTGCTGTCCTCGCGCGCGCATGCCGAGTACGTGGAAGGCAGCGACCTGCGCGACATGGTCAAAGAAGACCTGGTCGCCGAGCGCATCGCCATCGACAGCTACCGCGCCATCATCGACTACCTCGGCGACCGCGACACCACCACCAAGCGGATGATGGAAGACATCCTGGCCCAGGAAGAGGAACACGCCGACGAGCTGGCCGACCTGCTCGACGGCTGGACCGGCGGCTGAGCGCCGCCGCAATGCGCCCGGGCACGGCCCGGCGGCCGCGTACGGCGGCCGGGTGCAGTTGCGGCTAGACTCGGCGCATGAGCCGCATGCTCCACCTAGCCCGCCTGCGCAGCCACCTGGAGCACGCGCATTGGCCGCGCCTGCAGATGATGGTGATCGTCGCCCTCACCGGCGGCATCGGCTTCCTCGCCTCCTACCTGCTGCTGGACGCGGGCATGACGGCGATGTGGCAGCGCTACCCGGCCGCAGTGGGCATTGCCTATCTCGTCTTCATGGCGCTGCTGTGGCTGTGGGCGGTCACCTTCCAAAGCCGCGCCTACGAGTATCTGGATGTGTCCCCGGGCAACGGCGGCTCCAGTGGCAGCTTCGGCGGCGGTGGCGGCCAAAGCGGCGGTGGCGGCGCATCGGCTTCGTTCGACTCACCGGCCTCCTCGATGCAAACGTCCCTGGCCGAACAACCCCTGCCCAAACTCGACCTGCCCGGCGCCGACGGCTGCGCCGGCGACGACGGCCTGGGCTGGCTCCTGCTCGCCGCCATCGCCGCGCTGGCGGCCCTGGCCGCGCTGCTGTTGCTCACTACCTGGGTGGTGTGGATCGCGCCCTCGCTGATGGCCGAGGTGCTGCTCGACGTCGCCCTGGCCGGCGGTCTATACCGCCGCCTGCGCCGCATCCGCTCGGAATACTGGTTACGCACGGTGTTGCGCCAGACTTTCCTGCCCACCCTGACCATCGCCCTGCTGCTGGCCGGCATGGGCTATGCCGGCGCGCGCTACGCGCCCGGCGCGGATTCGATCGGCGACGTGGTCGCGGCCTACCAGACGCGCGGCGAAAGCGAATAACCGCAGCGCCGGATGCCGCGATGATGCGGTTGCCGCCGCAGCCTAGCGCTAGCGCAGGATCCGGAACCTCACCCTCGCCCACGCGCCGCTATCGGCCAGCGCGGTCAGCTGATGGTCGCCGGGCTCGGCGAAATCGTGAGCGAAGCTCGCCTGCCCCTGCGACTCGCCGATCAAACGCCCGTCCAGCAGCCAGCGCACGCGGCGTTCGCTGCCGATGGCCTGCAAGGACAAACTCAGCGGCTTGACGCTGCCGGGCGCGCGCGCGAGCGTGGCGCGGTCGGCGATGCCTTCGATCAGCAGTTCCTCGGCGGCGTCGCGGCCGTCGTCGGCGCAGTCCGGCGCCAGCGCCGGCAGGCGCGAGGCATGGCGGGTATCGGCGGCCAGCCAGGGCGAGGCCAGCGCCGGCCAGCGCGCCAGCTGCGCCTGGCGGCGCTGGTGCGGCGCGCTGCAATCGGCCGACAAGCGCAGTCCGCTGCGCGCATCCACCTCGTAGCGTTCCACGCCCGCATTCCACAGGCGCGCATCGCGCTCGGCGAAGGTCGGCGGCACCGAGCCGTCCAGGGTCCAGGCGTCCAGCTTCTTCTGGCACAGCCCAGGCGCGTCCGGATCCGGCGGCAAACCCAACGGCCAGCACACCTCGATGCGCTCCACGTTGGCCGGTGGCGGCCGCTGCGCGCCATCGCCGCGCTGGCGCGGCAGGCTGTCCACCACTTCGAACAGCAGCGGCAAGGCGGTGACCGCGCCGTACTGGCCCGGCAGCGGCGTGCCGTCGGGGCGGCCGACCCAGACGCCGACGGTGTAACGGCGCGTGCCGCCCAGCGCCCAGGCGTCGCGGAAACCGTAGCTGGTGCCGGTCTTCCAGGCCACGCGCGGGCGGCCGGAGGTGTCGAAGGTGTCGGCCACGCTGCCGGGGCGCGGATTGGCTTCGAGTATCTCGCGCACGATCCAGGCCGAGCCCGGCGACAGCAGGCGGCGTTCCAGGCGCGGCGCATCCGGGCGATAGCGCACGCGACCGGCGACGCCGTCGCGGTTCAAGGCGGCGTAGGCGCCGACCAGGTCTTCCAGGCGCGCGCCGGTGCCGCCCAGGATCATCGCCAGGTTCGGCGTGGCGCCGCGCGGCCAATGCAGTTCGATGCCGGCATGCGCCAGCCGCGCCGAGAACCGGTTGGGGCCGACGCGATCGAGCAGGTCCACCGCCGGCACATTGAGCGACAGCCGCAACGCCTGCGCCGCGCTCACCGGGCCGTTGAAGGCGGCGTCGAAATTGCCGGGCCGGTAATCGCCGAAGGTCTGCGGCGCGTCCACCAGCAGGCTTTCGGAATGGATCAGGCCGTCGTCCAGGGCCAGGCCGTACAGAAAGGGCTTGAGCGTGGACCCCGGCGAACGCCAGGCCTGGACCATGTCGACATGGCCCAGGCGCGCGGCGTCGGCGAAGGTCGCCGAGCCCACGTAGGCGCGCGCCTCCAGGCTGGCGTTGTCGATCACCAGCAACGCCGCCGAGGTCCGCTCGGGCAGATTGGAGAAGTACGAGGCGACGCGGTCTTCCAGGGTGCGCTGCAGTTCGATGTCGATGGTCGACACCAGCCGCGCCGCGCGCGGCTGCTCGAAGCGCAAGCGCTGGGCCAGCAGCGGTGCGTGCTGCGGCGGCTGCAGCGAGCGCGCCACCACCGGCTCGATGCGCGCGTCGGCGACCAGCGCCTGCGACCACACGCCCAGCTCGGCCATGCGCGCCAGCACCTTGTCGCGCGCCTTGCGCGCGCGCTCGGGCTCGCGGTCCGGGCGCAGGCGGCTGGGCGCCTGCGGCAATACCGCCAGCAGCGCCGCCTCGGCGTGCGACAGGCGCGCAGAGGGCTTGCCCAGGTAGGCCCAGCTCGCCGCCTCCACGCCTTCCACGGTGCCGCCGAACGGCGCGCGCTGCAGGTACAGCGCCAGGATCTCGTGCTTGGACAGGTGCACTTCCAGCTGCAGCGCGCGCAGCAGCTGCTTGAACTTGCCCCAGGGCGTGCGCGTATGCGGGTCCAGGATGCGCGCGACCTGCATGGTCAGGGTCGAACCGCCGGAGACCACGCGGCCGCTGCGCAGCCATTGCAGGCCGGCGCGGCCCAGCGCGTAAGGATTGATGCCGGGATGCTTCCAGAACCAGCGGTCCTCGTAGTTCAACAAGGCCTGCAGGTACAACGGCGACACCTGTTCGGTGCGCACCGGATAGCGCCAGATGCCGCCGCGGTCGGCGAAGGCGCGCAGCGGCGTGCCGTCGGCGGCGACCACCACCGCGCCGGCCTGGCCCTCACGCGGCAACGGCAGCGGAAACGCCAGGTCCAGCAGCATGGCCGCGGTGACGAACAGCAGCGCGGCCAGCAGCGATTTCAGGGCCAGGCGGCGTGGCTGGCGCGGGTGCTCGGCGGCGGCGTTGGCGGGCTGGGCGGAGATAAGGGTGCTGCTCGATTACGAAACTGATAGAGGAGGCGCTGCGCTCCACCAAGCCGATGCCGCCCTCCCCTTACCGTCATTCCGGCGCAAGCCGGAACCCATGTTGCCGTTGCTGTTCCCGCTTAGGTCTGGTGCGAGCGCAAGCGAAAATCAAGATGGGTTCCGGCTTACGCCGGAATGACCGGATGTGGAGTCCAGGAATCGACGGCGGAGCCGGAATGCCGGGGCGTCACCGCCCCGGCTGCTTCACCGTCAGCATCGCCGGCACCGCGCGGCCGACGCCGCGCAGGTCCGGACGGTACATGTCCTCCACCAGCGACGGCGGCACGGTGTAGGTGCCCGGCGTGACCGCGCGCACCAGGTAGAACACGCGTGCGGTGTCGCCCACGTCCAGCTTCAGCGCGGCCACGTAGCGGTCGTCGCGGAACTCCTCGTGGCGCACCTCGGCCGCGTCGTCGCGGTCGGCGATCTCGATGCCGTCCACCACCACGCCGGCCCACTGCTTGGCGTCGCCCAGGTTGAAGTTCTCGATCTCCAGGCCCGCCGGCAGCAGGTCGGTGAGCAAGGCGTCGGGCATGGCGCGGCTGGCCTTGATGCTGACCTGCACGATCAAGGCGTCGCCCTCTTCCAGGGTGCCGCCTGTCCATTCCTCGCCCTTGGTCGTGTAGTACTTGCGCTTGACCTCGATCACCGATGCGTCGGGCTCGGGTGCGCGGCGCGGCACGCCGGCCACTTCCATACTCGCGTACAGCGGCGGCTGGCCGACCGGGTCGAAAGCCACGCCCGCGGCCAGCGCGTCGTAGTCGAACACGCGGCCGACGATCTTGGCCGCGCTGGCGTCCGAGGCCGCGTCGCCGACCTTCCACTGGCCGGATACGGTCTTGCCCTGGTCGGCCATCAGCGCCTTGCCCAGCCGCGCCAGCGCCACCTGCTCCTGCGTGCTCAGCCACAGCCAGCCGCTGTTGCGGCGCGCATCCAGTTCCTGACCCAGGGTCACCGCACGCGCGTCGAAGGACGGTTGCGCGTAACCGCGTTCGTGCACCAGCGCGATCATCAGCGCGTCGTCGCGCACGCGGCTGCCGTAGTCGCCCAGGTATTCCGGGCGGTCCTTGGAGTCGCGCGCGAAACCTTCGGCGATGGCCTTCTTGCCGCGCGCCTTGTCGCCCTGCAGCGACAGCGCCAGGCCCAGGTGCACCAGCGGCAGGCCGGTCAGGCTGTGCTTGCGCTCGTTATCGTACAGCGCGCGCAAGGTGCCCAGCGGCGCGCGGTTCACGCGCGCCAACGCGTAACCGGCGTGGGCCTGGTAGGCGAACTTGAGGTGCTCGCGGCGGTCGTAACCGAAGAACGGCGGGCCGCCGGACAGCAGGTCCTCGTTGAGCACTTTCAGCGACTTCTGCAGCATCGCCTCGGGCACGGCGAAGCCGGCCTCGCGCGCGTCGAGCAGGAACTCGACCACGTAGGGCGTGATCGAGGCATTGACGTAGTCGCCGTCGCCCCACATCGAGTAGTGGCCGGAGCCGATCTGCATCGCCGCCAACCGGCCGAACGCGCCTTCCATGCGCGCGCGGCGCTGCTTGGCGTCCAGGCCCTTCACGCCCAGCATCTTGGCCGTGGCCTCGTCCAGCTCCAGCGCGGCGTAACCCTTGCTGGTGGTCTGCTCGGCGCAGCCGTAGGGGTACTCCAAGGCGCCCTGCAGCGCGCTGGCGAACGGGATCGGCGGCAGCGCGCTGACGGTCATGCGCGCGTTGACGGAGCCGGGCATCAGGCCGTCGGCGAAGTCGGCGCCCAACCGCACCGTTGCTGCCGAGTCCAGCACCTGGGTACGCGCACGCAGCACCTGCGGCCAGGCCGGCCGCACCGGCACGTCGTAGCGGCGGTCGACCTTGTAGCCGTTGCCTTCCACACGCACGCGCACCTGCGCCACGGTGTAGCCCTCGCGGGCGACGATGGGGAAGGTGTAGGTGGTCTTGGCGTCCACGCCCAGGCTGGCCTTGCGGTTGCCCTCGCTCAGGCTCAGCGGGCCGATGCCCTCCACGCGCACGTCGAACTCGCCGGCGCGGCCGGTGAAGTTCTGCACGTCCAGGGTCACGTTGCTGCGGTCGCCCGGCGCGAGCACGCGCGGCGTGCTGGCCTCGGCCAGCACCGGCGCGCGCACGATGGTTTCGCGGTCGCGCTTGCCGTACTTGCCGTTGGAGTACACCAGCGCCGAGACCCGCAGGGTGCCGTTGAAGTCCGGCACCGCCAGCTTGATCTGGGCCAGGCCCTTGGCGTCCAGGCGCACGGGCCCGGCGAACAGGTCCACCGTCTGCACCTTGGCGGTGGGACGCCGCGCTTGCGGCAGCGCTTCCAGCGCGGCGTCGCCGCCGAAGCGGATCTTGGCCGAGCCGCCTTCGAAGCTCTCGATCACCCGGCCGTAGACGTCGTAGGCGTCCACGCCCAGACGGCGCTGGGCGAAGAAATGCGCGGCCGCGTCGGGCACCGGGAAACGGGTGATGTTGAGGATGCCCACGTCCACCGCGGACACGGTCACGTAGGCCTCCTGCCCGGCCAGCTGCGGCACGCTCACCGTCACCGGCAGGTTCTGCTCCGGCCGCATCAGCTTGGGCACGCTCAGGCCGACGGCCACGGTGCGGTCGCGCCGGTCCATGGGCACGTGGGCCACGCCCACCGCGCGCGCCGGGGTGATCTTGCTGGGCGCGCTGCCGCCGCGGAACACCAGCGCGGTCACGTAGACGTCGTGGCGCTCCCAGTCGTTGGTGACCGGAATCTCGTAGGTGCTGCCGGCCTTTGCGTCGATCGCCTGCACATAGAGCATGCGGTCGCTTTCGACCATCAGCAGGCCCTTGCCCGCGTGCGGCGGGGTCAGGGTGACCTTGAGCGTGTCGCCGGCCTTGTAGGCGGTCTTGTCCAACGCCAGCTTGACCTTATCGGGGCGCGCGTCCAGGCCGCGGTTCTGGTCGTCCCAGCTCCAGCCGGCGGTGAACGGATAGCGCGAGGTCAGCTTGGTCGCCGGGTCGTACACGTCCACCCGGTACTCGCCCCATTCGACCGGGAAGTCCAGGCGCAGCGGCGCGGCGCCGCTGTCGACGGTGCGGGTTTCCACGTCCTCGTAGCGGCGGTTGAAGTCGTAGTCCCAGCCGCCGTCGGCGTCGTAGTTCCAGTGGTAGTCGCGGTGTTCGCGCACCAGGGTCACGCGCAGGGCACGGCCCGGGCGCGGCTTGCCGTCGGCGCCCACGCGGGTCAGCTCGAAGCCGGCGTTGCCGTTGGCGTCGGTGCCCTCCTTGTCGTCGAACAGCGGGCGCACGCCGACCAGCGCGTCGGCCGGCCACAGCACGCGCTTGAGGCTGCGGTTGACGCTGCGGCCGCCGCTCTCGTACACGCTGCCGGTCAGGATCGCGGCGATCGGGCTCAGCGGCTTGGCCTCGCTGGGCAGGACCACGTCCTGCTGCAGCTTGCCCTGCGCGTCGAGCGCGGTGTCGACCACGTCCTTGGCTTCCTTGGGCAGGCTGAGGGTCGGGTCGCCGAAGAAGTAGCCGGGCAGTTGCTCCAAGGGGTGCTGTTCCACCGCCACCGCCAGCTTGGCGGTGAAGCGGTTGCCGGCCGCCGGCGCACCGTAGAGGTAGGCGCCGGTCACGTCGAGCTTGAGCGCCTCGCCGGGCTTGATCAGCGGCTGCGCGCTCAGGTCCAGCTTCAGGCGTTCGGGCAGGAATTCCTCGATGCGCAGGGTCATGCCCTGCACCGCTTCCTTGCTGGCCGGGTCGGTGCGGAACTCCACCCGCCAGCGGCCGGTGGCGGCGTCGGCCGGAATTACCTGGGCGTGGCGAACGTAGCCCTGGGTATCGGGCTGCAGGCGCGTTTCCAGGAAGGTCTTGCCGTCGGGCTGCACGTAGCGCAGGAACACCGGCTGCAGCGCCTTGCCCTTGAGCGCGACCGGCTTGCCGTCCTGGTCGCGCAGCAGCGCCGACAGCCGCACCGTTTCGCCGGGGCGGTAGAGGTCGCGGCCGGACCAGGCGAATACGTCGAACCAGGCCTGCTCGCGGCCGGACACGGCGAATTCGGACAGGTCCAGCGCCGGCTGGTTGAACGGCAGCATCGACACGTCGTTGCTGCGCTGGGCCACGAGCACGTGCGCGGCGTCGAGCTTGTAGTTCAGCAGCGCATTGCCGTTGCGGTCGGTCTCGCCCTTGAGCACGGTCTCGCCGCTGCCGTCGAGCACCTTCAGTTCCACTCCGCCGACCGCGCCGCCGTTCTCCAGCGAGGCGGTGTGCACGAACAGCTTGTCCTTGTAGGCGCGCGCGTGCAGGCCCAGGTCGCTGACGGTGAAGAACGCGGTCTCGAACTCGTCCTTGAACTGGCCCGCGCGCTTCATCACCGCGAAGTACAGGCCCGGCTTCTGCAGTTCCTCGATGTCCTGCAGCGGCAGGTAGGTCAGCACGCGTTCGTTGGGCTTGCCGCCCAGCACGAAGCGGTTGACGTAGACCGGCTCGGCCAGCTTGGACAGCGGCGTCTTGTCGTCCCAGTCGCGTTCCAGCTCCCAGCTGCCGCGACGGCCGCCGCGCTGGTACTCGGCGAAGAACTTGGGCAGTTCCTTGTCCTTGACCCGCATGAATTCGACGTCGACCTCGGCCACGTTGATCGACACCACCGGCAGGCCGCGGCTCTCGCGCGCCGGCAGCACGCTGCCCTGCGAGGCGAAGCCGACCACCGGGTCCAGCGGACCGGTGTAGACGTTGCGGGTCACGGTCTTGCCGATGCGGTCGCCGTCGGCGGCGGTCAGCCCGCCCTTGATCGTGACTACATAGTCCTTGCTGGCTTCAACGTGCGGGAAGCGCAGCAGCTTGCCGCCTTCGTCCAGCACCCAGCTGCCCTTGACCACCGCGCCGTTCTTGTCGGTGACCGCGATCAGTTCGTCGAAAGCCTGGGTGCCGACCAGCGGCTGGCTGAATTCCAGCGCGATCGCCAGTTGTTCGTCGGACTTCTGGTCCGGGTAGGCGGCGACCAGGCCGAAGCCCTGTACCACCTCGCGCTTGGCTTGGATGGTCTCGCCGCTGACGTCGGGCAACTGCCCGGAGGTGTCGCGCTTGCAGGCCACCGGCGCGGCGACGATCAGGGCCGTCAGGGCCAGGGTGGCGACGGCGCGCGAGGCGCGGCGGAAAGAATCAGTTACCAACGCAGTTACCACAGCACGTGCAGCCGAACCCACGCTTTCCATGTCGTCTCCCCTCGGGTTGCGACGAGTATAGAGCGGCGCATGTGTTACGCAGCAGCGACGTTGGCAAATATTTAGCGACCGGTTCGGCGGCGTTACCGGCACGGCACTTGCATGCCGGATGTGCCAAGACCGGATTTAGAACACTGTTTCAATTCATAACCAGTGTGTATCCCGCAGCGCAACGTAAACGCCGATGCTTGATTGCGGTCACGCTTGCGCGCGCCGCCGGCGGGTCTTTCCCTCTCTCCAGGCCGGCCGCTGCTTGGCTAGGTTGGAAAAGGAGCGCAGCGCGGCGTGCGTCGATCGCCGCGCGGCTCCTGCCACCCTCGGCGCGTCGGCGAGCACGGAAGCCGCGCGCGGAGACACCGCCATCGCCACGGCCGTCCGCGGCCGACCAGAGAGAGAACCCGATGACCACCCGTCACTACGCCGCGCCCCTCGCCCGGGCCGCCCTGCTCCTGTCCATCGCCAGCGCGCCGGCCTTCGCCGCCAAGCCGCTGTTCGTGGGCGAAGCGCCGGCCCCGCAGCGCGCCGCGCTCGCCGCCGCCCGGCACCTGGCCCAGGCCGCCCCCACCCGCGCCATGCGCATCCAGCGCGCCGACGCCTCGGTGGTCAGCGCGCAGACGCGCGAGATCGAACTGCGCCTGGGCTCGCAGCTGGTCACCGCGGTGCTGGACGATGCGCGCAAGACCCCGCGCGGCAACACCGTCTGGCAAGGCCGCCTGCGCGACTCGCGCAACGCCGCCGCCCTGCGCGGCGCGCGCGAAGTCGGTCGCGACGCACGCAACACCGTCACCCTGGTCCGCCACGGCGACCGCATCACCGGCAATGCCCGCGTCGACGGCACCCTGTACCGCATCCAGTCGCTGCCCGACGGCACCAACGCGGTGATCGAAGTCGACGAAAGCCGGATGCCGCCGGACCACGCCGCGGACTACAACGAAGCCTCGATGCCGCAGTTCGACATGCGCGGCACGGCCGCTCGCTCCGGCGGCCTGGTCGGCGCGGCCGCGATCGATCCCGGCGCCACCGCGACCATCCGCGTGCAGGTGGTGGCCACCAACCAGGCCGTCGCGGCCTACGGCGGCGACATGGAGGCGCTGATCGAACTGGCCGTGGCCGAGAGCAATCAGGGCTACGTGAATTCCAACGTCGGCATCAACATGGTCCTGGCCAACTACCGCACGGTCGAGTACACCTCGGTCGGCGACGGCCACGCCACCGACGTGGCGCGCTTCGCCGTCACCAACGACGGCTACATGGACGACATCCATGCCAGCCGCGACGCCAACGCCGCCGACGTCAACGTGCTGGTCATCGACGACGACAGCAACTGCGGCCGCGCCCGCGCGATCGGCTCCAACGCCGCCAGCGCCTTCGCCACCGTGTACTGGGATTGCGCGACCGGCTACTACAGCTTCGCCCACGAGATCGGCCACCTGCTGTCGGCGCGCCACGATCCGGCCAACGACCCGACCAGCACCCCCTACGCCTACGGTCACGGCTACCAGTACGCGCCGGCCAGCGGCGCGCGCTGGCGCACGATCATGGCCTACCAGTGCAGCGGCGCGGCCTGCACCCGCCTGAACTATTGGTCCAACCCGGACGTGACCTACAACGGCGTGGCCATGGGCAACACCAACCTCAGCCACAACCAGCGCGTGCTGGTGCAGACCAAGGCGACCATGGCGGCGTTCCGCGCCGACCCGGGCGCGAACGCGGCGCCGGTGGCCAACTTCAGCTCCAGCACCAGCGGTCTGACCGCCACGTTCACCGACAGCTCCAGCGACAGCGATGGCAGCATCGTCTCGCGCAGCTGGAACTTCGGCGATGGCGGCACCTCCACCGCGACCAACCCCAGCCGCACCTACGCCGCGGCCGGCACGTACACCGTCACCCTGACGGTCACCGACGACGACGGCGCCACCCACACCAAGAGCTCGTCGGTCACGGTCAGCAGCGGCGGCGGCGTGCAGACCTACAGCAACACCACCGACGTCAACATCCCGGACAACAACGCCACCGGCGTAACCAGCACGATCACCGTCTCCGGCCGTTCGGGCAACGCGCCCAGCAACTCGCAGGTGTCGGTGAACATCCAGCACCCGTACAAGGGCGACCTGATCGTCGACCTGCTGGCCCCGGACGGCACGGTCTACAACCTGCACAACCGCACCGGCACCAGCGGCGACAACGTGATCATCAGCAACCAGGCCATCAACCTGAGCAGCGAGACGCTCAACGGCGCCTGGAAGCTGCGTGCGGCCGATCGCGCCGGCCAGGACGTGGGCTACATCAACAGCTGGAGCCTGACCTTCTGATCGCCGGGCGGGTCCGCGCACCCGCCTGCCGCGCTCGACCAACAACCCCGGCTCCGGCCGGGGTTTTCTTTTTGCCGGCCGCGGAGCGATCCGTAACCCGCCGCTCATTTTCACGTGAGAATCTCGTCACAGCGCGGACTTGAATATTCAAAACCGGCCTGGAGCACGCTCCAGACTATGAATGAAAGTGACTGATTTCGTTAAAGATGTTGTCGATCACATAATGCACTTTCGGCGCCAGCGGTAAACGCGCTCCATCATGACGCGCTGCAACAAAAGTTTTAAAACATTATTACAAACAGATTTCCTTCTCATTAATGAAAGATTCACGCGCCAAACCCGGCAAAAAAACGGTTTCCCTTGCAAACATGCTGCACCGCATCCGTACGCCGGCCTTGCTTAACGGATGTGATTCAGTTCCGCCGCTTTGACCCCGCAACGCAGGCGGGCCTAGCGTCCCCCCCGCCGCCGCGTAGGAGTCCGCGGCGGTATCCGATGGACCCACGACCTTCCGCACGCACAAGGACGTAACGGTGCGCAGGGCGGGCGTGCTGGTGACAGGGGGCGGATGCACCACCTGCAGTGAGCCGGCCGCGGATGCGGCCTACCTACACACCTGTTCGGGGGTAATACCAATGAATCGTCGTTCCGTACCGAAGTTGCATGCCTTGTCGGCCGCAGCCGCGCTGATCCTGGTCGCCGGCGTCGCCGACGCGGCCCAGCGTCACGACCTGCACCAGCTCGACGTGGGCCAGGTCAGCCAGCAGTACCGCAGCGCCACCGCACGCGTGGGCGCCAACGCCGACGCCGGCCTGCGCCACGCCGAAATGCTGGCGCTGGACGCCAACTCCAGCCTCAAGGCCGTGGCGGTCAAGTCCGACCGCAACGGCACCCGCCACTATCGCTACCAGCAGAGCTACCGCGGCGTGCCGATCTTCGGCGAGCAGGTGGTGGTGAGCGAGGACGCGTCGGGCAACGTGCGCACCCTGTTCGGCCGCATGGTCACCGACCTGTCCGCCGAAGTGCCCACCGTCACCCCGCGCATCGCGCGCGCGCAGGCCCTGAACCTGGGCAAGCGTGCCGGCCTGGGCAGCCGCCAGGGCCTGATGGCCACGCGCGACGAGAAGACCGAGCAGGTCATCTACGTCGACGACGCCGGCCGCGCCCACCTGGCCTATGTGGTGTCCTACGTCGCCGACATCGCCGGCGGCGGCGAGCCGAGCCGCCCGTTCGTGATCGTCGATGCCGACAACGGCCGCGTGCTTAAGCAGTGGGATGCGCTGGCGCACGCCAACGGCACCGGCCCCGGCGGCAACCAGAAGACCGGCCAGTACGAGTACGGCACCAACTTCGGTTATCTGGACGTGGCGCAGAGCGGCAGCACCTGCACCATGAACAACGCCAACGTGAAGACGGTCAACCTCAACCATGGCACCAGCGGCAGCACCGCGTTCTCGTACACCTGCCCGCGCAACACCGTGAAGACCATCAACGGCGCCTACTCGCCGCTCAACGACGCGCATTACTTCGGCAAGGTCGTCTACGACATGTACGGCGCCTACGTGGGCACCGCGCCGCTGAGCTTCCAGCTGACCATGCGCGTGCACTACAGCAACAGCTACCAGAACGCGTTCTGGGACGGCTCGGCGATGACCTTCGGCGACGGCGGCTCGACCTTCTACCCGCTGGTCAGCCTGGACGTGTCCGCGCACGAGGTCTCGCACGGCTTCACCGAGCAGAACTCGGGCCTGATCTATTCCGGCCAGTCCGGCGGCATCAACGAAGCGTTCTCGGACATGGCCGGCGAAGCCGCCGAGTTCTACATGAACGGCAGCAACGACTTCCTGGTCGGCGCGCAGATCTTCAAGGCCACCGGCGCGCTGCGCTACATGGCCAACCCGCCGCAGGACGGCCGCTCGATCGGCCACGCCTCGAACTACACCAACGGCATGGACGTGCACTACTCGTCGGGCGTGTACAACAAGGCGTTCTGGAAGCTGGCCACCACCTCCGGCTGGGATACGCAGAAGGCGTTCAAGGCCTTCGCCCGCGCCAACCAGCTGTACTGGACGGCCAGCACGAACTTCATCCAGGGCTCCTGCGGCGTCGAAACCGCGGCCACCGACCTGGGCTACAACGTCGCCGACGTCAGCGCGGCGTTCGCGTTGGTGGGTGTGGACTGCCCGGGCGGCGGCAATGCCGCACCGGTGGCCAACTTCACCTCCTCGGTCAGCGGCCTGACCGCCACCTTCACCGACACCTCCACCGACAGCGACGGCACCATCGCCTCGCGTAGCTGGAACTTCGGCGACGGCACCACCTCGACGGCGACCAACCCCAGCAAGACCTACAGCACCGCCGGCACCTACACGGTCGCGCTGACGGTCACCGACGACGACGGCGCCACCAACACCAAGACCGCTTCGGTCACGGTGGGCGGCACCGGCGGCACCCAGACCTACACCAACGCCACCGACGTCAACATTCCCGACAACAACGCCACCGGCGTGACCAGCAACATCACGGTGTCGGGCCGTACCGGCAATGCGCCGAGCAACGCCTCGATCGCGGTCAACATCGTCCACACCTACAAGGGCGACCTGATCGTGGACCTGATCGCGCCGGACGGCTCGGTCTACAACCTGCACAACCGCAGCGGCGGCAGCGCCGACAACATCGTGACCACGTACAGCCGCAACCTGACCACGGAAGCCCTCAACGGCACCTGGAAGCTGCGCGTGTCCGACCGTGCGGCGATCGACGTGGGCTACATCAACAGCTGGAGCATCACGTTCTGATCCTGGCCCAAGTCAAGATCAACAAGCAAACCAAGAACCCCGGCGCGAGCCGGGGTTCTTTTTTGCCTGCCGCCACGGTCGCCCTCATAGGTCCGCGGCAAGGTAGGTCAGCCAGTGCGAATAACCGAAAAGCGCGATCACCACCAAAGCCGCAATGTTCTTGGCGCGTTTTCTCAGCGCGGAGTCGTCTATAAGGCTGGCCGCATAGAAATTGCTGGCGACGCAAGCCGTTACCAGCAGGTAACCGACGGCGGTGACATCGGATTGGTTCACGTCCCTATGGCCCACGAATGCCGGCGGTTTCCAGCCCGCAAAGTCGACCACGGGACGCAAATCGCCATCAAGGTCCAGAAAGTGGGGAATTTTGGCGCCGCGGATGGCGCGCATACCGCCTGGGCTGGCACAAAAGACAACGCCGCCCGAAGGCGGCGTTGTCCGTGTGGCCTATCGCGAACCGGTCAGCTGTCGGCCGACGGCGATTCACCGGCGGTCTCGCCGCTGGCCGGCGGCGGCAGGGTCTCGCCCTCGCCCGCCGCGCTCTCGCCGACCTCGTCCTCGTCCAGCGAGGCGTCCACGCGCTCGATGGTCTGCAGGCTCTCGTCGTCGGCCAGACGCATCAGGGTCACGCCCTGAGTGTTGCGGCCGACCTGCGAGATCTCGGCCGCGCGCGTGCGCACCAGGGTGCCGCCGTCGGAGATCATCAGCACTTCGTGGTGGTCGCTGAGCTGGATCGCGCCGACCAGGGCGCCGTTGCGCTCGGTGGTCTTGAGCGCGATCACGCCCTGAGTGCCGCGGCCCTTGCGCGGGTAGTCGTCCACCGGCGTGCGCTTGCCGTAGCCGCGTTCGCTGGCGGTGAGGATGTCGCCGTCGCCTTCGACCACGACCAGGCTCACCACCACGGTGCCGGTGTCGTTGGGCGCGTCGCCGGTGTCGATATCGCCCTCGGCGGGGAGGACGGCATCGTCGGCTTCGCTCTCGGCGGCCGAGGCCGCGAGCAGGCGCATGCCGCGCACGCCGCCGGCGGTGCGGCCCATCGGGCGCACCGTGCTTTCGGCGAAGCGTGCGGCGCGGCCGTTGGAGGCGAACAGCATCACGTCGCGCTGGCCGTCGGTCAGGGCCACGTCGACCAGGGCGTCGCCCTCGCCCAGGTTGATCGCGATCTTGCCGCGCGCGAGCTTGAACGCGAACTCGGTCAGCGGCGTCTTCTTGACCCGGCCGTTGCGGGTGGCGAAGAACACGAAGTGGTCCTCGTCGTACTCGCGCACCGGCAGCACCGCCTGCACCTGCTCGCCCTGCTCCAGCGCCAGCCAGTTGATGATCGGGCGGCCGCGCGCGTTCGGGCCGGCCTCGGGCAGCTGGTGCACGGGCAGCCAGAACACCCGGCCGGTGCTGGTGAAGGTCAGCAGGGTGTCGTGGGTGTTGACCAGCCACAGCTTGTCGATGAAATCCTCGTCCTTGGTCGCCGCGGCGTTGCGGCCCTTGCCGCCGCGCTTCTGCGCGCGATAGGCGCTGACCGGCTGGCGCTTGGCGTAGCCGGAGTGCGACAGTGTGACCACCACGTCTTCCGGCGCGATCAGGTCGAGGATGTCCAGGTCTTCTTCGCTGGCGCGGATTTCGCTGCGGCGCTCGTCGCCGAACTCTTCCTTCAGGTTGCGCAGCTCGGTGCGGATCACCTCGAGCAGCACGTCGGGGTTTTCCAGGATCTCGATCAGGCCGCGGATGGTGTCCAGCAGCGCACGGTATTCCTCGGTGAGCTTGTCCTGCTCCAGGCCGGTCAGGCGGTGCAGGCGCATTTCCAGGATCTGGGTGGCCTGGACCTCGGTCAGCTGGTAGCGCCCATCGGTCAGGCCGACGCCCGGCGGCAGGTCTTCCGGACGCGAGGCCTCGGCGCCGGCCGCGGCCAGCAGCGCGCCGACCAGGCCCGGCTCCCAGGTCTTGGCCAGCATGCGCTCGCGCGCTTCGTTCGGGTTCGCCGAGGTCTTGATCAGTTCGATCATCTCGTCGATGTTGGCCAGCGCGACCGTCAGGCCTTCCAAGATGTGCGCGCGCTGGCGCGCCTTGCGCAGATCGAAGATGGTGCGGCGGGTGACCACTTCGCGGCGGTGGCGCACGAACGCTTCCAGCACCTGCTTGAGGTTCAGCAGCTGCGGACGGCCGTCGACCAGGGCGACCATGTTGATGCCGAACACCGACTCCATCTGCGTCTGTTGATAGAGGTTGTTGAGCACTACCTCGGCCGATTCGCCGCGCTTGATCTCGATGAAGATGCGCATGCCGTCCTTGTCGGACTCGTCGCGCAGCTCGCTGATGCCCTCGAGCTTCTTTTCCTTCACCAGCTCGGCGATCTTCTCGATCAGCCGCGCCTTGTTGACTTGGTACGGGATCTCGGTGACCGCGATGGCCTCGCGGCCGGTGTCCTGGTTGACCTCGATCTCGGCGCGCGCGCGCATGCGCACGCGGCCGCGGCCGGTGCGGTAGGCGGCGACGATGCCGGCGGTGCCGTTGATGATGCCCGCGGTCGGGAAGTCCGGGCCGGGGATGTAGGCCATCAGCCCGTCGACGTCGATCTCCGGCTCGTCGATCAGCGCGATGGTGGCGTTGATGACCTCGGTGAGGTTGTGCGGCGGGATGTTGGTGGCCATGCCCACCGCGATGCCGGCCGAGCCGTTGACCAGCAGGTTCGGCACCCGCGTCGGCAGGACCGTGGGTTCGAGTTCCTTCTCGTCGTAGTTGGGCTGGAAGTCGACGGTTTCCTTGTCGATGTCGGCCAGCAGCTCGTGGGTCAGGCGCGTCATGCGCGCCTCGGTGTAACGCATGGCCGCGGCGTCGTCGCCGTCGACCGAACCGAAGTTGCCCTGGCCGTCGACCAGCAGGTAACGCAGCGAGAACGGCTGGGCCATGCGCACCAGCGTGTCGTAGACCGACTGGTCGCCGTGCGGGTGGTACTTACCGATCACGTCGCCGACGATACGCGCCGACTTCACGTGCGGCTTGCTGGCGTGGGTGCCGAGTTCGTTCATCGCGTACAGGACGCGACGGTGGACCGGCTTGAGGCCGTCTCGGACGTCGGGAAGCGCGCGCCCCACGATCACGCTCATGGCGTAGTCGAGGTAGCTGCGGCGCATCTCGTCTTCGAGATTGACCTGGATGATTTCCTTGGCGAGTTCGGCCATCAGGGTTCCGTACGGGCGGTGGTGTGGCGTCCCCGTCGGCCGTGCCGGGCGGCGGCAAAAACCGGCCCGCGCGGGCTGGATTCGCGGCCCGCGCGCAGCGGCGTAGGAGGACAGGAAATGATAGCACGAACGCCGCTTTCACGGCAGTCCGATTCCCACGCAGAAACAAGCACTTGCGGGGTGAATTGCGGGGCCTGGCACAGGCCCCGCGCGGGACTCGGGTTCAGCCCGGGAACGCGGCTCGCATGGCGGCGGCGTCGGGGCGCTCGATCACCCCGCGCTCGGTGACGATGGCGTCGATCAGCTCGTGCGGGGTCACGTCGAACACCGGGTTCCAGGCGCCCACGTTCTCGGCCGCGGTGCGCACTCCGCCCACGCCGAACAGCTCGCCGGGGTCGCGCTCCTCGATCTCGATCGCGTCGCCCGAGGGCGTGGCCATGTCCACCGTGGACGAAGGCGCGGCGACCATGAACTTCAGCCCGTGGTGGCGCGCGGCGATGGCCAGCTGGTAGGTGCCGATCTTGTTGGCGGTGTCGCCGTTGGCGCAGATGCGGTCGGCGCCGACCACCACCCACTGCACCTGCCCGCTCTTCATCAGGTGCGAGGCGGCGGCGTCGGCGATCAGGGTCGGGGCGATGCCGTCCTGCTCGAGCTCCCACACGGTCAGGCGCGCGCCCTGCAGCCAGGGCCGGGTCTCGCCGGCGTAGACGCGGTCGATGCGCCCCTGGGCCACGCCCGCGCGGATCACGCCCAGCGCGGTGCCGAAGCCGGCGGTGGCCAGCGAGCCGGTGTTGCAATGGGTGAGCACGCCGCTGCCGGGCGCGATCAGGGCCGCGCCCAGCGCGCCCATGCGGCGGTTGGCAGCCAGGTCTTCCTCGGCGATGGCCTGGGCTTCGCGCTCCAGGCGCGCGCGCCAGTCGGCGCCCGCGCCGGCCAGCGCGCCGCGCATGCGCGCCAGCGCCCAGGCCAGGTTGACCGCGGTCGGACGTGCGGCGTTGAGGCGCTGCAGCGCCGGCTCCAGCGCGGCCAGCGCGGCCACGCCGTCGGCGGCTTCGACCTCGCGCGCGGCCAGCACCGCGCCCCAGGCGGCGGCGATGCCGATCGCCGGCGCACCGCGCACGGTCAGCGCGTGGATGGCCGCGGCCACCGCGTCGCTGTCCCCGCAGCGCACGTACTCGACCTGGAACGGCAGGCGGCGCTGGTCCAGCAGTTCCAGGGCGTCGCCGGTCCAGCGGATGGGACGGATGCGGTCGTAACGGTCGAAGTCGATGTCGGTCATGCGGCCAGTTTATCGCAGGGGGTGTGGGAGGACGGCGAGTGCGGAGCCAATCCACCTCAATCCCCCTTTTTCAAAGGGGGAAGAAAAAGCCCCGCATCGCTGCGGGGCCTTCGCTGGTGCGGGTGTTGCGGACGATCAGCGCACGCTGAACTCGCCGCGGCAACCCATCTGCACCCAGATGCCGTTGTTGTCCCAGCCCCAGGTGCGGCCTTCGATGCAGGCGCTCTTGGAGGTCTGGCGGATCAGGCGCGCGCCGTCGCGGATGGTGGTGTTGCAGCGGCGCATGCGGCCTTCGCGGCCGTCGTTGGACTCGCAGGTCATGCTGCGCCACTGGTTGCCGCCGCCTCCGTTCCAACCGCCACCGCCGTTCCAGCCGCCATTGCCGCGGCCGCTGCTGAACTCGCCGCGGCAGCCGTTGCTGACCCACACGCTGCCGCGCTGCGAGCCCCAGCTCTGGCCTTCCACGCAGGGCGACTTGGACAACTGGCGCACCAGGCGCGCGCGGTTGCCGTTGATGTTGCAGGTGCGGTAGCGGCCATCGTCGGACTCGCAGCGCACGGTGTCGCCACCGCCGCCGTTCCAACCGCCGCCGCCGTTCCAGCCGCCGTCGCCGCGGCCGACTTCGAACTCGCCGCGGCAACCGTTGCTGACCCAGATGCCGTCGCGGTTGTAGCCCCAGGTCTGGCCCTGCACGCACTGCGACTTGGACAGCTGGCGCACCAGGCGCACGCCGCCGCGGGTGTCGGCATAGCAGGTGCGGCTGCGTCCGTCGTCGGATTCGCAGCGCACGTTCTGCTGGTCGCCGTAACCCGGATAACCGCCGTATTGGGCGTGCGCGGCTGCGCTGACGCCGAGCGCCAGGGCGATAGTGGAAACGATGCGTACGACCATGTCCGTCACTCCGTTGTCAGTTGAGGAAAACTCTAGCCGCGTCCGCTTAACGCGAGTTCAAGATTTCGTGGCGAGGTCCTGCCCGCCGGTATTGCGTTCATCTACGGCTTAAGCGTGTCATGACCAACGGCAGGGGCGCCATGGTCCGGCCGCGCCTCAGCCGCCGTTGCGCGCCACGCCCACTTCGAACTCGGCGCGGCAGCCTTCTTCGACCCAGATGCCGTTGCGGTCGTAGCCCCAGCTGCGGCCTTCCACGCACTGCGAGCGCGAAAGCTGCTTGTGCAGGCGCACGCCCGCACCGGTTTCCACCGCGCAGCGCTGGGCCAGGCTCTTGATCGATTCGCAGCGCACCAGGCGCGCGCGCGGCACCGTGGGGTAGACCACGCGCGGATCGCTGGACACCACCTGGAATTCGCCGCGGCAGCCGCCGGACACCCACAGGCCCTGCCCGTCCGCGCCCCAGGTCTGGTCGCGAATGCAGGGGCGCTTGGACAGCTGGCGCACCAGTTGCACGCCGCCGCTGCCGTCGGCGCGGCAATGGTTCCAGCGCCCGCCCTTGGATTCGCAGCGCAGCACGCGGTCGCCGCTGCGGCTGTCCTTGCCGCTGCCGCCCTGGCCGAGCAGGAAATCGGCGCTGCAGCCGCGCGCGACCCAGACGCCGCTGCGGTCCACGCCCCAGCTCTTGCCTTCGTCGCAGTCGCTGCCGGACAGACGCCGCAGCAGGCGCACGCCGCCGCTGGTGTCGGCCGGGCACTGGCGCGGGGCGTCGCCGGCGGATTCGCAGCGCAGCACGCGGTCGCCGTACAGGGTTTCGCCGCCGGCTTGCGCCGACGCCGTCCCCGTGCCGGCCGCAAAGGCCAGCGCCAGCGTCACCATCGTGGCCGTGCGTACGCGCATCCGAGACTCCCCAAGGTCAGACGCGATCACTCTAACCCGCGTCCCTGAACGGTCAATCAAAACCTGGTCCAAGTTTGGCGGCGTGCGCCTGTCGTTCAGCGATGTCATGCGCGCGCGAAATCGAACGCCAGCACATCGGCGATGCGGCCGCTGTCGAGCAGGGCCATCAGCAGGCGGTCCACGCCCAGCGCTACGCCGGCACTGGCCGGCAGGCCCGCGCCCAGTGCGGCGAGCAGGAATTCGTCGCGCGGCGGCGCGGCATCGCCGCGTTGCGCACGCAGCGCCAGGTCGCGCTGAAAACGTTCTCCCTGCTCGTCCGCGTCGGCCAGTTCGTGGTAGCCGTTGGCCAGTTCCAGCGGGCCCAGGTAGAGCTCGAAGCGCTCGGCCACCGGCGGATCGTCCGCGCGCACGCGCGCCAGCGCGCACTGGGAGGCCGGGTAGTCGTACACGGCCAGCAGTTCGTCGCGGGCGAAGGCCGGCTGCAGGCGGTGGGTCATCAGCAGGTCCAGCCAGTCGTCGCGGGTCAGGCCTTGGGGATCGATCACGACGTCCCCTAGTGCGGCGCGCAATTCGGGTTCGCCGGCCTGCATCGGATCCAGGCCCAGGCGCTCGCGGTACAACTCGCGATAGCTCACCCGGCGCAGCGTGGCGCTGCGGCCGACCAGGGCCAGCGCGGCCTGCACCAGTTCGGCGGTCTCGTCGATCAGGCGCTGGTGGTCGTAGCCCAGACGGTACCACTCGAGCATGCTGAATTCTGGGTTGTGGCGGCCGCCGGCCTCGCCGTCGCGGAAGACCCGGCCCAGTTCGTAGCAATCGCCCAGGCCCGCGGCGAGCAGGCGCTTGAGCGGATATTCGGGCGAGGTGCGCAGCCAGCGCGTGCGCGGCGCGCCGTCGGTGCGTCCGGCGAAGGTCAGCGAGAACGAGGCGATGTTGGGATCGGTGTTGCCGGCGCGCGAGAGCACCGGCGTTTCCACTTCGAGCACGTTACGGGCGTGGAAGAACTCGCGGATCAGGCGGTTGACCCGGGCGCGCAGGCGCAGCGCGTCGGGCGAGGCGCTGGGCGTCCACTGGGCAGGCGCATCGAGGCCGTGGCGCCAGCCGGGGCCGGTTTGGGACGTGCTCATTCGAACGCGCTCATCGATTCACGCGTGCTGCTCGAGGAACGCGAGCAGGCGCGCCTCGTCCCAGATTTCGACGCCCAGCTCCTGCGCCTTGTCCAGCTTGGAACCGGCGGCCTCGCCGGCGACCACGAAGCTGGTCTTCTTCGACACGCTGCCGGCGACCTTGGCGCCCAGCGCTTCCAGCTTGGCCTTGGCCTCGTCGCGGCTGAGCGCGGACAAGGTGCCGGTGAGCACGGCGGTCTGGCCGTCGAGCGGGCCGGCCGCCGCCTCGGCGCCGGCCGGCAGGCGCGCGAGCAGTTCGGGCAACGCGGTGCGCAGCTGTTGCAGCAAAGCCCAGTGGCCGGGTTCGTCCAGCCAGGCGCTGAGGCTGTCGATCACGTCCTTGGGCAGGTCCGACGCCGCCAGCGTCGCCGCAGCGTCCGCGGGCTTGGCGGTATCGAGCGCGCCGGTGGCCACCACCTGCGGCGCACGCACCTTGGTGACCTTGGCGATCTCCATGTCGGCCAGCACCGTAGCCAGGTCCAGGCCCTCGCGCAGCTTGGGCGAGGGTTCGCGGCTGTCTTCGATGCGCACGCCGCGTTCGAGCAGATCGTCGATGACCTGCTGGTTGCCGGCCTGGTCGAAGAAGTGGCCCAGCGAACGCGCGACTTCGCCGCCGATATCGGGCACGCGCTTGAACAGCGGCCACGGCAGGCGCCGGATCAGCTGGATGTCGCCGAACCAGGCGGCCAGCGCCTTGGCCGTGCTCTCGCCGACGTGTTCGATGCCCAGGGCGTTGAGGAAGCGCTCCAGGGTGGTGGCGCGGCTGCGGTCGATGGCCTCGATCAGGTTCTCGGCCCATTTGCTGGCGACCTTGCCGGCTTTCACCGTCTCGGGCGTGGTGCCGTCGCGCTCGTCGGCGCGGCGCTTCATTTCCAGCAGGTCGTCGACGCTGAGCTTGTACAGGTCGGCCACCGACTGCACGTAACCCAGGTCCGACAGCACTTCGACGTAGCGCTCTCCCAGGCCTTCGATGTCCATGGCCCGGCGCGAGGCGAAATGGATCACCGCTTCCTTGCGCTGCGCGGGACAGATCAGTTCGCCCGAACAGCGCCAGACCGCTTCGCCCTCCTCGCGCACCAGTTCCGAACCGCAGACCGGGCAGTGGCTGGGCATGGACCAGGGCTGGGTGCCGGGCGGGCGCTGTTCGACCACCACGCGCACCACTTCCGGAATCACGTCGCCGGCGCGGCGCACGATCACGGTGTCGCCGTTGCGCACGTCCAGGCGCGCGACCTGGTCGGCGTTGTGCAAGGTGGCGCGGGTCACGACCACGCCGCCCACCTGCACCGGCGCCATCAGCGCCCAGGGCGTGACCGCGCCGGTGCGGCCGACGTTGACCTCGACCGATTCGACCGTGGTCGACTGTTCCTGGGCCGGGAACTTGTGCGCGATCGCCCAGCGCGGCGCGCGCGAGACGAAGCCCATCTCGCGCTGGCCGGCGTAGTCGTCGAGCTTGTAGACCACGCCGTCGATGTCGAACGGCAGCGCGTGGCGCTTCTCGCCGATGCGCCGGTAGTAGCCCAGCAGGCCTTCGGTGCCGGACACCACCTGGCTTTCGCCGCTGACCGGGAAACCCCAGTCGCGCAGCTTGGCCAGCGTGGCCGAATGCGTGGCCGGCAGCTCGTAGCCTTCGACCACGCCCACGGCGTAGGCGTAGAAGGCCAGCGGGCGCTGCGCGGTGATGCGCGGATCGAGCTGGCGCAGCGAACCGGCGGCGCCGTTGCGCGGATTGGCCAGCACCTTGCCGCCCTCGGCCAGGGCGCGTTCGTTGTAGGCCTTGAACGCGGCCAGCGGCATGTAGACCTCGCCGCGCACTTCCAGCACCTGCGGCCAGCCCTGGCCGCGCAATTGCAGCGGAATGGCCTTGACTGTGCGCAGGTTGGCGGTGACGTCCTCGCCGGTGGCGCCGTCGCCGCGGGTCGCGCCCTGGACGAATCGGCCGTCCTCGTAGCGCAGGCTGATGGCCAGGCCGTCGAGCTTGGGTTCGACCGAGAACGTGGGCGCGCTGCGGTCCAGGCGCTCCTCGATGCGGCGTTCGAAGTCGGCCACCTCTTCGTCGGTGAAGGCGTTGCCCAGCGACAGCATGGGAATGGCGTGGCGCACCGGGGCGAAGGCCGAGGACGGCGCGTTGCCCACGCGCTGGGTCGGCGAATCGGGGCTGACCAGCTCGGGGTGCGCGGCCTCCAGTTCGTCCAGCTCGCGCAGCAGGCGATCGTACTGCGCGTCGGCCATGCTCGGATCGTCGAGCACGTGATAGCGGTAGTTGGCGTCTTCGAGCTGGCTGCGCAGTTGCGCGGCGCGTTTGGCGGCTTGGGCGGCGTCGGTCATCGCGGGCGATCCAGGGCGCTGCGGTGGGCAGTGCGGTGGATGCATTTTGAACGGTTTGGGGCGTTGTTAGTTAGATGCGGGTGAAGCAAATCCCCCTGCCCCCCTTTTTCAAAGGGGGGAACAGCCAAAGCTAGATCGCACGCGAATGCCGTCTCCCCCTTTGCGAGAGGAGGATTGAGGGGATTCGCTTTTGCTTTGCCTGCGCTGTTACCAGCGCGTAGGCCGCGTCAGCGGCGGCGCTTCGCGCTGGCGGTCGTAGGCGCGCAGTTCGTCGCGCAGGTGGGCGATGCGCTGGCGGCCCAGCGCGTTGCGCTGCTCGTCCAGGACCACGCCGTCCAGCAGTTCGGCCATGCGCTGCGCGGTGGGCAGCATGGTTTCCCAGGCGTCCAGCGCCGGCACCGGCGCGGGCAGGGTCAGGAAGAAGGCGATGGCCGGAGTTTCCAGGGCCTGGATCTGGGCCATGTCGAAGCTGCCGGGCTTCATGATGTTGGCCACGCTGAACACCGGGCCGCGCTCGGGATGGCCCTCGACCAGGCGATGGAACACGCCCATGTGGCCGTAGACCAGGCCGGCTTTCTCGGCCGCCACGACGATGTCGGGGCCGTGCAGCTTGGCGCCGGCGCGCGCGGCCAGGTACAGGGTGACGATCTTGTCGAATTCCTCGGTGGCGCGGCGGCCCAGCTCGCTGGTCGCGGCGCCGCCGTCCAGGGTGCGCTCGAACAGTTCCAGCTCGGCCTGGCGGGTGGCATCGCCGGCCGCGGACGCGGTCTGCGCATCGCCTTCGATCATCTCGCCCAGGGTCGGCTCGCGCCGGCCGCTGTCGCCCTTGCCGCGGGCCTCGTCGCCGGACTCGCGCGCCAGGCGCTTGCCCTGGCCGGGCTTGCGCGGGCGGCCGAAGAACACGATCGCGGCGATCAGGATCAAGCCAGCGATCAGGATGCCGATCCGCAGCAGGGTCACTTCGGACATTCGGTAGCTCCTTGAATTTTAGGTTGTTGCTTTTGCTCGTCGTGTCCGCGCGAGCGGGAAACCCAAGACTTCAGACGCATGCCGCGATACAGCCCTGGATCCCCGCCTTCGCGGGGATGACGCATCGGTACGACGCGCCGGCCGCCGTGGCCGGTTGCGAATCGAACCTCAAGCCGCGCCGGCCAGGCGCGTGGCCTCGGCCAGGTCCACCGACACCAGGCGGCTGACGCCGGGTTCGCGCATGGTGACGCCGGACAGCTGATGCGCGGCCTCCATCGTCGCCTTGTTGTGGCTCACGAACAGGAACTGTACCTGTTCGCTCATCTCGCTGACCATCGCCGTGAAACGGCCGACGTTGGCTTCGTCCAGCGGCGCGTCGACCTCGTCCAGCAGACAGAACGGCGCCGGGTTGAGGCGGAAGATCGCGAACACCAGGGCCACCGCGGTCATCGCCTTCTCGCCGCCGGACAGCAGCGAGATGTTGGACACGCGCTTGCCCGGCGGGCGCGCCATGATCGCCACGCCGGTGTCGAGCAGGTCCTCACCGGTGAGTTCCAGGTAGGCGTGACCGCCGCCGAACAGGCGCGGATACAGCTCCTGCACGCCGGAATTGACCCGGTCGAAGGTGTCCTTGAAGCGGCCGCGGGTCTCGCGGTCGATCTTGCGGATCGCGTCTTCCAGGGTCTCCAGCGCGGTGGTCAGGTCGGTGTGCTGCGCGTCCAGGTAGTCCTTGCGCTGCGCGGCCTCGGCATGCTCGGCGATCGCGGCCAGGTTGACGGGCTCGAGCCGGCGCATCTTGGCGTCCAGCTCGGTTACGGTACGCTCCCAGACCTGCGGCGACATGTCGTCGGTCAGGGTGTTGGTCACGTCCTCGAGTACGAAGCCGGCCTCGACCACGGCCGCGGCCAACTGCTCGGCCTTGAGCACCAGTGCCTGCTGCTCCAGGCGGCGCTGGCCGATGCCCTCGCGCTGCTGCAGGGCCTGCTCGTCGCGCTGGTGACGGGTCTGCTCGAAACGGCGCAGGTCGTTGTCGATGCCGTCCAGGTGGCTGCGCGCGCTGGTCAGGGTCTGCTCGGCCAGCACGCGCTGCTCCAGCGCGACCTGGCGCTGGGCTTCCAGCGATTGCACCGGCTGATCGCCCTCGGCCAGCTGCGCGGCCAGTTCGCCCAGGCGCGTGTCCAACTGCCCGCGCTGGCCGCCCATGCGGTCCAGCGCCTGCGACAGGCCGACGATCTGGGTGCGCTGCGCCTCCAGGGTCAGGGCCAGCGCATGGGCGGTGTCGCGCGATTCGCGCGCGGCGTTGCGCGCAGCGTCGCGGGCCTCGCCCAGCGCGCGGCGTTCGGATTCCAGTTGCTGGCGCGCGTCTTCCAGCTCGCCCATGCGTTCGACCGCGGCTTCCTGGCGCGCGCGCGCGTCGCGCGCCTGCTCGCGGCTGCTGTCCAGGGTGGCGATCAGCTGTTCGAGTTCGGCGTCGATCTTCTCGATGCGGCCGCGCGCCGAATCCAGGCGGCCCTGCTGGCTCTGCAGCTGACCGGCCAGTTCGGACACGCCGCGGTGGGCCATGTACAGCGAACGCTGCGCGTCCTCGCGCTGCTGTTCGGCGGCCAGGGTGCGGTCGCGCAGCTGTACCTGCAGCGATTCGAGCTCGCGCTCGCGCGCGATCAGCGCGTCGATGTCGCCGCGCAGGCTCTGGATTTCGCGTTCGCGCAGCAGCGCGCCCTGCTGGGCGCTGCCTGCGCGGGTCACCCGCAGCCAACCCTCGCCCAGGCGTTCGCCGTTGCGGGTGACGACCGATTCGCCCTCGCCCAGGCTGGGCTGCAGCGCGCGCGCGGCGGCCAGGTCTTCGGCCGCGTGCAGGCGCGCCAGCAGGCGGCGGATCGCGCGCGGGCCGCGCACCTTGGCCGCCAGCGAGGTCGCGGGATAGTGGCTGTCGTCGGTCTCGGGCGAGACCAGGCTGAGGCGGCCGTCGCCGAGTTCGCCGATGGCCTCGACCAGGGCTTCCGGCGATTCCACCAGCACGCCTTCGATGAGTTGGCCCAGCGCGCCTTCGACCGCGTTTTCCCAGCCCGCGTCCACGTCCAGGCGTTCGCCCACGCGTGCCGCGCTGTCCAGCCCGCGCGCCTTCAGCCAGCTCAGGGCCGCGCCCTGCTCCTGGCCCAGCGCCGCGTGCTGCAGGGTTTCCAGCGAGGACAGGCGACCGCGCGCGGCCTGCGCCTGCTTGCGCACTTCGGCCAGTTCGGACTGAGTGCCGCGCTGTTGTTCCTGCAGCTCGGTCACGCTGCGCTTGCGGGTTTCCAGCTCGTGGGTCAGGCCTTCCAGCGATTCCTTCTGGATATCGTGCTGCGACTGGATCTGCTCGAAGGCGGCGGCCAGCGCGGCCACGTCCAGGCCGATGCGTTCGTTGCTCAGCGCCTCGCGCCGGCGGTCGCCGTCCAGGGCCTGGCGGTCCAGGCCTTCGATGCGGGTGCGCTCGACGTCGGCCGCGCGCGCGGCCTCGGCCTGCTCGCGGCTGTGCGCGTCCCAGCGCTGCTGCCAGTCGCCGAGCTTGGTTTCGGCCTCGCGCAGCGCGTCCTGGCGCGCTTCGTCGTTGTCGCGCAAGGCTTCCAGGCGCGGTTCGGCGTCCTCGACCGCGGCGCGCAGCGCGTCCAGGCGGTCCTGGTCGCTGCCGATGTGGCTGCCCAGTTCGGCCAGCTGCGCGGCGGCTTCGTCGCGCGCGCGCTGCAGGCGGCTGGTCATTTCGCGCTGGTGCTGGATCTGCTGTTCGATCCGGGCCAGCGCGCCGCCGACCTCGTAGCTGGCGGCCTGGGCCTTGTTCAAGGCCTCGGCGGCTTCCTCGCGGCGCACGCGGCCGGTTTCCAGCTCCCGCTCGGCCTCGCGCTGCTCGGCGATCAGCTGCTGCAGGCGGGTTTCCTGCTGCGACAGCTTCTCGCGCTGCGACTGCAGCTTCTGATCCAGGGCGCGGTGTTCCAGCGCCTTCCACTCGGCGTCCTTGATCCGGCGCTCGGCCTGGATCGCCTGGTACTGCTCGGCCTGGCGCGCCTGGCGGCGCAGGTGCTCGAGCTGCTTGCCCACTTCCTCGCGCAGGTCGTTGAGGCGGTCCAGGTTCTCGCGGGTGTGGCGGATGCGGGTTTCGGTTTCCTTGCGCCGTTCCTTGTACTTGGAGATGCCGGCGGCTTCCTCCAGATACACGCGCAGGTCTTCGGGCTTGGCCTCGATGATCTGCGAGATCATGCCCTGCTCGATGATCGAGTAGCTGCGCGGGCCCAGGCCGGTGCCCAGGAACAGGTCGGTGATGTCGCGGCGCCGGCACTTGCCGCCGTTGAGGTAGTACTGGCTCTGGCCGTCGCGGCTGACCACGCGCTTGACCGAGATTTCGTTGAAGGCCGCGAATTCGCCGGTGATGGTGTGGTCGGAGTTGTCGAAGATCAGCTCGACCATCGCCTGCGACACCGGCTTGCGCGCCGAGGAGCCGGCGAAGATCACGTCGGTCAGCGAGTCGCCGCGCAGGCGGCTGGCCGAGCTTTCGCCCATGACCCAGCGCACCGCGTCGATGATGTTGGACTTGCCGCAGCCGTTGGGACCGACCACACCGGTCATGTTGGTGGGCAGGTGCAAGGTGGTCGGATCGACGAAGGACTTGAAACCGGACAGCTTGATCGTGGACAGACGCATGCGGCGTGTGGGCCTTTAGGGACGCGGCGGACGCGACCGTGAAATTAGGTTAGACAGTGCGGCCAAGTGATTGAATCATCAAGGCCAGCAGCGGTTCTTGGCCGCGCTCACCCCGGAGTATAGCGGGCCGGGGGCTAGGCCGCCGCTCGGAGCCGACGGGCGCGCGCCCAGGCGCTGGAACGGCCGCCTTTTCGGCCCTGTCCGTGCGCCAGCGGGGTTCGCCGTTTCGATCGCCGGCTTCCCGGAAACGGTTCTCCGCACCGGGTTCGCGGCCGACACACCCGGTCAAGTGCCGACACGCGCGCGAACGGCGGCGCATGGTAAATAGGGGCGGTCCGACGTTTGTTGCGATCCTGGAACGATCCGCCCGCATGAGCCGCCCCCGCGCCCAGCGCCGCAAGAAGGAACCTGGCGACAGCCCGACCATGGCCGACCTGGCCAAGCTGGCCGGCGTCTCGGCGATCACAGTCTCGCGCGCGCTGCGCGACAGCCCGCTAGTCAATCCCGAGACCCGCGCCCAGATCAAGGCCCTGGCCGAGCGCCAGGGCTACATGTTCAACATCTCCGCGCGCAACCTGCGCCTGCGCCGCAGCATGACCGTGGCGGTGGTGGTGGAAATGACCCCCACCATCGAACGGCAGATGTCCGGCCCCTATCCCCTGGACCTGCTCGGCGGCATCAGCCAGGAGCTGACGTCCTCCGGCTACGCCGTGCTGCTGACCTCGCTGCAGGGCGGCGCGCTGCCCAGCGTGCAGGCCGCCGACGGCGTGATCCTGCTCGGCCAGGGCGCGCACGAGGACGCCATGCACCAGGTCCGGCGCTGGGGCCGGCCGATGGTGGTCTGGGGCGCGGTCAGCCGCCACGAATCGCAGGTGGTGGTGGGCAGCGACAATCAGCGCGGCGGCGCGCTCGCGGCCGAACGCTTCATGGCTCTGGGCCGGCGCCAGCCGGTGTTCCTGGGCGATGCCGCGCACGGCGAGTTCGCCGAGCGCCTGGAGGGCTACGGCCGCGCCCTGGCCGGGCACGGCCTCAGCCCGCTGACGCCGCCGGTGCACGGCCTGACCGTCAGCGCCGGCGCCGCGGCCGTGCATGCCCTGCTCGACAACCAGCCGCAGTTCGACGCCCTGTTCGCGGCCAGCGACTTGCTCGCCATCGGCGCGATCCGCGCCCTGATCGAGCGCGGCCGGCGCGTGCCCGAGGACGTGTCGGTGATCGGCTACGACGACACCCCGCTGGGCGCGACCTATCTGCCGCCGCTGAGCTCGGTGCACCAGAACTTCACCGACGCCGGCGTGCTGCTGGCGCGCAAGATCCTGGCGCTGATCGAAGGCCGGCCGGCGCAGTCGGAAATCCTGCCGACCAATCTGGTGGTGCGGGTGACCTGAGGCCCCGGCGGTAAATCACGCAACTCCTAAGACCCCACGGTGGGAGCGGCGTAAGCGCGACCGCCCATTCCGGCGGTGGGTAGGTCGCGGCCGTTCGTATTGCCGGATCGCGGCTTACGCCGCTCCTACCCCAAAGCGAGGAGCTACCGCCCCTCCGTGTCGCGCTGGCGCTTGCTGCGCCGCAGCGTGAAGCGATCGCACGGGCCGCCGCCAGCGCCGCCCGCTCGGGCGGCGTGATCGACGCGATGCATTCCTTTCAAATCAAAAACATAAACAAACTTCCGCACACCGTGCTCGCACCGCGTCAGATGCGATTTCGTCGCCAGCCGCGCGTGGGTCGCCGCTCTTGTTATCGATAACTTGACATCGATAACAATGACCTCCTAGGGTCCAGCCCGACCGCTACCCCCAGCGGATGCAAGACGAGGCCGAACCCGCGTGACCCAGCCCCACCCCACCCCCGCCGACGCCCACGACGCAGCCGCCTGGTGCCTGCGCCAGGACCGCTACGAACCCGCGCGCCGGCAACGCGACCAGACCCTGTACGCCCTGGCCAACGGCTCGCTGGGCGTGCGCGGCGGTTTCGAGGAAGGCGACGGCGAAGGCGACGGCTGCTACCTGGCCGCGGTCTACGAACAGAACCCGATCCACTACCACGAACGTTTCCGCGGTTTCGCCCTGCGCACCGACACCCGCGTGCCGGTGGCCGACGGCAAGCGCATCGAGGTCTGGCTGGGCGAGCACCGGCTGCAGCCCGAGACCGCCGAGGTGCTGGCCTTCGCACGCGAACTGGACCTGCGCAGCGGCGTGCTGCGGCGGCGCCTGCGCCTGCGCAGCGCGCAGGGCGCCACGGTCGAGATCGAATCCGAGCGCGTGGTGCCGGCCCACGTCCACCCCGGCGCCTGCGACCTGCTGGCGATCCGCTACCGCGTGCGCTCGATCGACTACAGCGGCGAACTGCGCCTGGTGTCGGCGATCGAAAGCGCGCGCCGCGCGGCCGCGCAAGGCGACGATCCGCGCATCGGCGCCGCCAGCGCGGGGCTGCTGTCCACCGGCAGCCAGGCCGACGGCGAGCGCGCGCGCTACGGCCAGCGCACCCAGCACGGCACCGGCGCGGTGCTGTGCGCGCAGAGCCATCGCCTGCCGGCGGCGAGCGCGCCGCTGGCCTTCGCGGCCGCGCAAGCCGACGACACCCGCGCCGCGCAGATCTTCAGCGCGCGACTGCAGCCGGGCGGCGAAGCGGTGCTGGAAAAGTTCGTCGCCTACGCCAGCGCCGCGCAAGCGCAGGGGCTGGAGGAGCGCACCGACGAAGCCCTGACCGCCGCCGTGGGCGCCGGCTACGAGGCCCTTGCCGCGCTGCAGGCCGGCGCCCTGGCCGAGTTCTGGCGCGACGCAGAAATCGCCGTGGACGGCGACCCGGGCGCCGAACTGGCGCTGCGCTTCAACCTGTTCCACCTGTGGCAGTCGGCCGGCCGCGACGGCGTGTCCGGCACCGCGGCCAAGGGCCTGACCGGCGAAGGCTACGAAGGCCATTGCTTCTGGGACACCGAAGCCTTCGTGTTGCCGGTGATGGCCTTCACCGCGCCCGAGGTCGCCCGCGCCATGCTGCTCGCGCGCTACCGCATGCTCGCTGCCGCGCGCGAGCACGCGCGCGAGATGAACCACCCGGCCGGCGCGCTCTATCCCTGGCGCACCATCGCCGGCGGCGAATGTTCGGCCCACTACCCCTCCGGCTCGGCCGCGTACCACATCAACGCCGCCATCGCTTACGGCATCGGCCTGTACCTGGACGCCAGCGACGACCCGGACTTCCTCGCCGAGGCCGGCGCCGAAATGCTGTTCGAGACCGCGCGCATCTGGCCGCAGGTCGGTCACTTCAACGCTCGCCGCGGCGGCGCGTTCTGCATCCACGAGGTCACCGGGCCGGACGAGTACACGGCCATGGTCGACAACAACTACTACACCAACCGCATGGCCCAGCAGCACCTGCGCCGCGCGGCGCAGGCCTGGGAACAGCTGCGGGCGCAGCGCCCGCAACAGGCCGCGGCGCTAGCCGCGCGCTTGGGCCTGGACGAGAGCGAGGTCGCGTTGTGGCGCCGTGCCGCCGACGCCATGTACCTGCCCTACGACCAGGCGCTGGGCGTGTACGCGCAGGACGACGGTTTCCTGGACAAGCCGCAGTGGCCGTTCCCGCGCCGCGAAGGCGAACACCGCCCGCTGCTGCTCGACTACCACCCGCTGACCCTGTACCGCTACCAGGTATGCAAGCAGGCCGACGTGGTCATGGCCCTGGTGCTGGCCGGCGACGACGTGGACGCGGGCCGCAAGCGCCGCAGCTACGACTACTACGAAGCCGTCACCACCCACGACTCGACCCTGTCGGCGTCGATGTTCGGCATCCTGGCCAGCGAAGTCGGCCTGGCCGACAAGGCGCTGGACTATTTCGACGCCAGCCTGCGCGTGGACCTGGACGACCTGCACGGCAACACCGACCACGGCGTGCACATGGCGGCCATGGCCGGCAGCTGGCTGGCGCTGGTGCAGGGCTTCGCCGGCCTGCGCGTGAGCGCGGGCGAGCTGCGCTTCGCCCCCACTCTGCCCGCGCGCTGGCGCGGCTACGGCTTCGGCCTGCGCTGGCGCGGGCGCGAACTGCAACTGCGCGTGGACGGCGAGCGCGTGCGCTACGCCCTGCTCGACGGTGAGCCGCTGGAGATCGCGCACCACGGTCAGCGCCTGCGCCTGAGCGTGGCGCAGCCGGTGGACGTCGCGCTGGCGCCCGCAGCGGCAACGTTCCCGCGCCCCGCGCAGGCGCTGATCTTCGACCTGGACGGCGTGCTCACCGACACCGCGCACACCCACTACCAGGCCTGGAAGCGCCTGGCCGACGAGATCGGCGTGCCCTTCGACGAGACTGTGAACCTGCGCCTGAAGGGCGTGGACCGCGAGGCTTCGCTGGCGATCATCCTGGAACGCGCCACGCGCGAGTACGGCGCCGAGGAACGCCACACCCTGGCCGAGCGCAAGAACGGCTACTACCGCGCGGCGATCGAACAGGTCGGGCCACAGGACCTGTTCCCCGGCGTGCTCGCGCTGCTGGACGCAGCGCGCGCGCGCGGGCTCAAGCTGGGCCTGGCCTCGGCCAGCAAGAACGCGCCGGCGCTGCTGCGGCGCCTGGGCATCGCCGACCGCTTCGACTACGTGGCCGACGCCGGCGCGATCGCGCGCGCCAAGCCCAACCCGGAGATTTTCCTGAGCGTGGCGCGCGCGCTGGGCGTGGCGCCGCAGACCTGCATCGGCATCGAGGACGCGGCCGCCGGCATCGCCGCGATCCGCGCCGCCGGCATGCCCGCGGTCGGCATCGGCGCGCCCGCCGACCTGCCCGGCGCCGACGCCTGGCTGCCGGCCATCGCCGCATTCGATCTGAACGCTTTCGTTAGCCGTTGAGCACACCGCGCGCCGCAACGGCGCGCCGACCTGACATTCTTGAGAGAGAGGGAGAGAGAATCATGCAGTCGTCGTCGATCCAAGCTTCGTTGATGCGGCCCAAGCTCATGCGTTACGCCTTGTCGGTGGCCATCGCCGCCGCCCTGGTCCCGGCCACCGCGCTGGCGCAGGACGCCGCGCCGGCCGCCGACGCGGCGCCGGCCAGCGAAAGCGACGCCACCACCCTGGACGCGGTGGTGGTCAGCGGCACCGCGCGCTTCAAGGGCGTGCGCAAGCGCGACGCCAGCTTCTCCATCACCACCGCCTCGCTGGAACAGCTGCAGGAGGCCGTGCCGCTGAGCACCGCCGACGCGCTCAAGGTGGTGCCCGGCATCTGGGCCGAATCGGCCGGCGGCAGCACCGGCGCCAACATCTTCGTGCGCGGCATGCCCTCCGAGGGCGACGCGCCGTTCGTGACCGTGCAGATGGACGGCGCGCCGCTGTTCCCGCCGCCGACCCTGTCGTTCCTGGAAAACTCCACCCTGTTCCGCATGGACGACACCATCGACCGCATGGAAGTGCTGCGCGGCGGTCCCAGCCCGATCTTCTCCAACGGCCAGCCCGGCGCCACGGTCAACTTCATCCAGAAGAAGGGCGGCGAGGAAACCGAAGGCAGCCTGCGCGTGACCGCCGGCAGCGACAACCTGCGCCGCGTCGACGTGTTCAACAGCGGCAAGCTCGGCGAAGGCTGGTACTACAGCATCGGCGGCTTCTACCGCGTCACCGACGGCGTGCGCGACACCCAGTTTCCGGCCGACAAGGGCGGCCAGTTCAGCGCCACCGTGACCCGCAGCTGGGACAGCGGCGAGATCACCCTGTACGCGCGCCACACCGACGACAAGAACGCCTTCTTCACCCCGATCCCGCTGCTGTCGCGCAACAACGGCGAGCACTTGTCCAGTTTCCCCGGCCTGGACGCGCTCACCGGCACCCTGCTGGGCAACGACTTCCGCCGGGTGACCCTGCCGGTGGGCCCGAACGGCCAGACCATCAGCCGCGATCTGGCCGACGGGCGCGGCCTCAAGCTGGACGTGTTCGGCGCCTCGATGGATTTCTACGTGGGCGACTGGACCATCAGCGACCGCATGAACTTCGTCGACGGCAACGCGCCGACCAACGGCCTGTTCACCGGCGCCAGCCCGCAGACCATCAGCTCCTACATCGCCAGCTTCGGCAGCCCCGGCACCGCCACCTACACCAACGGCGGCGGCGCGGTGGACCCGAACCAGCAGGTGCTGACCGCCGGCTTCTGGGTGGTGGACAAGGACATCCAGTCCTTCACCAACGACCTGCGCTTCAGCCGCGACCTGTTCGAGGGCAACACCCTGACCGCGGGCGTGTACTACGCGCGCTACTCGTCCACCGACACCTGGTACCTGGGCAACAACATGCTGCTCAGCGCGGAGAACAACGCGCGCCGCATCGACGTGGTCCTGGCCGACGGCCGCCGGGTCACCCGCGACGGTTTCGTCGGCACCTCGTTCTTCTCGCTGCGCGGCGACTACGACGGCCAGAACACCGCCGTGTTCCTGGCCGACGAGTGGCAGGTCAACGACCGCCTGCGCCTGGACGCCGGCATCCGCTACGAGTGGCAGCAGGTGGACGGCACCGTGCACAACGTGGCCACCGTGGACCTGGACGGCAACCCCGCCACCCTGTACGACAACAACACCTCGATCTCGCTGCCCAGCACCCGCCGCATCGACCAGGACGACCAGCATTTCTCCTGGACCCTGGGCCTGAACTACAAGCTCAACGACAGCGCCAGCGTGTTCGCCCGCGCCAACTCGGGCTACAAGATGCCGGCCTTCGACAACCTGCGCGACGGCAATACCAAGATCCAGGAAGTGGACCAGTACGAACTGGGCTTCAAAGCCGGCAACCAGGTCTACGACCTGTACCTGACCGCGTTCTACAACAGCTTCACCAACTCGCCGTTCCAGGCCTTCCTGGACGACGGCACCAACTTCACCACCGTCGGCGATTCGCGCGCCTACGGCCTGGAAGTCGAAGGCGCGGTGCGGCCGTTCGGCGGCTTCGAGCTGGCCGCCACCGGCGTGTGGCTGGACGCCAAGTACGAGAATTACCGCGAGTTCACCGGCAACCAGGTCATGCGCCAGCCCAAGCGCCAGTTCCGGCTCACCCCCAGCTACTACTGGACCCTGCCGGTGGGCGATCTGAAGCTGTTCGCCACCTACAGCTACATCGGCGACCGCTACGCCGACCTGGCCAACACCCAGCGTCTGCCCTCGTACCACACCCTGGACGTGGGCGCGAACCTGCACGTGGGCGAACACTGGGAGTTCACCGCCAGCGGCAGCAACGTCAGCAACGAGCTGGGCCTGACCGAAGGCAACGTACGCGTGCCCGGCGCGGCCACCGGCGGCGTGTTCCTGGGCCGGCCCATCGCCGGGCGGGCCTACCAGTTCTCGGTGGCCTACCGCTGGTGACGGTGGCGGCGACGGCGGGCGCGCATGCGATGCTGCGCCCGCGGTCGCCGCGCCGAGTTCCAACGGATCCACCTGGACGCGTTTCACCTGCGTTCGCGGTGCGGCGCCGTATCCCACGGCGCGCATCCGCCCCCACGGGACGCGCGGCGTCGGCGCCGCCCGCGAACGCATCTTTCTTCATCCAAGCACGCGCCATGACCGCGCGTCGGAGCCAGGCATGACCTCCAGCCCGCAGCGCAGCCGCATGATCCTGGCGATGATCCTGACCTACATGGTCTTCGCCGTGCTGCTCAACAGCGTGGGCACGGTGATCCTGCAGGCGATCCAGGGCTTCGGCGTGAGCAAGGCCGAGGCCAGCTACCTGGAAGCGTTCAAGGACCTGCCGATCGCGCTGGTGTCCTTTCTCACCGCTTCGCTGCTGCCGCGCCTGGGCTACCGCCGGGCGATGATGCTGGGCCTGTCGCTGGTGGCCGCGGCCTGCGCGCTGATGCCGCTGCTGCATGCGTTCTGGGCCAGCAAGCTGCTGTTCGCCACGGTCGGCGCCTCGTTCGCGCTGGCCAAGGTGTCGGTGTACTCGTCCATCGGCCTGCTCACCGACGACCGCCAGCAGCACGCCAGCCTGACCAGCACCATCGAAGGCTGGTTCATGGTCGGCGTGCTCGCCGGCTACTGGCTGTTCGCCGCGTTCATCGATGCGGACGCGCCGGCCGACCCGCGCTGGCTGCGCGTGTACTGGGTGATCGCCGCGGTGGCCGCGCTCACCGCGCTGCTGCTGGCGAGCACGCGCATCGACGAATCCGCGGCCAGCGACGGCCACGCCGCCGGCGCCGCGTTCCTGGACATGTTCCGCCTGCTCGCGCAGCCGCTGATCGGCGTGTTCCTGGTCTCGGCGTTCCTGTACGTGCTGATCGAACAGAGCATCGGCACCTGGTTGCCGACCTTCAACCGCGAAATCCTGCACCTGCCCACGACCATGAGCGTGCAGGCGGCGAGCATCTTCGCCGTGTCTTTGGCACTAGGCCGCCTGGGCGCGGGCCTGCTGCTGCGGCGCCTGGCCTGGCACTGGCTGCTGATCGGCTGCGTGCTGGCGATGGCCGCGCTGGTGCTGCTGGCGCTGCCGCTGGCGGCCGGCGTGCGCCCGGACGCGAACGCGAGCTGGACCCACGCGCCGGCCGCGGCCTACGTGTTCCCGCTGATCGGCCTGTTCATGGCGCCGATCTACCCCGCGATCAATTCGGTGGTGCTCAGCGCCCTGCCCAAGTCGCGGCACGCGGCCATGACCGGCCTGATCGTGGTGTTCTCGGCCCTGGGCGGCACCACCGGCTCCTTCCTCACCGGCCAGCTGTTCCAGCGCGCCGGCGGCGAAACCGCGTTCTACCTGTCGCTGCTGCCGATGGCCTTGCTGCTGCTGGCCATCGTCGGCCTGCGCCGGCAGTCGCAGCGGGCCGAGGCGCGTATCGCGGTGGCATGAGTCCGGTGACCACGTTCTCACAGACCTCTATGGGTTTTTACGTATGAGACTCATAGCACCTTTCAACTCACCACTACTTACTAAATCCCATACAACCCTAGAAACCTCTTCCGGCGTAATCATCGTAACAATAATCATATCTCTTGCCCAAAAGAAACTTCCATTCAAGCATTCCCCACTTTCCTGATAACTGCGCATCAACCTCTCCACATTCTTTAGCGTGAAGAACGTGGCCGAATACCTTTCTCCATTCGAGAGAACCACATGCACATCGACGTTATCGTCATGCATATCCTCAATCGTATGCAGAATCTCTATTTCAATCGGATATGCGTTATTTTCCATACAAACTCTTTAGGCGAGCAATGACCTGATCCTGATTTTCCTTTGAACTTTTCGCAAGTATCTCTAAACCATCCCCTGATTGTCGATAATATACCCTGGCACCGTCACGTGCGCGCGCTTCGTAAACACCAGAGAACAAATGCCTTGTTCCAGTTCCCGGATTCATATTTCCGCTAGCCAGTCGACTGATCAGATTGTCAAGCGACCCTTGAACCGATTTTCCGGCCGCTTGAGCCGCTTTCACAAGCAGGGAATCCGCTTTAATGAGTGACTTAATCGGCTTAGCGACAGCATTGCCCTTCCCCAGAGTGACAACTTCAAACGTTGCCAACACCATAGTGCCACGGCCCGGCGCCGCTCTTCCGCCGTAAACTTGGCTGACACCCTCTGCTCCAAAGACCTCCCAAAGGGCATGGGTCGCAGCCCAGCCCGCGCACGTCACAGGCCCACAGCCAGTTGCAGCCTTGTCGATCATTTCGCCTACAGAGTCGCGCCCATCTGGGTCCGTGAACCTGTATGGATTGCCATTTGCGTACCAGTACCGATTGAAATTATCACCGAGCAGGCGCGCAGCAACTGGATCAGCCGAAAGAAACCGCCCCAATGTCGGATCGTAATACCGCTGCTGCATGTAGGTCAGACCGGTGGCCCCATCCATCACATGCCCGGTGTACCCAATCCCGTCTACCGTCTTGTTGATCGCACTGCCGTACGGCTCGTAATCCGTGCGCTCGACCAACGCGCCACTCGCATCCGTCACCGCCACGGGGCTGCCTAGCGCATCGGTATGCTGGTACTTGGTCGCGATGACCGTATTGCTGGGCCAGTTATGGTCGATGGTCGCCACCAGGCTGCCGCCCAGGTAGACGTTCTCGGTCGTGGTCTCCGCGCCGGCCGGCGTCTTCTTCCAGCCGAACAGGTACTGGCCGGCCTGGCTGTACTGGAACAGGCGTAGCGTGCCGTCGTCCTGCACGGTTTCCACGCGTCGGCCCAGGGCGTCGTAGCAGTAGGTCTCCTTGCCCGTCACCCAGCGCAGGCGGTTGCCGTGGTCGAAGCCGTAGGCCTGGCCGTTCTTCTGCCGCAGGTTACCTTGCGGGTCGTAGTCCAAACCCACCACCGAGGCGCCGGCGGTGTTGAGCACGTTGGTCAGCTGGTTCTTGCCGTTGTACCAGTAGCTGTGTTCGCGCACGCCGGCGTGGGTGACCGCGCGCAGGTTGTCGATGGGGTCGTAGGCGTAATCGATGCGGTGCAGGCTGCCGCCGAACATGGCCGAGCTGGCGCGGGTCAGGCGGTCCAGGCCGTCGTAATCCAGGTAGCGGTTGAAGCTGGTGCCTTGCGCATTGTCGTCGATGCGCGTGGGGTTGCCGTTGGCATCGTAGGTGTAGGTGTAGCCGGCCACACCCACGTCGCTGACCACCTGCGGCAGCTGGCGCAGGTTCTGCGACATGGCGTGCGCCACGCCGTTGCCATAAGTGAAGCTGCTAATCGCGCCGTTGGGGTGGTACTTCACCCCGGTGGCGTAGCTGCCGGCCTGGGTAGGCTGGCCCAGCGCGTTGGGCGCGTAGGCCACCGTCAGGCCGGTGGGGTAGCTGTGCGTGGACAGGTTGCCGTGGCGGTCGTAGCCGTAGCCCAGGGCCCAGGTGTACCAGTTGGTCTGGCCGACGGTTTCGCCCTGTCCGCCCAGCAGGCGGCGCTTGTTGTAGTGATAGGCGTTGATCACCGGCAGGGTGTTGTCGGCGCCGTTGTAGGTGGTGACCTGAGCCGGCAGGCCGTCCTTGGTGTAGGTCCAGACCTGATTGCCCAGGCCGTCGGGGAAGGTCAGCGCGGTCAGCCGGTGGCGGGCGTCGTAGCTGCGGGTGACGGTACGGCCGCCGTTGTAGGCGGCCAGGTGGTCGCAGTCGGTGGTGTTCAGCCCGCTCAGGCCCGCGGCGGACCAGACCAGGTTGCCGGCGTTGTCCAGGCCCATCACCGTCGAACCGGTTTCGGGCTCGTCGCTGCGGCACAGGCGGTGGGCGCCGTCGTAGTAGTACTTGCGCACCGCTTCCACGGTTTGTCCGGCGTAGGGGCCGGAGCGGCGCAGCTGGGTGGGCTTGAAGAACGCGTCGCGCCAGATCTGGGTGACGGCGCCCTCGGGCTGGAAGATCTCGATGGGATAGTCGGTGGTCGGCTCGTCCCAGGCGGCGTAGCGCGTGCGCGTGACCTGGCCGCGCGGGTTGGTGACCCTGATCTCGCCGCCGCTGAGGTACTCGGTGCTGGTGCTCAGCGTGCCCAGCTCGCTGCTCTGGCGCACCCGCACCGGCCGCCCGAGCGCGTCGTAGTCGGTGTAGGTGCCGGCGACCACCTGCTGGAAGTCGGTGCCGTTGTTGAGCGGATAGGACGCGAACGCCGATCGCCCGGCCAAGTCGTAGCGCTGGAAGGTCTGGGTGCGGGTGTTGGCGAAATCGGTGATGTCGTGGCTTTCGCTGGCCACCGGCCGCCACAACGCGTCGTAGTAGGTGTAATGCCGCGCATTGCCGGTGCTGACCGACTGGCGCCAATGGCCGGCGGGCAGGCCCAGTTCGGGCGTGTTGATCAGCTCGAACGTGCGCGTGGTGGGGTACCAGTCGACGCTGTCGCCAGTGGGCTGCGTAATGCTGCTCACCCGGCCCATGGCGTCGTAGCCGTAGTTGGTGGTGTAGCCGTTCTCGTCGCTGGTAGCGATGACCCAGCCGCTGTCGTTGACCACCGCCGACTCGGTGCTGCCTGCCGGCGACTCGGCGGTGGCCGGGTACTGGATGGTTTGCGGAATGCCGCGCTTCCAGCTCGATAGCGTGGTGACGTTGTTGTTGGCGTCGGTGACCGTGGCGACGGTGCCGTCGGCGTTGTAGCTCAAGCTCTGCTTGCGGATGCCGAACTCGTAGCTGTGCAGCGGCAACGCGGTAACGGGATCGTACGTGGTCTGCGCGGGCACGGCGTTGCCGGTGCTGACCGAGGCGCTCTGGCCCAGCACCCACTTGCTCAGGTTGTCGTGATACGCGATGCCGTCGCTGCGGCTGTAGCCGTAGCTGATGTTGCTGGCGCGGGTCACCGAGGTGGGCCGAGCCATGGCGTCGAAGGCGTTGACGGTGCGGGTGTAGGTGACGCCGTCTTGCAACAACGAAGTCGATATCAGCGGGCGAATCTTCGACGCCATCTGGTCGCCGAAGTCGTACCCTGCCAGGCTTGGGAATGGCTGTTGCGCCATTTGCTCGTCTTGCACATAAACGTAGTCGGTTTTCTGCGCCTGAGCGCCGCTAGCGTCCAGCACTTGCTCGCTGAGCAGCATGCCTTCGTTTTTTTCGAAGATCACGCCATAGCGCTTCTTGACGACCACTCCGTTCGGCAGCGTGATCGTGGTCGCCCTGCCCACGCCGTCGCCGCAGGCTTGCCCCGCGCATGGATCCTCATTGCACGCCGAGCCGCTCGGCACGCCGCTCTGGTGATCGTAAACGTCGCAGTAGGGGTAGGTATCTTCCTGATACGCGTAGCCGGTCGTTTGCGTGGCCAGCCCTGGGCCCGAGATACTCAGCGACTTGAGCGAGAACACATCGAAGTAGTTGGGGGTACCAATGCGTGCGTAGCCTGAAACGTCGACATACTCCTCCGTGAGCATTTGAGTGTCGTAGTTTTCAATGACTGTCGGCAGGTCATCGCCCTCTATGAGAGCTTTGAATATCTGATTCCAATCGATATAGCTGGCGGTGATGTTGGTGCTTCCGCCAGACTTCCTGACCTGGTGATCGAAGAAGTCGATGTAGCACAAATAAGGAACGCGGCTGCGATGGAACCGCCGTCCTTCGAACTGGAATGCTGCCTGGGCACCGCTAGGATGCTTGACCACGAACGGGAACGTTCCGGCATAGCGTTCGCGACTGATTTCGCTCTGGCACATGACGCCAGGATCGAAGTACGACAGCTGCAGCATGTCCGACTGCTGCTGATCGTAGGGCGAAGTGAATCCGAATGCGGGGTACTGCCAGGTCGAACCGTCCGGATTGGCCACCTGCGTCAAATGACCATTGGCCAGCGTGTAGGTCCAGGTGCGCCCGTGGCTGCTGGCCGTCACCGAGTTAGTCCCGTACTGCAGGGATATCTGGCGGCCGTCGTTGGCGACGATGCTGGACAGCCGTCCATTGCTGTAGTTGTAGTCGACGGTGTTGCCGAAGCGGTCCTCGATGCGCGACGCCAGCATGTACACGTTCTTTCGCGCCATGGTGTAGCCGGGCAATCCTTTCGGCCCCTTGCGGATGGTCATGGCGGTGCGCTCGACCGGATAGTCGAAGTAGTACTTCACTCCCTCGGGAGTGAGCAGTAGGAAGCCTTCGCCTGGGTAGCCGTTCTTCACGGTGGACAGGCAGCTCAGTCGCCCCATCGATTTCAGCACCCAGGGGTAACTGCTGCCGTTGGACGGGTCGGTGTTGAGATTATGATCGACCAGCATCGACTCGTCCCCGACGCCCGGCATATGCAGGCGGTAGCCGTGGGACACCTCTTCCGGGCTGATCAACAGCCCTTCGACGAACGGCAGGCTCGGAAACGAGCAGCGCTTGTAGCGGTTGGGAGACGAACTGGAGGCAACGGACCAGCCCATGTTGCTGGACACGGTGGTCTGGATGTACGGAACCTCGACATCCCAATTGCCGAAACCTCCTAGTTGCTCGGGTAAGTACAGCCAGTCGATCGGCAGGCGCCGGCCGAGTTGCACGGGCAAGCCATTGTTGCCCGGCACGTCGATATCGACGTTGACGAACTCGGTCTTGCCCGTGGCGTCCGATGTCCTGTTTCCGAACAGACCCTCGGCGGCAGCGGTGATCGTGGATGCGGCCTGAATCTTCCTTTGGTACTCGGCTTCGGAGGTGATGGATTGGGCGCCGACCGATCCGATCCCCATTGCGAGCATTAACGCGACTTGGCCCGCTTGTCGAAGCACGGAACGAACGAAACAAGCCGCGTCCCCGCCGGACAGCGCGGGAGCGGAAGCATAAGATTGGATATGCATGCGATGAGGTACTGCCGGCCCGATCGGGCGATGCTGAGTTCGAACTAAAACCGGCCTGACCGGTCCCCTGAAGTACAGTGTGCAGGCTAACTTAGGGCGGTCGCAATCGCTGCGAAAGCGCAGGCGGAACGCTTACATAGATCACTTCTTGCATTCGCACTCGACTTGCGCATCAACGGTGCATTCAAGCACATCGAGTCACTAAGAACCGGCACTTCAGCCTACGCAATTACAACGGCAACGACGCCTGCAACGGCTCATCGTCCCCTCGCCCCGCATCACCCGCTTGAATTCCACACGAAATGCGGGTTCCAGAGTTCACGCCGCGCGCTCGACCGCCTCGGCCGCAGGCGGCACCCGCAGATTGAGCTCGCTCTCCGGGTCGAAGTAATGCATGCGCTGCGCGTCGTAGCCCAGGTGCACGGTGTCGCCGGCCACCGGCAGATCGTAGGGCGGCAGGCGCACCACCAGTTCGCAGCCGCCGCAGCCCAGGTTGAGGAAGGCTTCGTTGCCCACCGGCTCCACCGCTTCCACGCGCGCGGGCAGGCGCTCGGGCGCGGCCTGCGCCAGGTGCATGTCCTCAGGACGCAGGCCGACGGTGAGCTGGCGGCCCAGATAGCCGCGCACGGTCTCGCGCAATGCGGGCTCCGGCTGCAGCGGCAGCTCCACACCTTCGGCGATGCGCAGGGCCAGGCGGCCCTCGCGCTCGGTCACTTCGCCCCAGAGCAGGTTCATCTTCGGGCTGCCCAGGAAGGTGGCCACGAACAAATTGACCGGATGGCGGTACAGCGCCATCGGCGTGTCGATCTGCTGGATCTTGCCGTCCTTGAGCACCACGATGCGCTGGCCCAGGGTCATGGCCTCGATCTGGTCGTGGGTCACGTAGATCATGGTGGTGCCCAGCTGCCGGTGCAGGCGCGCGATCTCCACGCGCATGCCCATGCGCAGCTTGGCGTCCAGGTTGGACAGCGGCTCGTCGAGCAGGAACACCTGCGGCTGCCGCACCAGGGCGCGGCCCAGGGCCACGCGCTGGCGCTGGCCGCCGGACAGCGCCGCCGGCTTGCGCTGCAGCAGCGGCGCCAGCTCCAGCATGTCCGCCGCCTCGGCCACGCGCCGCGCGATCTCGTCCTTGGACGCGCCGCGCAGCTTCAGGCCGAAGCCCAGATTCTCGGCCACGGTCATGTGCGGGTATAGCGCGTAGCTCTGGAACACCATGGCGATGTCGCGGTCCTTGGGCGCGACCTCGTTGACCCGGCGCTCGCCGATGCGCAGCTCGCCCGCGCTGATGGTTTCCAGCCCGGCGATCATGCGCAGCAGGGTCGACTTACCGCAGCCCGAGGGGCCCACCAGCACCAGCAGTTCGCCGTCGCGGATATCGAAACTGGCGCCGTCCACGCCGACGAACCCGTTCGGGTAGACCTTGCGCAGCCCTTCAAGCGTGACCTTCGCCATGAATTCTCCCAACCGGTTCCAAGATGCGGTGTAGCGACGATGCAATTGTCGCCGCCCTGGGCTATTCTGCCATGTAACCGTTTACATGCACGTCGAACCAGCGACGAGCCCCCGCACCGGAGCCAAACAGCGATGAGCCAAGTTCGAGTCTTTCCCGAGGGTTTCCTGTGGGGCGCGGCCACTGCCGCGCACCAGATCGAGGGCTCGCCCCTGGCCGACGGCGCCGGCCCCAGCATCTGGACCCGCTTCGCCCATACCCCGGGGATGACCCTCAACGGCGACACCGGCGACGTCGCCTGCGACCACTACCGGCGCTGGAAGGACGACGTGGCGCTGATGAAGCAGCTGGGCCTGCAGGCCTACCGCTTCAGCGTGTCCTGGTCGCGGATCCTGCCCGAGGGCACCGGCCGGGTGAACCAGGCCGGCGTGGACTTCTATTCGCGCCTGGTCGACGAACTGCTGGCCAACGGCATCGAGCCGCTGTTGACCCTCTACCACTGGGACATGCCGGCGGCACTGGACGACCGCGGCGGCTGGCTCAACCGCGACTGCGCCGACTGGTTCGCCGAGTACGGCAGCGTGCTCTACCGCGCCCTCGACGGCCGGGTGAAGAAGTGGGTCACCCTCAACGAACCCTGGGTCATCACCGACGGCGGCTACCTGCACGGCGCGCTCGCGCCGGGCCACCGCAGCCGCTTCGAGGCGCCCATCGCCAGCCACAACCTGATGCGCGCGCATGGCGCCGCGGTGCAGGCCTACCGCGCGATCGGCCAGCACGAGATCGGCCTGGTGGTGAACATCGAGCCCAAGTACGCGGCCACCGATTCGGCCGCCGACGCGGCCGCGGTCAAGCGCGCGCACGCCTACATGAACGAGCAGTACCTCGATCCCGCCCTGCTCGGCTCCTACCCGCCGGAGCTGCGCGAGATCTTCGGCGAGGCCTGGCCGGAATGGCCGGCCGAAGACTACGCCCTGATCAAGCAGTCGCTGGACTTCATCGGCGTCAACTACTACACCCGCAGCGTCACCAAGGACGCGATCAGCTACCCGCTCAATACCGGCGTGGTGCGCCAGCCCTCGGGCACCTACACCGAGACCGGCTGGGAAGTGTTCCCGCAGGGCCTGACCGACACCCTGACCTGGGTCAAGCAGCGCTACGGCGACATTCCCATGTACATCACCGAGAACGGCGCGGCCTTCTTCGATCCGCCGGTGGCCGAGCCCGACGCCAGCGGCGAGCGACGCGTGCGCGACCCGCTGCGCATGGACTACCTGCAAAAGCACATCAGCGCGGTGCACGACGCGATCCAGGCCGGCTGCGACATCCGCGGCTACATGGTGTGGTCGCTGCTGGACAACCTGGAATGGTCGCTGGGCTATTCCAAGCGCTTCGGCGTGGTCCACGTGAACTACGGCACCCAGGAGCGCACGCCCAAGGACAGCGCGCGCTGGTACTCCAACGTGATCGCCAGCCATGGCCGCTCGCTGGCGGAGCCGCTACCTTAAGGTCCCCCTTCCCGATCAGGTCCCGGCGCGATGCACGACACCCTGTTGCTGTTCGGCGCCACCGGCGACCTGGCCCAGCGCTACCTGTTCCCATCGCTGATCCACCTGTGGCGGGACCGGCTGCTGCCCGAGGGCTTCCGCCTGGTCGCGGTGGGCCGGCAGGAGATGAGCAGCGAGGCTTTCCGCAGCTGGTTGCGCGAACGCATGGCCGCCGAGGCGGCCGACGACGCCGCGGCCGTGGACGGCCTGCTGCGCAGCATCGACTACGTGGCGGTGGACCTGCGCGACACCGCCGCGATCGCCGCGGCGCTGTCGCCCTACGCCGACCGCCCCAGCGTGAGCTACCTGGCCACGCCGCCGGATCTGTTCGTGCCGGTGGCGCAGGGCCTGAGCGCGGCCGGCGTGCTCGCCGATCCTTCGCGCCTGGTGCTGGAAAAGCCGATCGGCCGCGACCTGGCCTCGGCGCGCGAGATCAACGCCGCGCTGCGCGCCTGCCTGGACGAGTCGCGGATCTTCCGCATCGACCATTACCTGGGCAAGGCCGCGGTGCAGAATCTGCTCGCGCTGCGCCTGGGCAACACCTTGCTGGAAGCGGTGTGGCAGCACCGCTGGATCGAATCGGTCGACATCCTGGTGGCCGAGACCGCCGGCGTGGACGGCCGCGAGGAGTACTACGCCGGCTACGGCGCGCTGCGCGACATGGTCCAGAACCACATGCTGCAGCTGCTCGCCCTGATCGCCATGGAGCCGCCGTCCAACCTGGACGCCGACAGCATCCGCGAAGAAAAGCGCAAGGTGCTGCGCGCGCTGCGGCCGATGGGCCAGGCCGACGCCGCCCAGGACACCGTGCGCGGGCGCTACGGCGCCGGCGTGGTCGAAGGCCGCGCGGTCAAAGGCTTCGTCCACGACGCGCCGGTGGAAACCTTCGTCGCCCTGCGCACCTGGATCGACAACTGGCGCTGGGCCGGCGTGCCCTTCCGCCTGGTCACCGGCAAGCGCCTGGCTGCGCGCGCGACCGAAGTGGTGGTGTCGTTCAAGCCGGTCTCGCACTGGCTGTTCGAACGCCCCGCGCGCGGGCGCGAGCGCCCCAACCGCCTGCGCATGCGCCTGCAGCCCGACGAGACCGTGGAATTGGGCCTGATGGGCAGCCTGGCCGCGCCCGAATGGGGCGCGCTGGAACTGCGGCCGATGTCGCTGGACCTGTCGATGTCGAACTCGCCGCAGCGGCGCATCGCCTACGAGCGCCTGCTGGTGGATGCGCTGCGCGGCAACCAGACCCTGTTCGTGCGCGACGACGAAGTCGAATCGGCCTGGCAATGGATCGACAGCGTGGAACGCGCCTGGAGCGCGACCGCGCAGCCGGTGATCGAGTACCCGGCCGGCTCCTGGGGCCCGGCCGAAGCCGCAGCGTTCCTGCCGGCCACCTTGGGCCAGTCGCGCGGAGGCCAGGCATGAGCGAAGTACTGCTGGCCGACATCGGCGGCACCAACGCGCGCTTCGCCCTGGCCGCGCCGCAACTGGACGCGCCGTTGCGCGCCGACAGCGTGCAGGTGTTCGCGGTCGCCGACTTCCCGTCGCTGGCCGACGCCGCGCGCCACTACCTGGATCGCGTCGGCGCGGCGCCTGGCGAAGCCGTGTTCGCCGTGGCCGGCCGCGTCGACGGCGACGAGGCGCGCATCACCAACCATCCCTGGGTGATCTCCGCCACGCGCACCGGCCAGGCACTGGGCCTGCAACGCCTGCGCCTGGTCAACGACTTCGCCGCGCAGGCCATGGCGGTGTCGCTGCTGCAGCCCGAGGACGTGGTGGCGATCGGCGGCGCGCCGTGGCGCGGCGGCGATGGCGACGGCGACCGCACCTATGCGGTGATCGGCGCGGGCACCGGCCTGGGCGTCGGCGGATTGATCCGCCGCGACGGCCGCTACTACCCGCTGCAGACCGAAGGCGGCCACGTCAGCTTCGCGCCGGGCACACCGGAGGAGATCGAGATTCTGCAGCGCCTGTCGGGCGAATTCGGCCGCGTTTCCAACGAGCGTCTGGTCAGCGGCAGCGGCCTGGTCAACCTGCACCGCGCGCTGAGCCAGATCGCCGGCGAAGACCCGGGCCCGCTGCAACCGGCCGACATCACCGCGATGGCGCGCGAGGGCGATGCGCGCTGCCTGCGCGCGATCGACGTGTTCTGCGCCGTCTACGGCGCCGCTGCCGGCGATCTGGTGCTCACCCTGGGCGCCTGGGACGGCGTGTTCCTGCCCGGCGGCCTGGTGCCGCGCCTGATGCCGTGGCTGCAGCATTCCGGCTTCCGTCAGCGCTTCGAGCACAAGGGCCGCTTCTCGCCCGCGATGGCGCGCATTCCCACCCTCGCCGTGACCCATCCGCAGCCCGGTTTGCTCGGCGCGGCCGCCTTGGCCAGGCACACGCCAAGCTAAGGCGGATCGTGCGAAGATCGGGCGATGCTCGACGATCCGTCGCCCGCCATGCCCGGCTCACCGGAGCCGGAGACAGCCCGCTATGTGATGCACGCGCACCGCGGCCGCGACGTGTGGACGTGGGCCTGCGCCGTGGCCATCGCCGCCGAACTGCGCCGCGATCTGCTGCTGCGCCCGCGCGCGCGCCTGCTGCTGTCCGGCGGCACCACGCCCGGCCCGGTCTACCGCGCGCTGTCCAAGGCGCCGCTGGAATGGAGCCGCGTGGATATCGGTCTGGTCGACGAACGCTGGCTGCTGCCGGACGACCCCGACAGCAACGCCCGCACCGTGCGCAGCCAACTGCTGCAGGACCATGCCGCGGCCGCGCGCTTCGAAGCGCTGACCCTGGCCGGGCGCCGCATCGAGGACGCGGTGGCCGCGGCCAATGCGCACGCCCAACTCGGCGCCAGCGCGGCGGTGTTGGGCATGGGCGAGGACGGCCACACCGCCTCGCTGTTCCCCGGCAGCCGCGACCTGGAACGCGCCTTGAGCAGCCGCCAGGCCTATGTCGCCGTCGACGCCGACGGCGTACCCGGCGCACAAGGCTGGCCGCGCCGCGTCAGCCTGACTCCCGCCGGCCTGGCCCGCGTGCAGACGCGTTTGTTGCTGATCACCGGCGAGCGCAAGCGCGAGGTATTCGAGGCCGCGCTGCGCAGCGGGGATGTGAAGCGTTACCCCGTGCTCGCGGCCCTGGACGCCGCGCACGCTTCGCCTTTGCACGTGCATTGGTGCGAATAGGGCTTCGCTAGTTTCGCCGCAAGCCTGCGGCTTCGCGTGCCCTCACCCCAACCCGCACCCCGGCCCGCCCGCATAGCGGTCGGGCGTTCAGTGCAGCGCGAGCCAATGGCTCGCAAGCGCTGCCCTTCACCCCGTAAGCGGGAGAGGGGCTAAAGCAAAGCGGCGTCGGATCTGTCCCCTCTCCCGCCTGCGGGAGAGGGCTAGGGTGAGGGGATGAGCGCAAAGCGCGAATGCTCATGATCGGGCACCGAACTCGCCACGCAAATAGGAGACCCGGAGGGCGGCGCACAGGACGTGCGCCGTTTTCCGTTCGGGCAGGAGGCCCGATCGGAAAATCCCGGCGCGCGCTGCGCTCTCGCAGGGGAGCTCTGTCCAAGGACAGCGTTTTTCTTTGGTTACTTTCTTTTGACGCTTATCAAAAGAAAGTGACCCGGCCGCTTGCGGACGGAAGCTGTTGCTGTTGCTTCAACCAACACACCCATACACCTTCGCGAGTTCGGAGCGGATCGCGGCTCACGCCGCTCCTACCCCAAAGCGTCAGAGCAGACAGCACGCCGACCGAGGGCTTGGTCGTAACTGTGGGTTCGCGGTCGCAGCTTGCGCAGCTCCTACAGGGGCAGGCGCGGCGTTCGTCGTGGTTGTGGATTCGCGGTCGCGGCTTACGCCGCTCCTACCCCAAAGCGAAGAATCGCGTCCGATAGGAAACGCGCGCCGGCTCAGTCGATCCGCTCGACCCCGCCCATGTACGGCCGCAGCGCCTCGGGCACCTCGATCGAGCCATCGGCGTTCTGATAGTTCTCCATCACCGCGATCAGCGCCCGGCCCACGGCCACACCGGAGCCGTTGAGCGTGTGCACCGGCTCGGGCTTGCCGTTGGCCGGATTGCGCCAGCGCGCCTGCATGCGCCGTGCCTGGAAGTCTTCGCAGTTGGAGCACGAGGAAATCTCGCGGTAGGTGTCCTGACTGGGCAGCCACACTTCCAGGTCGTAGGTCTTGGCCGCCGAGAAGCCCATATCGCCCGTGCACAGCAGCATGCGGCGGTAAGGCAGGCCCAGCTTCTCCAGCACCACTTCCGCGCAGCGGGTCATGCGCTCGTGCTCGTCGTAGCTGTGCTCCGGCGAGGCGATGGTCACCAGCTCGACCTTCTCGAACTGGTGCTGGCGGATCATGCCGCGGGTATCGCGGCCGTGGCTGCCGGCCTCGGCGCGGAAGCACATCGAATGCGCCGCCATGCGCAGCGGCAACGCATCGGCCTCGACGATCTCGTCGCGCACGATGTTGGTCAGCGGCACTTCCGACGTCGGGATCAGATAGCGCTTGCTGGCCGCCTCGCCCTCGCCGACCACGGTGGCGAACAGATCGTCCTCGAACTTGGGCAGCTGGCCGGTGCCGCGCATGGAATCGGCGTTGACCAGCAGCGGAACATTGGCTTCCTGGTAACCGTGCTGGTCCACGTGCAGGTCCAGCATGAACTGCGCCAGCGCGCGGTGCAGCCGCGCCAGCGAGCCGCGCAGCACGGTGAAGCGCGCACCCGAGAGCTTGGCCGCGGTGTCGCCGTCCAGCCAGCCCTTGCGCGCACCCAGTTCGACATGGTCCTTGACCGCGAAATCGAAGCTGCGCGGCGTGCCCCAGCGGTGCTGTTCGGCGTTGCCGCTCTCGTCGCTGCCCTGCGGCACCGATGCGTGCGGCAGGTTGGGGATGCCGGCGGTCAGCGTGTCGAGCTTGGCGCGGATCTCGTCCAGGCGGACTTCGCTGGCCTTGAGTTCGTCGCCGAAGCTGGCGACCTCGGCCATCAGCGCGCTGGTGTCCTCGCCCTTGGCCTTGGCCTGGCCGATCGCCTTGGAACGCGTGTTGCGCAGGTTCTGCAGCTCCTGGGTCCGGGTCTGAATCTGCTTGCGCTCGCTTTCCAGCGACTCCAGCGCCGCCACGTCGAGCTCATAGCCGCGGGTCTGGCGCAGGCGCGCGGCGGTATCGGACAGGTGCTGACGCAGCAGGACGGGATCGAGCATGACGGAACCGGTGGGGAAGCGGAGCGCGATTATCGCGTGTCCGGCGCGCCCTGGGCCATGGTCGGACTCAAACCGGGGGCGGAAATCGCGACCGGTTGCCGACGGATTAACCCGGATGAAGGCAGAATGCGGGAGCCCCGCCCTGCCCGCCTCTGCCGGATACCGCATGTCCAAGCCTGTCCCCGCGCCCACCCGTCCCGCCTTCGACCTGGCCGCGTGGCGGCCGCAGCGCAAAGCCCTGTGGTGGGTGCTCGGCGCGTTCGCGCTGGGCCTGGCGCTGTTCCTGCTGGTGTGGTCGCGCAGCCGCGAGTACGACTTCTACCGCGCCAACGACATCGCGCCGCCGACCGCGGCCGGCCCGGACTACGCGCCGCTGCCGGCGCCGATGTCCGGCGACGAGGGCAGCGGCGTAGGTACGCCGCAGGCGGCCGCGCCCGCCGCCAGCGGCGAGCAGCCGCGCCTGGTCGAAACCGCGCCGCCCCCGCCGCCGGCCGATGCCGCGGTGCCGTCGCGCCCGCAGGACGCGGCCCCGGCCGCGACCGCCACGTCCGACCCCAGCCCGATCGCGGGCCAGAACCCCTCGCCGCGTTATCCGCCGCAGGCGCTGCGCCGCGGCGAGAGCGGCACGGTCACCGTGCGCGTGCAGATCGGTCCCGATGGCGTGCCCAGCGGGGTGGCCGTGGCCACCAGCAGCGGCTCGCGCACCCTGGACCGCGCGGCCCAGGACGCGGTGCGGCGCTGGCGCTTCCGCCCGGCCCTGGCCAACGGCCAGCCGGTGCCGGGTACCGTGATGGTCCCCATCACGTTCGATGCCAATCGCTGAACGAAGATCGCGTCCGCCCCCTCGCCTCCACCGCCCGCTAACACCGGCGTGAGGAAGCTCGGATCGACCCGGCCCCCGCCGGGGCGAACGAGGAGGGACACATGACGGACAACACGCTGGAAAACCGCCAAACGAACCCGCCGACCGACGCGGGCGCCGCCGCGCCCGCGCGCAACCGTACCGGTCTGTGGCTGCTGCTGTTGCTGGCCGCAATCCTGTTGATCTGGTACCTGCTGAGCCAGCGTGCGCCGGCGCCGGTGGTGGTGTCGCCCGATGCCGCCATGACGCCGGTGCCGGCCGAGTCCACCGATACGCCGGCCCCCGCCGAGCGCGGCGACCGCACCGGGGCGCGCAAGCCGGCCGCCGAGGCGTCCAAGCCCAAGACCGACAAGCCGATCGCGGCCACGCCGCGCGAGACGGTGCCCGAGCGCATCGCCGGCCGCAGCCCCGAACCCGAGTACCCGGCCACCGCGCTGCGTCGCGGCGAAGGCGGCGAAGTGGTGCTGCGCGTGAACGTGGGCAGCGACGGCGTGCCCGGCGAGGTCGATTTCGCCCGCCGCAGCGCCTCGCGCGATCTGGACCGCGCCGCGCAGGACGCGGTGCGCAAGTGGCGCTTTACTCCGGCCACCCGCAACGGCAAGCCGGTGCCGGCGGTGGTGGAAGTGCCGATCACGTTCCAGCCGCAGGCCTAAGCGCCCCGACGAACGCGCAGCAGGATCAGGGGAAGCGGGCTCCGGCCGCGCATCGGCGCGGCCGGAGCGATGCACGACTCAGGCGCCGTCGCGCCCGACCGCGGCGCGGCGGCGGATCAGTCCGTAGGCCAGGCACAGGCCGAACAGGAACTCCAGCGGCGCACGGCCGTATTCGAAACGCCACAGCAGCGAATCGAAGTTGTTGGTGATCAGCACCAGGCCCACGCAGCCCGCCAAGGCCCAGAACGCCGGCACCGGCATCCGGCCTTGGCGCCAGGCGCGCCAGGGTTCGCGCAGCAGCGCCAGCAGCGCCAGCGCCAGCAGGGCCACGCCGACCGCGCCCAAGCCGACCAGCGCGTCCAGATAGGTGTTGTGCAGATGCACGTGGTGCTGTCCGGCCATGTCGCGACGGCTCTGGGCGATCAGCTCGGGCGTGCTGCGCAGGCCCCAGCCCAGCAACGGCCGTTGCAGCCACTGCTCCACGCCCAGCCGATACAGCGCCATGCGCACGCCGACGGCCTTGTTGTTGACCTGGGTCTGCTGCGCCTGCGCGGCGTCGGACGGAGCTGTCGTCGCTTCGGCGCCCGCCGATGCCGCGGCCGGCGCCGACGGCGCGATCGCCACGCTGCCCTGCACCGCCGCCTGTTGCGCTTCGGCCGCCAGGGTTTGCGAACCGGCGAAGCGCGACGCGACCAGATCGCGCGCGGACCACAGCAACAGGACCGAAAGCGACGCGGCCGCCAGCACCGGCAGCCACGGCAACGGCCCCGCACGGCGGTGATTCCAGGCATAGGCCAGCACCGCCGCCGGCACGACCAAGGCGAAGGCCAGCCAGGCGCCGCGCGATTGCGAGAACAGCAGCACGCAGAAGCACACCGCGTAGGCCAGCGCCGCCAGGGTCAGACGCAGCGCGCCCGCCTGGCGCGCGCTCCAGGCGGTCATCGCCAGCCACAAGGCGATCCAGCCGCCCACCGCGGCGAGCAGGCCGGTGAGGTTTTCGGTCACGCCGAATTCGGGCCGCAGCGCACCGCTCCACAGCGCGGGCAGCTGCGTCCACGGCAGGTAGGTCAGGATCGAGGCCGCCAGCCCCAGGCCCATCAGCGCCAACAGCATCGGCAGGGTGCGCGGCAACACCGACAGCCACCAGCCGACCACCGCGGTGAACACCGCCAGCCGCACCAGTTTGGCGGTATCGGTCAGGTGCTCGGACAACGGCAGCGCAGGCATGACCCGCAGGCCCGCATACAAGGATTGCGCGATCGCATAGACGATCAGCGCGGCCAGCGCCCAAACCGCCGGCTGCCGCCGCAGCTCGCGCCAGGGGCGCGCGCCGGCCATGCACATCAACAACAGCAGCAGGCCCGCGCCGAGTTCCGGGCGCAGGTACAGATCGAAGTCGGCGAAGGCGAAGAACGCCGTATAGGCCAGCGCTGCGATCGCGGTGCGGCGCATCCATGCGGGCAAGGACGTTGCGGCTTGCGCGGACGGCGGCGCTGCAGCGGCGGGTCCGCTCATGCACGGACTCCATCGCAAGCGGCGCCAGCACGCGGAACAGGTCCGCAGTATCGGGGGATCGGCATCGCGTCGGTTCCTCTCGCCATCGCGCCGGGCATGGCGCGAATACGTGCGGCCGCCGCGCCGCGGGGGCGATCGCGACGGCCTGTACCTCCCTGTTCGCGCACACCGGAGTGCGTTGCGATCAGTGGCCGCAGTTTAGCGAATTCCGGTGATGTCCCGCTGTCTACTGCGCCATGCGCAAGGCGAGACCGGCGTCGCGCGCCAGCGCATCGAAGCCGGGGAACGACGTGGCCACATTTGATACATCAGTAATGTGCACATCCCCGTCGGCCAGCTGCGCCGCCACCGCCAGGCTCATGGCGATGCGATGGTCGCCGTGGCTGTCCGCGGTACCGCCGTGCAGCGCCGCACCGCCTAGGATCGCGGCGCCGTCGGGGCGTTCGTCGATGGTCGCGCCCAGCGCGCGCAAACCCTGTGCCATGGTGGCGATACGGTCGGATTCCTTCACCCGCAACTCCGCCGCGCCGCTGACCGTGGTCGTGCCCTGCGCGCAGGCCGCGGCCACGAACAGCGCCGGGAACTCGTCGATCATGTCCGGTACCAGCGCCTCGGGCACGGCGATGCCGCGCAGCGGCGCATGGCGCACGCGCAGATCGGCGACCGGTTCGCCGCCCTGCTCGCGCGCTTCGGTCTCGTCGATGTCGGCGCCCATCAGCCGCAGCGCCTGCAGCAAGCCGGTGCGGCGCGGGTTCATGCCCACCGCCTCCAGGGTCAGGTCGGAACCGGGGATCACGCTGGCGGCGACCAGGAAGAACGCGGCCGAGGAGAAATCCGCCGGCACCGCGACCTCGGTGGCGCGCAGCGTATGGCCGCCGCTCAGGCGCGCATAGCCGGGCGCATAGTCGATCGGCCAGCCAAACGCGGCCAGCATGCGCTCGGTGTAGTCGCGGGTGGGGTGCGGCTCGCGCACCACGGTCTCGCCCTGCGCGTACAGGCCGGCCAGCAGCAGCGCCGACTTCACCTGCGCGCTGGCTACCGGCAGCGTGTATTCGATGCCCTGCAAAGCGCGGCTGCCGTGGATGCGCAGCGGCGGCAGGCCGCCCTCCATGCTGTCGATGCGCGCGCCCATCGCCGCCAGCGGTTCGGTCACGCGCCGCATCGGCCGCCTGGACAGCGACTCGTCGCCGATCAGGACCGAATCGAAGCCCTGCCCCGCCAACGCACCGGCGAGCAGGCGCATGCCGGTGCCGGCATTGCCGCAGTCCAGCGCCGCCGCGCTCGCGCGCAAGCCATGCAGACCCACGCCGTGGACGATGCGTTCGCTGACGCTGGGCGTGTCGATACGCACGCCCAATTGCTGGAACACGCGCGCGGTGGCGCGGGTGTCCTCGCCTTCCAGGAAGCCGGTGACGCGGGTGACGCCCTGCGCCAGCGCGCCCAGCATCACCGCGCGGTGCGAAACCGATTTGTCGCCCGGCACGCGCACGCGGCCGCGCAGCGGCGCGCCGCTGCCGGCGATCCAGTCCTGGCGCGCGCTCATGCGCGCACCGCGTCCAGCGCCGCCAGCAAGCGCCGGTTCTCGTCGGCGTCGCCTACGGTGATGCGCAGGCAGTCGCCCAGGCCGTAGCCGCCCATGGGCCGCAGCACCACGCCGCGCGCGACCAGGGCGGTCTCGATGCGGGCGGTGTCGGCGCCGAACTCGACCAGGACGAAATTGGTCTGCGACGGGAACACGCGCAGCCCGCGCTCGGCCAGGGCCGCGCTCAGCGCCGCACGCTGTTCGGCGTTACGCGCACACGAGTCCGCCAGGTGTTCGCCGTCGCCCAGCGCGGCCTCGCAGGCGGCCAGCGCCGGGCCGTTGACGTTGAAGCTCTCGCGCAAACGCTCCATCACCGCCACCAGCCCCGGCCGCGCGATCAGGTAGCCCACGCGCAGGCCGGCCAGGCCGTAGGCCTTGCTGAAGGTGCGGGTGACGGCGACGTTGGCGTAGCGCTGCAACACGTTCAGCGCGCTTTCGTAGTCCGGTGCATCGGCCATTTCCGCATACGCCTCGTCCATGACCACGATGACGTGGGGCGGAAGCTTGTCCAGGAAAGCGGTCAGCGCCTCGCGCCCGAACCAGGTACCGGTGGGATTGTTGGGGTTGGCCACATAGACCAGCTTGGTGCGCGGCCCCACCGCGGCGGCGATCGCATCCAGGTCGTGGCCGCAAGGCATGGCCGCCTCGCGCGGCAGCGCCTCGACGATGCGCATCTGCGCGCCCGCGGCCTGGGTGGCCAGGGCGAACACGGCGAAGCCGTAGCGCGAGAACACCACCTCGTCGCCGGGGCCGGCGAAGACCTGGCCCAACAGCATCAGCAGCTCGTGCGAGCCGTTGCCGAGCAGGATCTGCGATGTGTCCACGCCGTGCGTGCGTGCGAGCGCGCGCTTGAGGTCGGCGCCCAGCGGATCGGGATAGCGATGCAAGGCCTGCAGCGAGTCCAGCACGGCCTGGCGCGCGGCCGGCGACGGGCCGTAGGGATTCTCGTTGGAACCCAGCTCGACCAGGTTGGCTTCACCGAAGCGCCGGCGCAGCGCGACCAGGTCGTGGCCCGGATCGTAAGCCTTGAGCCCCTGCACGCCCGCCTGCGCGCGCGCGGCGAACCAGGCCTCGTCGTAGGCGGGCACCGAAGCCTGCGCGGCCGCCTGGCTCATGCGATCGCCACCGGGTAGGAGCCCAGCACCTTCACTTCGTGCGCCAGCTCGTCCAGCTCGGCCAGCGCTTCGCGCATGGCGTCTTCGAGCACGTGGCCGCCGATGTCGACGAAGAACGCGTACTGCCAGCGGCCGGTGTGGCCGGGGCGCGATTCGATGCGGTTCATGCTCAGACCGCGCTTGGCGAACGGCGACAGCACGTTGTACAGCGCGCCGGGCTGGTCCTTGATGAAGATCAGCAGCGAGGTGCGGTCGTTGCCCGAAGGCGTGAACAGCTCGCGCCCGATCACCAGGAAGCGGGTGGTGTTGTCGGGGCGGTCCTCGATCGGGCCGGCCACGTTCTTAAGACCGTAGACGTTGCCGGCGCTGGCACCGGCGATCGCCGCGGCGTCGTCGGCGTTGCGCGCGCGGCGCGCGGCCTCGGCGTTGCTGGCTACGGCGATCTTCTCGGCCTTGGGCAGGTACTCGCGCAGCCAGGCCTTGCACTGGGCGAAGGACTGCGGGTGCGAGTACACGCGCTCGATGTCCTCGATGCGGCCGCTGCGCGAGAGCAGGTGCTGGTGGATGCGCAGCTCGACTTCGCCGCAGATCTTCAGCTTGGAGGTCAGGAACATGTCCAGGGTGGACTGGATCGTGCCCTGGGTGGAGTTCTCCACCGGCACCACGCCGAAGTCGGCGTTGCCGGCTTCGACTTCCTGGAACACCTCTTCGATGCTGCCCAGCGGCAGGCCGTGGATGGAATGGCCGAAGTGCTTGAACACCGCCTGCTGCGAATGCGTGCCCTCCGGGCCGAGGAAGCCGATCTTCAGCGGCTCCTGCTGGGCCAGGCAGGCGGACATGATTTCGCGGAACAGCCGCACCAGCACCTCGTCCTGCAGCGGGCCGTCGTTGCGGTCCACCACCCGGCGCAGCACCTGGGCTTCGCGCTCGGGCCGGTAATAGTCCACCGCCGCGGCCAGCTTGCCCTTGGCCTTGCCGACCTGGTTGGCGTACTGGGCGCGCTCGGCGATCAGCTGCTGGATGTGCTGGTCGATGCCGTCGATGCGCGTGCGCAGGGTCGGCAGGTCCAGCGCGGGAGTCTCGGGCGCGGCGGCGGCGGCTGCCGCCTTGCCCTTGGCGGCCTTAGCCGGTTGCGCGGCGGCAGCCTTGGATTTGGCGGGCTTGGCCGCGCCGGACCGCGGCTTGGTGGGTTTGGTGGCCATCGTGGGTCTCGTGAGTTCGCGCTGCGCGTGTTCCAGCTGCGAACCGAATCGGTTGACGGAGAGGCAACAACGGGGCTGCGTCTACTGGCGTATTGCCGTCCCTGGCGCGACGTTCGAGCGCTTCGGATCGCCCGGCCCGGCCCTCCATGGCCGGGCGTTCGCGCCCGCAGCCGATGCCGATAGGGCATCGGCTAAGCGCGGGCGCTCACCCGTTCCTGTTCTGGAAATCGCGCATGAAGTCGGCCAGCGCCTGCACGCCTTCCTCCGGCATCGCGTTATAGATCGACGCGCGCATGCCGCCCAGGGCGCGGTGGCCCTTGAGCGAGATCAGGCCCGCAGCCTCGGCCTCCTTCAGGAAGGGCTTGTCCAGCGCCTCGTCCTTGAGGAAGAACGGCACGTTCATGCGCGAACGCGCGCCGGCGGCGACCTCGTTGCGGTAGAAGCCGCCGGACTCGTCGATGGTCCGGTACAGCAGCGCCGACTTGCGCGCGTTGCGCTGGGCGAACTCGCTCACGCCGCCCTGCGCGATCATCCACTTGAACACCAGGCCGGCCAGGTACCAGTTCCAGGTCGGCGGGGTGTTGAGCATGGACTCGCCCTTGACGTGGGCGCGGTAGTCCAGGATTTCGGCGCGCGGCTGGCCGGCGCGCTCGAGCAGGTCGCGGCGCACGATCACCACGCTCACGCCCACCGGGCCCAGGTTCTTCTGCGCGCCGGCGTAGAGGATGCCGAACTTGGACACGTCCAGCGGCTCGGAGACGATGCTGGAGCTGAAGTCGCCCACCAGCGGCACGTCGCCGGTGTCGGGGATGTCGCGGAACTCGACGCCGTGGATGGTCTCGTTGGCGGTGTAGTGGACGTAGGCGGCGTCCTTGGACAGCTGCCATTGCCCGTAGGCCGGAATATCGCGGAAGCCGCCGGCCTCGCCGTTGGCGGCCACCTTGGCGTCCACGTAGGGCTTGACCTGCTTGAGCGCGGTCTTGCCCCAGTGGCCGGTGACGGCGTAGTCCACGGTCTGGCCCGGCGCGGCGAAGTTCAGCGCGATCAGCGCCTGCTGGGTGGTGGCGCCGCCCTGCAGGAACAGCACCGCGTAGTCCTGCGGGATCGACATCAGCGTGCGCAGGTCGGCTTCGGCCTCCTGGGCCACCTGCAGGAATTCCGGCCCGCGGTGGCTGAGCTCGACGATCGACGCACCCACGCCGTGCCAATCCAGCAGCTCGGCCTGGGCCTGCTGCAGCACGGTTTCGGGCAGGGTCGCGGGGCCGGCACTGAAGTTGTACGCGCGGGACATCGGGTGCTCCGTAGGCTGAGGGGGTGAACCCCCAGTATGCCGCACTGCAACACTTCCGCGGGCCTTCGTTTCCCGCGCAACTTTTGTCCCTGTCGCGACCTCTATGGTGGTACACCCATCATTGCCGCCGCGGCCGTTCCGGCCGCCCCGCAGGAGCCGTACCCCGATGTCCTTGCGCGATGCCCTAGCCGTCCCCGCCCGCGAAATCACCGACGAGGCGGTCTACCGCGAACGCCGGCGCCTGCTGGCCGCGTTCGCCGCGCTGCCGGCGCTGGGCCTGGCCGGCTGCGCCGACGCCGATCCGCCGCCCGCGCCCAAGACCGCGATCACCCCCGCCCAGGCCGCCTCGGGTTTCCGCACCAGCGAGACCCTGACCCGGTACGAGGACGTCACCAGCTACAACAACTACTACGAGTACGGCACCGGCAAGGCCGACCCCGGCCGCGCGCCCAAGCTGCTGCGGGTCAAACCCTGGACCGTGGCCGTGGGCGGCGCCTGCGCCAAACCCGGCAAACTCGCGCTGGAAGACCTGATCAAGGGCCTGACCCCGCAGGAGCGCATCTACCGCCTGCGCTGCGTGGAAGGCTGGTCGATGGTGATCCCCTGGTTGGGCGTGCCGCTGGGCGACGTGCTCAAGCGTTTCGAGCCCACCTCCAAGGCCAAGTACGTGGCCTTCACCACCCTGTCCGACCCCAAGCAGATGCCGGGCCTGGCCTACCCCGCTCTGGACTGGCCCTACCGCGAGGGCCTGCGCATCGACGAGGCCATGAATCCGCTGACCCTGCTGGCCACCGGCCTGTACGGCAAGCCGCTGCCGCAGCAGAACGGTGCGCCGCTGCGCCTGGTGGTGCCGTGGAAGTACGGCTTCAAGAGCATCAAGTCCATCGTCGCCATCACCTTCGTCGAGCGCATGCCGTTCACCAGTTGGAACGACGCCCAGGCCAGCGAGTACGGATTCTTCTCCAACGTGAACCCCAACGTCGACCACCCGCGCTGGACCCAGAAGACCGAGCGCCGCATCGCCGGCACCGCCAGCAAGCTGTTCGCCGAACGCATCCCCACGCGCCTGTACAACGGCTACGCCGACCAGGTCGCGTCGATGTACGCCGGCATGGATTTGAAGCGGTGGTTCTGAGCGCATGAGTTCCGCCAAGCCGACCCCCACTCCACGCCGCCGCGCCTCGCCGGCGCTGATCGCGGCCAAGACCCTGGTCCACCTGCTCGCATTGACCCCGGCCGCGATCCTGGCTTGGCAGATCCGCGCCGAATACCTCACCGGCAGCGGCGGCCTGGGCGCGGACCCGGTGGCCGAAATCGAGCACCGCCTGGGCCTGTGGGCGCTGCGCCTGTTGCTGCTGACCCTGGCGATCACGCCGCTGCGCCAGCTCAGCGGTCAACCGGTGCTGCTGCGCTTCCGCCGCATGCTCGGCCTGTACGCCTTCGCCTACGCCAGCCTGCACCTGGCCGCCTACCTGGTGCTGGACCTGCGCGGCTACTGGACCCAGATTTTCGAAGAGATCGCCAAGCGCCCCTACATCACCGTCGGCTTCGCCGCCTGGCTGCTGCTGGTGCCGCTGGCGCTGACCTCCACCCAGGGCATGATGCGGCGCCTGGGCCGGCTATGGGGTCGCCTGCACCGCCTGATCTACGCCATCGCGGTGCTGGCGGTGCTGCACTTCTGGTGGCTGGTGAAATCGGACGTGCGCGAACCGGCGCTGTACGCCGCGATCCTGGCCGCGCTGCTGGGCTGGCGGCTGTGGAAGCGGCTGCGCGCGCTCAGCGCGCGCCGTACAGCAGCAGCAGGCTGAGCGCGGCCGCCAGCAAAGCCGCCGCCAGCAACAGCCAGGGCATGCGCCGCACCGAGGACGGCAAGGCCGGCGCCGGGCGCGCGCGTTCCTCGGCCTCGAACTCGGCCAGGTGCGGTGCGGGCGCGGGCTCGGCCGCGCCGCGGCGGCTGGGCGCCTCGATCACGAAGCGGTGCTGCGATTCCAGCACCAGCTGGTCGCCGGGCTGCAGCAGGGCGTTGCGCACCGGCCGGCCGTTGACCAGGCTGCCTTCGACCGAGCCCATGTCGCGCAGGACCACGCCGTCGGCATGGGCCTCCAGGCGCGCGTGGCGCGGCGCGAACGAGGCATCGTCGATGCGGATGTCGCATTCGGAGGCGCGGCCGATGGTGCGCGGCCGGTCCAGGGTGTAGCAGCGGCCGTGATGCGGACCGGCGACGCCGCGCACCACCATGCGGCTTTCGGCGGCCTCGCCGAAGCCGTAGTCCACCGGCGCCTGCAGCGGTTCGCCGGCCAGCAGCAACAGCTCCACGCCGTCGAGGAAGATGGTGTCGCCGGCGCGCAGCATGGCCATGCGCCGCACCGGGCGGCCGTTGACGTGCAGGCCGCGCACGCCTTCGCGCACCTGCAGCCAGACCCCGCGGCGGTCGACGCAGACTTGCGCCACCGCGTCGTTGCCGTCGCGGACCAGCGCCGCGCGTCCGCTGGCGTCGCGGCCGATCGCATGCACGCCCGGGCTCAACGCCAGGTCGGCATGTTCACGGTTGGGGTATCGCAGTCTTAAGGCTTCCACGCCGCGGCAATCTAGCAGGTTGTCGGAGTGCGCGCATCGTGCGCGCCGGGCTTGGATGCGCGCAGCCCCGGCCGCACAATAGCCGCGACCTGGGAGGAACCACCGCAATGTCGAACATCGATATCCGCCACGACCATTCGCTGACCCACGCCAAGGCGCGCAAGGCGGTCGAGGAAGTCGCCGAAAAACTGGCCGAGCGCTTCGGCATCGAGTACGACTGGAACGGCGACATCCTCAACTTCGCCCGCAGCGGCGTGGACGGCAAGATCGCCCTGGGCCCCAAGCAGTTGCGCGTGACCGCCAGCCTGGGCTTCCTGCTGGGCGCGCTCAAGGGCCCGATCGAAAGCGAGATCCGCCGGGTGCTGGACGAGCGTTTCAAGTAAGGCGGAACGCGCCCGCGGGCCTGGGGTCCGCCGTTCCCGCGCAGGCGGGAACCCCGATTCCGACACGTAGCCACGCCGGCCGACTGGATTCCCGCGTTCGCGGGAATGACGGGTGGAGATTCGCGCGCTACCCGTGACCACCGCTGCTTTCGCCGACATTCCCGCGCAGGCGGGAACCAGTGGCTTCAGCGCGATGGGACGGTCCGGACCGTCCCTATTCCATCCCCGCAAACGGCCGCGCCTCCCCCGCGAACAGCCGCCGCGCCACCTCGCGCTCGTCGGCCTCGATCTCGGCGATGAACTCGCGCACGTCGCCCAGTTGCCCGAACGCGGCGAAGCCGCGCTCCAAAAAGCCCTGCAGTTCCGACAGCCCGGCCGCCTTGGCCGGCCCGCGCGAGAGCTTGAGCAAGGTGGAGATGCCCGGCAGCCGCACCGCCCGCCCCAGCCCCAGGCCCACGCGCGCGATCAGGTCGATCTGGTGCGCGCGCAGCCGCGGCAGGCCGCAGTCGCGGTAGGCCTGCGCGTACAAGGCCGCGTCCAGGCGCTTGCGCCGCGGCGCCAGGCGCTGCAGCGCCTGGGCCATGCGCAGGTCGAAGGCATGGGTCAGCAGGCCCAGCTCGATCGCATCGGCCACCGTGGCCAGCAGCGCCGCCGGCAGCAGGCGCTGCATCATCGGCAGCACCCGCGCGATGTCGGCGTCGCGGCGGCTGAAGTCGTGATCGTTGTAGACGTCGCTGAGGAAGAACTGCGCCGCCGGCCGCCGCTGCGGGTCGCGCAGGAAGCGGTCGAAGCTGGCCTCCAGCCGGCGCGCCTGCCAGCTGCGCAGCTCGGTCAGCCAGCGCAATCGGTTGCGCGGCTCCCGGCGCGGGTCGGTCAGGGCCTGATGGCGCGCCAGCAGGCCGCCCAGGCGCGCGGAGAGATCGTTCGTCCTGGCCATCGCCTGCATGATCGCGGCCGCGGCTGCGCCCCGCAACCGCCGGCGGCGGGGTCTGGCGCGGCCGGCGCGGTCGGCTACACTCGGACGGATACTCCTCCGCACGGTCGCCGCTCACCCCATGCTGTCACTCCACTCCGCCCGGCAACGGGCGCGCACCACCGGCACCCCGGCGAAAATCGGCCTGGCCATCGCCGGTGGCGGTCCGATCGGCGGCATGTACGAGTTGGGCGCGCTGCGCGCGCTGGACGAGGCCCTGGAAGGCTTGGACCTGACCCGGCTGGACTGCTACGTCGGCGTCAGCAGCGGCGCCTTCCTCGCCGCCGGACTGGCCAACCGCATGGACACCACGCAGATGTGCCGGATCTTCATCACCGGCGACAGCGACGACGTCCAGTTCCGCCCCGAGGCGTTCATGCGCCCGGCCTTCTTCGAATACATGAAGCGCGCCGCCAGCTTCCCGCGCCTGGCCGCGGAATGGTGGCGCGAGCTGCTGTTCTCGCCGCGCGAGGCGCGCTGGTCGGACCTGGTCACCCGTTTCGGCGGCCTGATCCCCAACGGCCTGTTCGACAACGGCGAGGTCGAGCGCTTCCTGCGCAACGTGTTCACCCGCCGCGGCCGCAGCAACGATTTCCGCGAGCTGGACGCGCGCCTGTACGTGGTCGCGGTGGACATCGACAGCGGCGACGCGGTGCGCTTCGGCGGCGACGACTGGAACGACATCCCGATCTCCCAGGCGGTGCAGGCCAGCGCCGCCCTGCCCGGCCTGTACCCGCCGGTGCAGATCCGCGGCCGCCATTTCGTCGACGGCGCCCTGCGCCGCACCATGCACGCCTCGCTGGTGCTGGAACAGGGCATCGACCTGCTGATCGGCATCAATCCGCTGGTGCCCTTCAGCCACAACCGCGATGCCAGCGTGGACGAGGACCGCAGCCTGGCCGCCGGCGGCCTGCCGGCGGTGCTGTCGCAGACCTTCCGCACCCTGCTGCAGTCGCGCATGCAGGTGGGCCTGGCGCGCTATGCCCAGCAGTACCCGAACATCGACCAGTTGGTGTTCGAGCCCAATCCGGACGACGGCGAGCTGTTCTTCACCAACGCCTTCAGCTTCTCCTCGCGCCGGCGCATCTGCGAGATCGCCTACCGCAACACCCTGGCCGACCTGCGCCAGCGCGCCGACGCCCTGCGTCCGGTGCTGGCCGCGCACGGCATCCGCTTGCGCGACGAGGTGCTGGCCCAGACCGACCGCTCCATCCTCGACGGCATCGGCGCGCCACCGCGCGACACCGAGACCACGGCACGCCTGCGCCGCGCACTGGACGACGTGGACCATCTGGTCGAGCGCCGGCGCAGCCGGGCCAAGGCCAAGTAACTGCGCTGTGCGCGGGCTTGGATGGGTTCGCTGGGAATGGATGAAAGCGCTGGCGCCGCTCGGGCTTCGCTGATTTCCATCGGCCTTGGCGGCGCGTGCCGTCCAATGGTGTGAAAGCTCTAGACACCACCGCCATCGTGCGGTGACATCGAATCTACGCCCGCTCGGAGGGCAGCTCATGGCCAAGTTCAAGAAGAACGCGAAGAAGACCGCTTCCGCCAGCAAGACCACGGCCAGCGCCAGCGCCCAGGAACAGGCCGAGCGCCTGTCCAAGACCCTGAGCGAATCGGCGCAGCAGATCTGGCTGGCCGGCGTCGGCGCCTTCAGCCGCGCCCAGGCCGAGGGCACCAAGCTGTTCGAAGGCCTGGTCAAGGAAGGCCTGAGCCTGGAGCAGACCGCGCGCAAGTTCACCGGCGGCCAGGCCGACGCCCTGCGCGATGCGGTCGAGTCCAAGGTCGGCCACGCGCGCGAACGCGCCGCCGACACCTGGGATCGCCTGGAAAAGGTGTTCGAAGAGCGCGTGCAGCGCGCCCTGGTCAAGCTGGGCGTGCCCGGCCGCGACGACCTGGCCGGACTGAGCCAGCGCGTGGATGCGCTGACCGCCGAGCTGCGCCGTCAGGGCGGCAAGCCCGCTGCCAAGGCGGCCGCCAAGCCCGCCGCCGCCAAGGCGCAGAAGGTCACCGCCGCCAAGAAGGTGGCCAAGCAGCCGGCGCTGAAGAAGGCCGCCGCCAAGGCGCCGCGCAAGGCCGTCGCCAAGCCCAAGCCGCCGGTCGCGCCGTAAGTTCAGCGGTACCGCAATACCGCGCGCCGGCCGGTCCGGCGCGCCGCTCCAAGCCCGCCAGTCCGTCTGCCCGTATGCTCCCCTCCCCTTACGGTTCCGGACTGGCGGGCTTTCTTTGTCCGCCGCCCGCGCGCCGTCGCGTTGGGCTGATAACCGGCGCCGGACCACGGCCGCAGCGCCTAGCACACCCCGGACCGTGAACCATGGCCGCGGCGAAGGGTGCCGGGTGGCGTATATTTTGCGCCCCACATCCGGCCTGAGGCCTGCATGTCCCCAGTCGTGTCGCTGCTGACCGCTCTGATCGTCGCCCTGCTGCTGGGAGGCGCGATCAGCGCTTATCTGTGGCTGCACCGGCGGCGCCGCGCCGAGACCCGCGCCGGCATCGAGGCGCTGGCCAACATGCGCTGGCGCGAGTTTTCGCGGCTGGTGATCGAGGCCCTGCAGCCGCGCGGCTTCGAGGCCGAATCGGTGGAGCAGACCCTGGAACGCGGCACCCAGTCCGAGGAACTGCGCCTGCAGCGCGACGGCCACCCCTGGCTGCTGGCCTGCAAGCAGGGCCATGCCAACTACCTGGTCGGCGCGGCGGTGGTGGCCGAGTTCGCCAACGCGGTTCGCTTCGCCGGCGCCAGCGGCGGCGTGCTGGCCACGCCCGGCCGCATCGCCGCGTCGGAAGTGCGCGGCGTGGAACTGGAGCTCTACGACGGCCCGGCGCTGTGGTCGCTGGTGCGCCCGTTGCTGCCGCCATCGCTGCGCGACGACCTCAGCGCCGCTGCGCGCAAGCAGGTCGTGCGCGAGACCGTGTTCGGCTGGGCCGCCGCGGTGGTGGTCGGCGCCGCGGTGTTCCTGCTGCTGCCCAAGCCCGCGCAGGCGCCCGTCGCGCCTGTGGCGCCGGTGACTGCCGCGCCCGAACCTGCGCCCGCGGCGCCCGTGGCCGCCGAGCCGGCGCTCAGCGCCGCCGCTCCGGCCGACCCCAACCGCGAGCAGTACGAGCGCGGCGAGGTGATCCGCATGGTGTCCTCGCTGCCCGGCGTGGAGCGCGCGCTGTGGTCCACGTCCTCGACCCTGGTGGTCTACCGCCTGGACGAATCCAGCACCGACGTGCAGCAGATCTGCGGCATCCTCGAGCGCTATGCCTTCCTGCGCTCCTCGCGCCTGCAACTGCAACCGCCGCCGGGCAGCACCCAGCGCGTGCGGTTCTTGCAATGCAAGACGTATTGAGCGCTTAGGCGCGTAGTCCGCGCCTAGCCGCCTTACTGAGCCCGCCCATACAAAGCCCCCTTTGCTGTGCCCCCCTTTTTCAAAGGGGGGAACTGTTGGAGGGATGGGTGAGCTACCCCACCTTTACCAATGCACGCCGCGCATCAGCGCCGCGAACGCGATCTGTTCGTTGCTGGCATGCTCGTCCTTCAGACCCTTGCGGTCGCCCTTGGCCGCGGCCGAGTCCGGGAACAGCTCGAAGGCCGTGCTCATCACCACTTCGTAGGCCTTGGGCGCGAGCGCGTTGATGACCGAGGCGAAGATGCCCAGACGGGTGGCGATGCGGCTGGGCCGCTCGATGATGCCCTTGACCACCAGGTCGGCGGCCTCGTCCGGGGTCAGCGTGGGCACGCTGTCGTACATCTTGGTCGGCGCGATCATCGGCGTCTTCACCAGCGGCATGTTGATCGTGGTGAAGCTGATGCCCTTGCCCGACAGCTCGCCCTGGGCGCAGCGGCTGAACGCGTCCAGCGCCGCCTTGCTGGCCACGTAGGCCGAGAAGCGCGGCGAATTGGCCAGCACGCCGATCGAGGAGATGTTGATGATGTGGCCCTTGCGGCGCTCGGTCATCTTCGGCATGAAGCCCATGATCAGACGCAGGCTGCCGAAGTAGTTGAGCTGCATGGTGCGCTCGAAATCGTGGAAGCGGTCGTAGCTGAGTTCGATCGAGCGGCGGATCGAACGGCCGGCGTTGTTGACCAGGATGTCGACGTGGCCGTGCTCGTCCAGGATCTGCTTGACCAGGCGGTCGCAGTCGGCCATGTCGGCCAGGTCCGCGGTATAGGCGAAAACCTTGCCGCCGGCGGCCTTCATCGCGTCGCGCGCCTTGTACAGCTCCTCCTCGCCGCGCGCCACGATCACCGTGATCGCGCCGGCCGCGGCCACCTTCTCCGCCGTCGCCAGGCCGATGCCCGAGGAGCCGCCGGTGATCACCACCACCTTGTTGCGGACCTTGCCCTTGAGGGTGCGGTCGACGAACAGGTCCGGGTCCAGGTGGCGTTCCCAGTAATCCCACAGGCGCCAGGCGTAGCTGTCCAGGTTCGGCACCTTGATCCCGCTGCCGCGCAGCGCGCGTTCGGTCTCGCGGTTGTCGAAGCGGGTCGGATAGGTGATGAACTTCATCACTTCCTTGGGGATCTTGAAGTCGCGCAGCAGCATGCCGACGAAGCGCTTGACGGGCGGCAGGTTGCCGACCGCGCCGCGGATGCCGCTGGGCACGAAGGCGAACATGCGCGCGTCGATGCGCATGGTCATTTCCGGCGTGTGGCCGGCGCGGGCGAAGGTGTTGAGCACCTCGCCCACCCGCTGCGGTTCGGGGTCGGTCAGGTGGAAGCAGTGGCCGTCGAGCTTGGGCTTGTGCGCGATGTGGTCCATCGCGTCGACCACGTAGTCGACCGGGATGATGTTGATGCGCCCGCCCTCGATGCCCAGCATCGGCATCCACGGCGGCAGCATTTCGCGCAGCTTCTTGAGGAAGGTGAAGAAGTAGTACGGGCCGTCGATCTTGTCCATCTCGCCGGTCTGCGAGTGGCCCACCACCATGCCGGGGCGGTAGATGCGCCACTTGACCCGCTTCTCCGCGCGCACCAGGCCCTCGGAGTCGTGCTTGGTGCGCAGGTAGGGATCGTCCAGGCCCTCGGCTTCGTCGAACATGTCCTCGCGGAACACGCCCGGGTACAGGCCGGCGGCGGCGATCGAGCTGGTGTGGTGGAAGCAGCCCACGTTGAGCGCGGCGGCCAGGTCCAGCGCGTGCTGGGTGCCGTCGATGTTGGCCGCGCGCTGGGCCTGGGCGCTGGCGGTGAGGTCGTAGATCGCCGCCAGATGGAAGAAGTGCCTGACCTTGCCGCTCAGATTGCGGATCTGGGCGGCGCTCAGACCGCACTTGGCCGCGGTCATATCGCCGTTGACCGGCACCACCCGCTTCATGTCCCAGCCCATCTTCTTGGCCGTGGCTTCGAACTTCTTCTGCGAATCCTTGCGCACCAGCACATAGATCGTGCCCTTGCGCTTGAGCAGGTTGCTGACCAGAAACCGGCCGATGAACCCGGTCGCGCCGGTAACGAAATAACTCATGCCCCTCTCCTTGACCCCATTCGGCCGCGCGGCGGCGGCAGGTACCCACATGCGCCTAACTTGCCAGAGCCCGGGCCGGCGAACAATTCCCTTCCGTATTGACCACCCCGGCCACGCATGCGGTAATGCCGCATCCACCTTGGCCGCCGGGAGGGGCACGCCATGTCCGATCTGAAGTCCAGTTTCGAGCAAGCCGCAAAGGATGTGCAGTCGCTGTCCGAGCGCCCCGACAACGACACCCTGCTGCGCCTGTACGCGCTGTACAAGCAGGGCGCCGAAGGCGACGTCAGCGGCCCCAAGCCGGGCTTCTTCGACTTCGTCGGCACCGCCAAGTACGAGGCCTGGGCCAAGCTCACGGGCACCGGCCAGGACGAGGCGATGAAGAAGTACGTCGACCTCGTGAAGAAGCTGCGCGGCTGATGCCGCGCCGGGAGCGCCGACCGGCGGCGCGACGTTGCAGGGCGGGTTGATCCCGTGGCGAAACAGACCCGCCAGCGCATCCTCGACGCGGCGTTGACCATGTTCAACGCCCAGGGCGAGCCCAACGTCACCACCAACCATATCGCCGACGAGCTGGAGATCAGCCCGGGCAATCTGTATTACCACTTCCGCAACAAGGACGACATCATCGAGCAGCTGTTCGCGCGCTTCGAGGAGCGCATGGACAGCGCCCTGGCCGCGCCGCAGGGCCGCCTGCCCGGGCTGGAGGACATCTGGCTGCAGTTGCACCTGGTGTTCGAGTGCATCTGGGACTACCGCTTCCTGTACCGCGACCTGGTCGAGATCCTCAGCCGCAACCGCCGCTTGCGCTTGCGCTTCGCCCGCATCCTCAAGCGCGCCGACGAGCAGGCCCACACCGTCATGCGCGGCCTGTCCCAGGCCGGGGTCATGCGCGCCTCCAGCGACGAACTGGCCGCCACCGCCACCAACGTGCTGGTGATCGCCACCTTCTGGCTCAACTACGCCGCCGCCCGCGGCGACAAGGACGAGCACGCCGCGATCCGCGACGGCATCGTCCAGGTGATGATGCTGCTGGCCCCGTTCCTGCGCGACGCCGAACGCGTCCACCTCAACACCCTGATCCGCGCCTACCTCGACTGAGCCGGCGATGCCTTGGAGTAGGAGCGGCGTAAGCCGCGACCGCGAACCCTGGGCCTCCGGCGCGGATCCGGTTGCCGTCGTCCGCGCAGCCGCGATGCCCCTTCGAAGCTAACGCTCGCCGCCCTCTGGCGCGGTCGCGGCTCACGCCGCTCCTACCCCAAAGCCGCGCGACGCCCGCCTTCTATAGGAGCGGCGCAAGCCGCGACCCTGAAACCACACGGCCGTGCAAGCCTCTTTAAACCTGCGCTTTGGGGTAGGAGCGGCGTGAGCCGCGACCCTGAAATCCGCACGGCCGCGCAAGCTGCGTTCGCGCTCGGGACCCGGTCGCGGCTCACGCCGCTCCTACCCAAGAGCCGCACGACACCCGCCTTCTGTAGGAGCGGCGCAAGCCGCGACCCTGAAACCGCATGGCCGCGCAAGCCTCATCAAACCTGCGCTTTGGGGTAGGAGCGGCGTGAGCCGCGACCCTGAAATCCGCACGGCCGCGCAAGCGGCGTGAGCCACGATTCCCCTCGCTGCCCCATTGCCGTAGCGCAACAACGCAAACCGCGCAGCCGCGCGCGAATTCACGTGCCTGCCCGCCCTAGTCTGATCCTTGCGGGGGCCCACCCCGCGATCACTTCAAGGAGAGGAGTGTCATGAACGTATTCCGCCGCAAGCGCGTCCTGTTCGTCGCCATCGCCCTGCTGGCCTGCTCCAGCACCGCCTGGGCCGTATGCCGCCCCAATAACTGCGCCACCCGCTACCACCAGTGCCTGAATGGCGGCGGCGACGAAACCGCCTGCGAACTGGCCTATTACCGCTGCCTGCAGAGCTACGGCTGCCCCATCCCCTGAGCCGGTCGCGCAAACGCGAAGGGCGCCCGTGGGCGCCCTTCGTTTCCACCGTAGTGGCGCAGGCCTCAGGCCTTGCGCGCACCGCGCCGGGCGGCCGGCTTGCGCACGCCGCGGCGCGCCGGCGCCGCCGGCTTGGCGGCCTTGCGCGCCTGGGTCTTGCCCTTGCCCTTGCGAGCGGCGCGCTGCGGCTTCGGCGACAGGCCCAGCTTGTCCAGCACCGGCGCCAGGCGGCGCTCGACCTGGGCGCTGAACTTCAGCACCTGCGGCTCGACCTGACCGCGCACGCCGTCCAGCTGCGCGCGCGTTCTCTGGCGCGCCTGCGCGACGAAACGGGTGGCGCGACGCTGCAGGCGGTCGGCGCGTTCGACCGCGCGACCGGCGGCGTTGAAACCTTCGCGACGGGCGATCGCGACCAGGCCCAGGCCGGCTAGCCACAGGTGGCGCAGCGTGGTTTCCTTGGCCGGACGGGATTTGCGTTTGACGGTTGCCATGGGGGTGCTCCGCTGACCGACCGGACGGCCGGTTTCTTGAGCGCATCCTGGCCCGGCCGGATCGAGCAATCACACTAGCCGCGCGCATGCGCGCCTCTTGCCAGGACACCGCCCGCGGCGGGATGCTGCGCTCCCGACCTTCGACTAGGACAGCAGATGGCCGCGAAATCCGCCTGGGCCGCTTTTCCGCACGACGCCAAGGGCTACGCCTATGCCGGCGACGCCCTCAAGAAAGCCTGGCCCAAGCTGCACGCCGGCGACACCGAACCCTACCCGGACGCCAAGCGCGCCGCGGCGCTGATCGCCGCCGCCGGCAAGGCCGCGCCCAAGGGCCTGGACGCCGACGCCCTCGCGACCGCGCTGCAGGACGCCTGGCGCGCCTTCCACCGCGGCGATTTCAAGGCCGCCTTCGATGCCGGCCAGGCGCTGGGCCCGGTCGGCGCCTCGGTCGCGGTCAAGGCGCTGGGCATCCACGCCACCTACCTGGTCGACGACGACGAGGAAAAGCTCAAGCGCTACGAGCAGGCCGCCAAGCTCGCCGAAGCCGCGGTCAAGGCGCTGCCCGAGGACGTCAACAGCCACTACCGCCACGCCTTCGCCCTGGGCCGCTACAGCCAGGGCCTGAGCATCGCCAAGGCGCTCAAGGCCGGCATCGCAGGCAAGGTCCGCGCCGCGCTGGACGCCGCCCTGGAACTGTCGCCCAAGCACGCCGAAGCGCACACGGCGATGGCGCTGTACCACGCCGAGATCATCGGCAAGGTCGGCTCGATGATCGGCGGCCTGACCTACGGCGCCAAGGCCGCCGAGGCCGAGAAGCACATCAAGACCGCGCTCAAGCTCACCCCCGACTCGCCCATCGCCCACATCGAACAGGGCAACGTGCTGATGCTGCTGCACGGCGACAAGCAGGAGGACGCGGCCGCCGCGGCCTACGAAAAGGCCGCCAAGCTCAAGCCCGCCGACGCGATGGAAGCGCTGGACGCGGCCTACGCGCGCGAACAGCTGGAATAAACCCCGCGGCCGCATGAACGGGTGGGCTTGCCTAGTTCGCGGCGGCCCCCTACAATCTGCGGCCCAAGTAATTGGGCGGTTAGCTCAGCGGTAGAGCACTGCTTTCACACGGCAGGGGTCACAAGTTCGAAACTTGTACCGCCCACCATTTACGGACAAGGCCGGCGCAAGCCGGCCTTCGTCTTTCCGGCCCCCGCGCCGCGGGCCCGCATCGCCAGGAGCCCCGCCGTGGCCGTCGCCCGCCTGTACCACAACCCCGGCTGCTCCAAGTCGCGCGGGGCGCTGGAACTGCTGCGCGAACGCGGCCTGGAGCCGGAGCTGGTGAGCTACCTGGACACCCCGCCCGACGCGGCCGAACTGCGCGCGCTGCTGCGCCTGCTGGACCTGCCCGCACGCGCCCTGCTGCGCAGCGGCGAGCCCGAGTACGCGCAGCTCGGCCTGGACGATCCCGCCCTGGACGAAGCCGCGCTGATCGCCGCGATGGCCGCGCACCCACGCCTGATCGAACGCCCGATCTTCATCCACGGCGACCGCGCCGTGGTCGGCCGCCCGCCGGAGCGCGTGCTGGAGTTGTTGTAGTCGACCGCCCCCTGTAGGAGCGGCGCAAGCCGCGACCCTGAAACACGAACGGCGGCGCAAGCCCGAGGACGTGCGGGCGATCCAGTCGCGGCGCATCGCGCGGTCAGTCGAACATCTCGTCAGTGACGACATAAGCCGTCGCCGGAAATCCCAGCCCAATGGGATTACGCGGCCGTGCGCACTTCAGGGCCGCGGCTTGCGCCGCTCCTACCCCAAAGCAGCGTGGCTACAGCGACTTGCTCGCGCGCAACGACGCCACCTGCTCCGGCGCGGCGAAGCTGTCGCTGCGCGCGCTGGCCCAATAGCGCTGGAACACCGCATGCGACGGGATGCGGCCGACCAGTTCGCCCGGCTCCAGGAAGTTGTACAGCGCGCCCAGCGAGCGCACCTCGGTGGCCGAGACCCGGCGCAGGATATGCTCCGGCCCCAACTGCTCCGGATGCGACAGCCCCGCCGCGCACAGCAGATCGCGCAGCGCCTTGAGCGTGTTGTCGTGGAAGTGGAACACGCGCGTGGCCTTGTCCGGAACGTCCAGCCGGCGCCAGCGCTTGGGGTCCTGGGTGGCCACGCCGGTCGGGCAACGGTCGGTATGGCAGCTCTGCGCCTGGATGCAGCCCAGCGCGAACATGTAGCCGCGCGCGGCGTTGCACCAGTCCGCGCCCATCGCCAGGGTGCGCGCGATGTCGAAGGCGCTGACGATGCGCCCGGCCGCGCCGATGCGGATGCGGTCGCGCAGGTTCAGCCCGACCAGGGTGTTGTGCACCAGCATCAGCGCCTCGTGCATGGGCACGCCGACGTGGTCGATGAACTCCGCCGGCGCCGCGCCGGTGCCGCCCTCGGCGCCGTCGACGACGATGAAGTCCGGCAGCAGCCCGGTCTCGTGCATGGCCTTGGCGATGCCGAACCATTCCCAGGGATGGCCGACGGCCAGCTTGAAGCCGCAGGGCTTGCCGCCGGAACGCTCGCGCAGCCGGGCCACGAACTCCAGCAACCCGCGCGGGGTGTCGAAGGCGCTGTGGCTGGCCGGCGACACGCAGTCGAAGCCCATCGGCACGCCGCGCGTGGCCGAGATCTCGGCGCTGACCTTGGCCGCCGGCAGCACGCCGCCGTGGCCGGGCTTGGCGCCCTGCGACAGCTTGACCTCGATCATCTTCACTTGCGGATCGGCCGCGGCCGCGGCGAAGCGCGCTTCGTCGAACAGACCCTGCTCGTCGCGGCAGCCGAAATAGCCCGAGCCCAGTTCCCACACCAGATCGCCGCCGTGCTCGCGGTGGTAGGGCGAGATCGAGCCCTCGCCGGTGTCGTGGTAGAAGCGGCCCAACTGCGCGCCCTTGTTCAAGGCGCGGATCGCGTTGGCCGACAGCGAGCCGAAGCTCATCGCCGAGATGTTGAACACGCTGGCCGAATACGGCTGCGCCGACTGCGCGCCGATCACGATGCGGAAGTCGTGATCGATGTGCGGTGTGGGCGCCAGCGAATGGTTGATCCATTCGTAGTCGTGGCCGTACACGTCCTGCTGGGTGCCGAACGGGCGCACGTCGTTGACCGACTTGGCGCGCTGGTAGACCAGGGCGCGCTGCTGGCGCGAGTACGGCACCTCGGCGGTATCGGCCTCGATGAAGTACTGGCGCATCTCCGGCCCGATCGACTCCAGGCCGTAGCGGAAATGCGCGAGCACCGGATAGTTGCGGCGCAAGGTGCTGCGGGTCTGCAGCAGGTCCCAGGTGCCCAGCGCGGCGACCGCGCCGCACACGGCCACCGCCCACCACCAATCCGGGCTCAACCACAGCGACGCCACCAGGGCGGCGAGGAACAGGATCAGGCTGGCGACGTAGACGGCGTAACGCATCGGCGGGCTGGGAATTCGCGGGCTGCGCCGAGCATAGCGCGCCGGGCCGCGCGCCGGACCCACCCCCGCGATTACAGGCGCGCGTCGACTTGATCGCGCGGGTACAGGCTCTTGATGTCGTACAGCAACGCGCCGGGGCGGCCGTAGGCGCGCGCGCCGGCCGCGCCCAGGGCGCGGAACTGCTCGTGCGCCACCGCCAGCACTACCGCGTCGTAGGCGCCCTGCGGCGGCTGCGCCAGCACCTCCACGCCGTACTCGCGGCGCGCGTGCCCGGCGTCCACCCAGGGATCGTGGATGTCCACGCGCGCCCGGTATTCGCCCAGCTGCCTGGCCAGGTCGATGACCCGGGTGTTGCGCAGGTCGGCGCAGTTTTCCTTGAACGCCAGGCCCAGGATCAGGATGCGCGCATCGGCCACGGCCAGGCCGCGCTGGATCATGCGCTTGACCAGGTCGCCGGCCACGTGCTCGCCCATGGCGTCGTTGATGCGGCGGCAGGCGTGCAGGATTTCGGGGTGGTAGCCGGCCGCCTGCGCCTTCTGGATCAGGTAGTACGGGTCCACGCCGATGCAATGCCCGCCGACCAGGCCCGGGCGGAACGGCAGGAAATTCCACTTGGTCCCCGCCGCCTCCAGCACCTCGGTAGTGTCCAGGCCCAGGCGCTGGAAGATCAGCGCGAACTCGTTGACCAGGGCGATGTTGGCGTCGCGCTGGGTGTTCTCGATCACCTTGGACGCCTCGGCCACGCGCAGGCTGGAGACCTTGTGGGTGCCGGCGCGAATGATGCTGGCGTAGAGCGCGTCGACCCGATCCGCCGCTTCGGGCGTGGAGCCCGAGGTGACCTTGGGTATGTCGACCAGACGCCGCTGGCGGTCGCCGGGGTTGATGCGCTCGGGGCTGTAGCCGACGAAGAAGTCCACGTTGTAGCGCAGCCCGGAGGCGCGCTCGAGTTCGGGCACGCAGATCTCCTCGGTCGCGCCCGGGTAGACCGTGGATTCGTAGATCACCAGCGCGCCGGCCTGCATGCGCTCGCCGATGGCGCGGCTGGCCCGCACCAGCGGGCCGAAGTCCGGGCGCTTGTGCTCGTCCACCGGCGTGGGCACGGTGACCACGAACACCTCGCGCCCGGCCAGGTCGGCGGCGTCCGCGCTCAGGCGCAGCCGGGTCGCGGCGGCAAACTCCTCGGCGCCGGCTTCGCCGTTGCCGTCGCGGCCGGCCTGCAGCGCGGCCACGCGCTCGGCGTCGATGTCGTAGCCCAGGGTGTCGTAGCGCTTGCCCAGCTCGATCGCCAGCGGCAGGCCCACATAACCCAGGCCGACCACGGCGATGCGCGCATTGGGGAGGTCGACCTTGGGCATGCGCGGTCCTGGCTGGGAGTCGTCCGCGGAGCCGGGGCCCCGTGCGTGCGCCCGCCGCGGTGCGTGCGGCGGGCCTCCCGGATTATAGGCGGCGGCCGCGCTGTCGGACTTTTCCTACACGCCTTGGCGGCATCCCCCGACTGCGACGGCGCGGACGCCCGCGCACACTGCCCTGGCCCGACCGCCGCGCCGGGTCCAGGGATAGGGACGCCGCACCGCGGCGGACAGGGACGCCCACCTGCGCGGCCGTCGCGGTTCTTCCTGGCTCACGGAACCGTCCCATGCCGTACCGCGTCGAACTGCACGAACCCCGGCCGCTGGGCCGCCCGATCTGCTCGCCGGCCACGGTGGAGTGCCACCCCAGCCTGCGCGCGGCCAGCGAAGCGGCACGCCGCGACGCGGTCGAGCACGCCAAGGCTTACCGCGTGGACGTGCGCGTACAGATCTTCGGCCCCTGCGGCCGGCTCACGGTCGGCACCCAGGTGCGCTACAGCGAGCTCATGGCCCCGCGTGCGCCGCTGCGGCTGCTGCCGGGCGATCTGACCCAAGTGGCGCTGCCGCAGTAAACCGGCCCTGGCCATAAACCAGGGCGCTCGCGCAATGCGCCTCAGCCGCCCTGCCCGGCCGCCGCGCGCGGACTGGGCCGCAAGTGCAGGCTGCGCTGACGGCACAGGTCCAGGTCCGGATAACGCTGCTTGCTGCCGTCCAGGTAGGTCACGCGCAGTTCGTAGCGGCAGCCTTCGCCGTCGATCTGCAGCGTGGTCGAGGCGCCGCCGCCACGCAGCGGCTCGCCGATCGGCAGTTCGCGCGAGCCGCTGCCGTCGGTCACGGCCACCGACACCACGCTGTCGCGGGCGCGATTGACCAGTTCCAGGTAGCGCGTGCGCGCATGGGCATCGGCCTGCGCGGCGAGCGCGCACAGCAGGATCGGGGCGGCATAGCGGATCGGACGCATGGGGCGATCTCCGTCGGTCGGCGAGGGCCGGCGGGCTGCCGGCGCATCCATCTGCGCGTAGGCGGCGGGGGTCGCGATAGCGATTCGGGACGAATCGTCGTGGCCGCGTGACCAATCGCAGCCGGGCGCTCATGGCGCTTTTCAGCTCCGCCGGCCTGTGCCTAGGATGCGCAAACCCCGCCAGCACGCCCGTCCATGACCGTCCGCTTGGGCCACAACGAGATCGGCCTGTTCCGTTACCTGGCCCTGTGGTCGGTGGTGGTGCTGGTGTTCGCCCTGCACGGCTGCCTGCGCGACGTGCAGGAAGGCACGGTGTGGTCGCCGTTCGATTACTGGCGCTGGTCGGCGATCCAATGGTTCGCCTGGGCCGCGCTGGCGCCGATCGTGTTCGGCTTGGGCGAGCGCCATCCGATCCAGACGCCGGTGCGGCTACGCTCGATCCTCCGGCACGCCTTGGCCAGCGTCGGCCTGACCTTCGTCGCGGTGTTCGTCGGCGCGGCGGTGTCCACCGCCTTCGAGCCCAGTTCCTTCGGCGACCAATTCGGCCAGTTCGTCGGCAAGCAGTTCCTGACCGGTCTGATCACCTACTCGGCCCTGCTCGGCATCCAGCACCTGCTGCGCCTGCAAGCCGAAAAGGCGCAGCGCGAACTCGAGGCCAGCCGCATGGCCACCGAACTGGCGCAGTCGCGCCTACAGGTGCTCAAGACCCAGCTGCAGCCGCACTTCCTGTTCAACACCCTGCACGCCATCGCCACCCTGCTCGACGAGGACACCCTGTCGGCCGAGGACATGCTGCTGCGCCTGAGCGATCTGCTGCGCGCGTTCCTGGAGGATTACGACGGTCAGGAAATCACCCTGCGCCGCGAGCTGGCCCTGCTCGATCTGTACCTGGGCATCCAGAACCGGCGCTTCAAGGACCGACTGAGCACGCGCATCTACGTCGCCCCCGACGTGCTGGACTGCGCCGTGCCCAGTCTGGTGCTGCAGCCCATCGTCGAGAACGCCATCCGCCACGGCATCGGCCAGCGCCTGGGCGAGGACCGCATCGAGATCGAAGCGCGGCGTGAAGGCGACAGCCTGTGCATCGAGGTACGCAACCAAAACAGCGAACTCGACGCCGACGCCAGCCCGGCCGGCCACGGCATCGGCCTGTCCAATACCCGCCTGCGCTTGCGGGAGCTGTACGGCGAGGCCGGCCAGCTGCGTCTGGACATGATCTGGCCGCAGGGTGTGGCCTGCCGCCTGCGCCTGCCCTACCGCGAACTGGAAGAATCCGAGGACGCGCCGGAGCATGCACCGGCATGAGCCTGGCGACCCTGGTCATCGACGACGAACCGATCGCGCGCCACGCGATCCTGCGCCTGCTGCGCCAGGACCCGGAGATCGAGATCCTGGGCGAATGCGGCGACGGCGCCTCGGCGGTGGCGGCGATCCGCAATCAGGCGCCGGACCTGGTGTTTCTGGACATCCAGATGCCGGTCATGACCGGCCTGGACGTGGTCGCCAGCATCGGCGCCGAGCGCATGCCGGCCACCGTGTTCGTCACCGCCTACGAGCAGTACGCGGTGCGCGCGTTCGAGGCCAACGCGGTGGACTACCTGGTCAAGCCCTTCAGCCGCGAACGCTTCGCCGCCACCCTGCAGCGGGCCAAGGCGCGCCTGGCCTCGGCCGGCGCCGAGGCGGTGTCGGCCGCGCGCATCCTGCAAACCCTGGAGTCGCTGCGCAAGCGCGAGGACTACCTGGAGCGCATTCCTATCCGCGTGGACGAACGCGTGGTGTTCGTGGCGGTGGACGACATCGTCTGGATCCGCGCCTCGCGCAACACCGTGCAGATCCATCTGGCCGACCGTGTGCACGAACTGCGCGAGACCATGACCGCTTTGGCCGAACGTCTGGACCCGCGCCATTTCGCCCGCGTCCACCGCTCGGCCATCGTCAACGTGCGCCGGGTCCAGGCCATCCACCCCTGGTTCAACGGCCACCACGTGGTCACCATGGACACCGGCCAGCAGCTGCGCATGAGCCGCTACCAGCACGAAGCCTTCCTGCGCCTGGCGACCACGCAGCGGCAGGATTGAACTTACCCTAGTCGGGCGCCTGCCCGCGGCCCGACCGCGCAACGGGCAGGCGGAACGGCCCGATCGCCGCATCCGCTTCGCCGAAGCGCACCCGATACCAATCGTCATCGTCGTCGGCCTCGCCCGGCACGATCTCCATCGCCGCGATAGGCCGGCCTTGCGCCAGCATGTGCGCGAAGATGTTTCCGGGTTGACGCTCCGGACGGTCCCAGCCGTGCGCGCGCTGGAATTCCTCGAAGCTGAGCGCGCCGGCCAGCAGCTCGTGCAGCAGTCGCGACGAGATCATGTAGCCCTCTCCCCCATAGTGGTATCGCCCCGCGGTGTGCGAAGGGTATCCATGCTTCTTGCGCCTGAGTTCGTCCAGGCGGTGCGTGGCGTTGAGCGGCGTGCGCACCGGCATCGGCAGGCGACCGGCGGCAGCGCTCAATAAGGCCTCCAATTCGGCCAGGTCGCGCGCGTGCGGTCCGCTGCGTGGATCGCCCAGTCGCGACGACACCAGCAGTCGATGCTCCAGGTACAGCGGCTTACGCTGTCCGAACGGCATAGGACCCGGTTCCACCACCGCGACCAGCAGAACCGCATCCACCGACTTCGTCCCCCGCAGGAACTCCTGCACGATCTGCTCGGCCGACACCGCTCCTCCCATGTTGTAGTTGCTCGCCCGCAACGCATTGCAGCCGCCGTCGCAAAGCAGCACCAGCTTGAGCGCAGCCTCGGGCGCCGCGCCCAGTTGCCGCGCCTTCTTGCGCAATGCCGCGTATATCGGGTTCTGGGTCAGCGAGTACGGCGTGGCGTAGGATGCATAGCTGCTGCTGTAGTAGGCCTGCTCAGGATGGTACGACAGGGTGAACTCGACGCCGTCTTCGCGATACCGCAGGGGCTCGCGCAAGTCTTCTTTGGCGACCGCGCGCAACCAAGGTTCGACATGGCGCTTGAACAGCGCTTGCAACTGCGACCTCTCCGGCAAGGCAAGCCTGACCGTCTCGTCGCCGTACTCGCCTTCGCGCTCGCTGCCGATATCGAGGCGAAAATGATTCGCCACCAATCCATGCTTGCGCGCAAGGCGGCTCAGCTCCGGCCCTAACCGATCCACAGGATTGCGTTCGTTGAGGCCCTTGTCCGAGGCGTAGGTGATATCGCCGACCAGCTCGCGTCCGCCGGCAAGGGTCAGATGCAGGTCCGGCTCGCGCCCGTCCGCCAGCGCCTGCTCATAAGCCAGCGATACCGAGGGCGCCAACGCCGCCAGCCACACCAGTTCCCATTCCGCCGCCATGCGGCCATCGACCGGGCCGTTGAGGCGCTGCACCAGACCGGCCAGCGAGGCCGCCGGCAACGCCGTGGCCAACGTATCCAACCGGCGCTGCTGCGCGCGTCGCGAGAAGATCATGCCGTCCCTGCCTGGTAGCAGGTCTCAGCATCCCACGACCAAGGATAGGCCTACAACGTGGCCGGCGCCTGTCGTTAGCCGCGCAGCGCGAGCGGACGCGGTTGCCGGCAAGGCTAGCCGCGCGGACCGCCCATCACCGGCAGCACGATGCCGCTGACGTAGGACGAACACACCGGCGAGGCCAGGAACACATAGGCCGGCGAGATTTCCTCCGGCTGCGCCGGCCGGCCCATGTCGCTGTCGCGCCCGAACTCGGCCACGTCCTCGGCGGGGCGATCGGCCGGATTCAACGGCGTCCACACCGGCCCGGGCGCGACCGCGTTCACGCGGATGCCGCGCTCGAGCAGATTGCTGGCCAGCGACTTGGTGAAGGCGTGGATGGCGCCCTTGGTCGCCGAGTAGTCCAGCAGCGCCTTGCTGCCGAACAGGCCGGTTTCGGAACCGGAATTGATGATCGACGCGCCGCGCTGCAGATGCGGCAGCGCCGCCCGCGCCATGTGGAAATAACCGGCGATGTTGGTCTGCAACGTTTCCTGCAGGTGCGCGTCGCTCAAGTCTTCCAGGCGTTCGCTGTGGAGCTGGAAGGCGGCGTTGTTGACCAGCACGTCCAGGCGGCCGAACTCCTCGACGGTGCGCCGCACCGCGTCTGCACAGAACTCGGGATCGCGCACGTCGCCCGCCAGGGTCAGGCATTGGCGTCCTTCCTCCTCGACATACCGCGCCGTTTCCTGCGCGTCCTCGTGCTCGTTCAAGTAAGCGATGGCCACGTGCGCGCCTTCGCGCGCGTACAGCACCGCGACCGCACGGCCTATGCCCGAGTCGCCGCCGGTGATCAGCGCGACCATGCCTTCGAGCTTGCCGCTGCCGGCGTAATCCGGTGCGAGGAAGCGCGGCTGCAGCGCCAGGTCGGCCTCGTTGCCGGGCTTGCGCAGATGCTGTGCGGGCATCGGATTCTTCGGCTGTTCGGCCAGGCCCGCCTGCACGGGCTTGGGTTCGTCTTTGCCCTGGTCGGGCTTGCGCCGGTCGCGCGCGTCCACATCGCGCTGGATCGCACGCTGGCGGCTAGCGGTTTTGTCGGCGCCGGTATCGGCTTTCGCGGCCTTGCGGGTCATGGCGGTGGCTCCTGTCTGGATGCGGCCTCAGCGTCGCTGCAGATCAATGGCGGCGCTTGACCATGTCGTCGCGCGCCTGCTCCGCGCGCGAGGCGCCGATGGCGGTTTCGACCTGCTTGACCTCTTCCGGCGGCGGCAGCACCGCCGGCAGGCCCAGCGACTCGATCCACAGCTCGCGGGTCCAACCGGTGGTGTGATAGAGGTGATGGTCCTCGTCGCTTTCCACCGCTTCGAACGCGGCCTTGAGCACGGCGACTTCATCGCCGCGGCCGTGCTCGGCCAGATGGCCGATCAGGTGCCAGTTCAGATGATCCTTGGTTTCGGCCAGCACCACGCATTCGCCGGCCACCAACTGCGCCGCATCGGCGCCGGCCTGATCGCGCGCCATTTCCATCGCCGCGACCAGCGACGCGCCCTGATGCGCGACCACGCTGCGTCCAGGGCTCTGCTGCTCGGGATCGAGGCCCAGCGTCTGGAACACGTTCATCAGCACACGTTCGTGCGTGCGCGTTTCTTCCAAATACTCGCCCCATTCCTTCTTCAGGTCTTCGTTGACGGCCAGCGTGACCGCCGTCTCGTAAATCTTGATGCCACCGCGTTCAGTTTCCAACGCCTGCAGCAGCAGTTCCTGCAATTGGTCGGCGCGGTATTCGTGCTTCTTGGCCATGTCCATCGCTCCTTAAGTGGGTTAACGCACGCAGCAGCGTGTTCATCTGCGCCTGCATCAGCCTGAGCGCGCGAGCGTGACGCGGGCGTCGAACGAACGGCGACGAACGAAAAGCAACACTGAACAATTCATCAAGAAAACGTTCGCTTCACCTCTGAGCAACCCGTGTGGGTTTATGGTGGCTTTAGCAGCCCAAAACCATTCATGGATCCGGCTGCAGGAGGTGCTCATGGAACTGGGCTACAACGAGATCGGCGCCGATCACAATTGGCGCATCAACGTCACGCACGGCACGCAGGATCTCGGCACGATCCGCAAGAGCGCCGATGGCGCCCGTTACGAGTACTACCATGGCGTGCGCAACGACTTCTGCTATTCCTGCGACAGCAACGATCTGAGCGCACTGAAGCGGCTGCTGTCGCTGCGCATGGGCCGCAGCGCGATGCCGATGCCGGCCTTAATCGGCTGACGCATGGCCAAGGCGGCTCGCCCGTCCCCTCGGCGCAAGCCGACGACAGCCAGCGCGCTGCTGCTGGTCGACATGATCAACGCTTTCGACTTCCCAGGTGGGGACGCGCTGGCGCGGGCGGCATTGCCGTGTGCGCGCCGCATCGCCGGTTTGAAATCGCGCATGACTGCGCTCGGCCTGCCGATCATCTACGCCAACGACAATTACGGCCAGTGGCGATCGGACTTCCGCCAAGTAGTCGCCACCTGCGGCGACAGCGAGCTGGGTGCGCCCCTGATCAAACTGCTGCACCCACAGGCAGACGACTACTTCGTACTCAAGCCTGCGCATTCGGCGTTCCACGACACGCCGCTGCAGGCCCTGCTCGAGCGTCTGGGCGTGAGCAAGCTGGTTATCACCGGCATAGCCACCGATAGCTGCGTGCTGGCCACTTCGCTGGAGGGGCACATGCGCCACTACCGCCTGTACGTGCCCGAGGACTGCACCGCGGCGCTGACCCCGGCGCGCAAGGCGCGCGCGCTGCGCCTGCTGCGCGAAACCCTGGAGGTGGACGCGCGCAAGTCGGCCTGGATTACCCAGCGCGAAATGACCGGCGATTGACGACTGTCGATGCGCAGCCGCAGCAACCGCGGGCGCGCTGCAGCGACCGGCGCTCGGTCCCGGGCTATTGACATGCAATACTTTTATTGCATTTAATGAGCCATGGACCCGGAGCAGATGGACCGCATCTTCAAGGCCTTGGCCGACCCGCGGCGGCGCCAGATCATCGATCAACTGCGCCGCGAGCCCGGGCAGTCCTTGTTTCAGATCTGCGCCTTCGCAGCAGCGTCGGGCGGCCAAGCCGTGTCCAGGCAGGCCGTCACCCAGCATCTGGACATGCTGGAGAAGGCCGGGCTGATCGGCATCACTTGGACGGGCCGCACCAAGCTGCACACCGTGCAACTGCAGCCGCTGCAAGACGCGGCGGATGCCTGGCTGTCCCAACACCTCAACGGAGCAAATCGGCCATGAGAATCTATGTCACCAGCGTGTTCGTCGACGACCAGGCTGCGGCGCTGGACTTCTATACGCAAAAGCTCGGCTTCGTGCTCAAGCACGACATTCCCTTGGGCGAATACCGATGGCTGACCCTGGTCTCGCCCGAGGATCCGGCCGGCACCGAACTGTTGCTCGAACCCGGCGCGCACCCGGCCGTCCCGCCTTACAAGGCGGCGCTGGTAGAGGACGGGATTCCGGCGACTTCGTTTCAGGTGGACGATATCGACGCGGAGTACCAACGGCTGCGAGCGGTGGGCGTGAGCTTCCAACTACCGCCCAAGGATGCCGGCAACGTACGCATGGCCATACTGGACGATACCTGCGGCAACTTGATCCAACTGGTTCAAATCAAGGCCTGATGGTGCCCGGAGCCGGACTCGAACCGGCACGGCCGCGAGGCCGGCGAATTTTAAGTCCGCTGCGTCTACCGATTCCGCCATCCGGGCATGGACCGCGCGGCGATAGCTTACGCCACGGCGCGGCGGCCGTGCGTCTATCGCGGGCAAAGAAAAACCCCGCCGTAGCGGGGTTTCAATTTGGAGGCCGAGGTCGGAATTGAACCGGCGTACGCGGATTTGCAGTCCGCTGCATAACCACTCTGCCACCCGGCCAGGTGACGGTCGCAAGCATAACGCTTGCACCGGCGATTGCCCAAACGGGCCGCGCCGGTAAAACAAAACCCCGCATGCGGGGCTCTGTCTGGGGATCGCTCCCCGAATACCGAGCAGGCGGGCCTAAGCCCTGCCTCGATCCGAACGGTGCGGGGACGTGCTGCCTCCCTGCCCCGAGCGGGTTGGCGATTATGGCCCGATCCGACCACCCAAGGCAATCTCCACGCCGGCGGGCCTCAGAATCCCAGCCACAGCCGCAAGGGATGCGCGGGGTCGGCGAGCAGGCGCAGCGCCAGCAGCACCGATACGGTGACCAGCAGCGGCTTGATCACCTTGGCGCCCTGCTTCATCGCGAAACGCGATCCCAGCTGCGCGCCGACGAACTGGCCCAGGCCCATGACCAGGCCCACCTTCCACAGCACCGCGCCGAAGGCCAGGAACACCGCGAACGCGCCCACGTTGGAACCGAAGTTGAGGAACTTGGTGTGCGCGGTGGCTTTGAGAATGCCGTAACCGGCCAGGCTCACGAAGCCCAGCATCAGGAACGAGCCGGTGCCCGGACCGAACACGCCGTCGTAGAAACCGATCAGCGGCACCACGGTCGCGCCGAACGCGAACGCGCTCATGCGCCGGTGGCGTTCGACATCGCCGATGCCGGGCTTGAGGCCGAAGTACACGGCGATGGCGATCAGCAGGAACGGCAGCGCCGCCTTGAGCACTCCGGCAGGCACCACGGTGGCGAGCAAGGCGCCCAGCACCGCGCCCAGCGCGGCGGTGAGCGCCATCGGCAGTTGTTCGCGCAGATCGACGTGGCCGTGACGCGCGTAGGCCCAACTGGCCGAGGCCGAACCGAACAGCGACTGCAGTTTGTTGGTGCCCAGCACCTGCAGCGGCGGTATGCCGGCCAGCAGCATGGCCGGAATGGTGACCATGCCGCCGCCTCCGGCGATGGCGTCGATGAAGCCGGCCAGCAGGCCGGCCAGGAACAGCAGCAGGAGTATCTGCAGGGCGAGTTCGGGCACGGAGGTTCCTTGGTGCTGCGTTTGCTGGTCATTCCCGCGAAGCGGACATCGGGCTCTATCGAAGCACGACTCTGAAGTCTCTGGATCCCCGCTTTCGCGGGGATGACGAGCAAGAGCTACGCGAACATTCAAAGAGGCGCGCCAATATAGAGGCGCGCAAACGAAAACAGGGCCCGGGGGGCCCTGTTTTCGTTCGAATTTGGAGCGGGAAACGAGACTCGAACTCGCGACATCTACCTTGGCAAGGTAGTGCTCTACCAACTGAGCTATTCCCGCAGAGGAAGCGACATTTTAGGCATGGAAAGAAAACTGTCAACACCCTGTCGCCGTTTTCTTTACAGCCCGGCGCCCGGCGTTCAGCCCTGGCGCCCCGGCCCCGTTGCCGGGTCCGGCGACTCGATTGGACCGGCCAGCTTCAACTGGTGGGCCGTTTCGCGTCTGCGCGCATTATAGGCCATGCCGCACGCAAATACGCTAGCCCCGACCACAAGGTCAGCAGCGCGGCCGCGGCCAGCATCCACTCGCCGATGCGGAAGGTCGGCAGGCCCATCAGCGGTTCCTGGTACAGCAGGCAGACCAGCGCGAGCATCTGCACCACCGTCTTGATCTTGCCGATGCTGGCCACTTTCACCGTCGCGCGCTGGCCCAGCTCGGCCATCCATTCGCGCAGCGCGGAAACCGCGATTTCGCGGCCCACGATCACCGCCGCCCACAGCGTCATCCACACCGTCGGATGCTTCTGCACGATCAGCAGCAGCGCCACCGCCACCATCAGTTTGTCGGCGACCGGATCGAGGAAGGCGCCGAAGGCCGAGTACTGGTTGTAGCGGCGCGCGATCCAGCCGTCGAGCCAGTCGGTGATCGAAGCGAAGGCGAAGATGAAGGCCGCCGCGAAGTTGGTCCACTTGAACGGCAGATAGAACACGACCACCAGGACCGGGATCAGCACGATCCGGGCCAGGGTGAGCATGGTGGGTACGGTCAACTTCATCCTTCGCTCCGCGTGCCGCCGTTGGCCGCTTTGGGGGTGGCCTTGGCCGGGGCGCCGGCATCCGGCGCGTCCAACCCGTGCAGGGTCGCATAGATGCGCTCTGCCAGGGCGGCATTCACGCCCTCGACCCGGGAAATTTCTTCGACGCCGGCCGCTTTTAGCCCACCCAGGCCGCCGAAATGCCGCAGCAGGCTGGCGCGGCGGCGCGGGCCGATGCCCGGGATGTCCTCCAGCCGGCTGCTGTTGCGCGCCTTCTGACGGCGGCCGCGGTGGCCGGTGATGGCGAAACGGTGCGCCTCGTCGCGGACCTGCTGGATCAGCTGCAACGCCGGCGATTCGGCGCCGGGACGCAGGGTGCGGCCGTCGGGCAGCAGCAGTTCCTCGTCGCCGGGGCGGCGCGCGGGGCCCTTGGCCACACCGACCAGGATCACGCCTTCCACGCCCAAATCCGCCATCGCCGCGCGCGCCTGCGCGACCTGGCCGGCGCCGCCGTCGATCAGCAGCAGGTCCGGGACCACGCCGTTGTCTTCCACCGCGCGGCGGAAACGCCGTTCGATCGCCTGGTTCATCGCCGCATAGTCGTCGCCCGGCTCGATCCCGGCGATGTTGTAGCGGCGGTACTGGCCGCGCACCGGGCCCTCGGCGTCGAACACAACGCACGAGGCCACGGTGGCCTCGCCCATGGTGTGGCTGATGTCGAAGCACTCGATGCGCGCCGGCAGCGCGGCCATGCCCAGCATGTCGCGCAGCGCTTCGGCGCGCGCCAGCTGGGCGGCGTGGCTGGTGCGCTCGGCGGCCAGCGACAGCTCGGCGTTGCGGCGCGCCAGGTCCAGATAGCCGGCGCGCTCGCCGCGCACGTTGCACTTGATCTGCACGCGGCGCTCGCCCGCGGCCGACAGCGCCTGTTCGATCAGTTCGCGGTCGGGAATGTCGCGGTCGAGCACGATCTCGCCCGGGGGCAGCTGCTCGCCGTAATACTGCGACACGAACGCGGCCAGCACTTCCTCGGGGTTGTCGTTGCCGTGGGTCTGCGGGTAAAAGGCGCGCGTGCCCAGGTTGCGGCCGTCGCGGAAGGCCAGCAGCAGCACGCAGGCGGCGGTGCCCTGCATGGCCACGGCCAGCACATCCAGGTCGGCGGCGCGGCCGTCCACGTACTGGCGCGCCTGCAAGGTGCGGATGGACACGACCAGGTCGCGCAGGCGCGCGGCGCTCTCGAAATCCAGGCGCGCGCTGGCCGCTTCCATCGCCTTGCCCAGCTCGTCGGTGAGCTCGTCGCTGCGCCCGTCCAGCAGCAGGCCGGCGCGGCGCACGCTCTCGGCGTATTCGCGCGCCTGCACCAGGCCCACGCAGGGCGCGCTGCAACGGCCGATCTGGTGCTGCAGGCAGGGCCGCGAGCGGTTGCGGAACACGCTGTCCTCGCAGCTGCGCAGGCGGAACAGCTTGTGCATCAGGTTGAGGGTGTCGCGCACCGCGCCGACGCTGGCGTAAGGGCCGAAGTAGCGCCCCGGGATCGCGCGCGGGCCCCGGTGCATGGCGATGCGCGGCCAGGCCTCCTGGGTCATCAGCACGTAGGGGTAGCTCTTGTCGTCGCGCAGCAGCACGTTGTAGCGCGGCTTGAGCGACTTGATCAGCTGGTTTTCCAGGATCAGCGCTTCGGTCTCGGTACGGGTGACCGTGACCTCCATGCGCGCGGTCTGCGCCAGCATGGCCATGATCCGCGCCGACTTGGGGGTGGCGTTGAAATAGCTGGAAACGCGGTTCTTCAGCGCGCCGGCCTTGCCGACGTAGAGCACCTTGTCGTCGGCGCCGATCATGCGGTAGACGCCCGGCGCGGTGCTGAGCTTCTTGACGAAGGCCTTGCCGTCGAACGCGGCCGCGTTCATGCGCGCTCCTGTGCGCGCCGCGCGGCGGGCGATGAGGCTGGGTTCGGGCGGGCGGTCGCTGGCACGGGCATCGGTTGGTGAATAAGGCCGATTATGCGCGAACGCAAGATGCGCGATCCGGGATCTGGATTCAGGTGGGTGATGGAGGCTCGCGGCGCGAGTGCGGCGTTGCGCGAGCCCTCACCCCAACCCCTCTCCCGTGAACGGGAGAGGGGCCATAGAGCGGTCCCTTCTCCCGCTTGCGGGAGACGGTGCCCGGAGGGCGGATGAGGGCGGCTTTGCCTTGAGGCTCGCAAGCGTCAGCTAGCGCAGCCTCAATTCCTGGCGCAAACGCGCGATCGCGCCGTCGGCGGCGCGGTCCAGCAGCTGGAACACATGCTCGAACTGGGCCGGGCCGCCGGTGTAGGGGTCCGGGACCTCGCCCTCGTGCTCCACCCCGGTCCAATCCAACAACAGCGCCGCGCGCGCGTGAGCGCCGTGCGGCATGCGTGCGCGCACGTCGCGCAGGTTGGCGCGGTCGGCGCACAGCAGCCAATCGAAGTCGCGGTAGTCGGCGGGGCCTAGTTGGCGCGCGCGCAGGCCGGCGATGTCGATGCCGTGCTCGGCGGCGTTGGCGATCGCGCGGCGGTCGGGCGGCTGGCCCACGTGCCAGTCGCCGGTGCCGGCCGAATCCAGCTCGACCTGGCCGGCCAGGGTCGAGGCTTGGATGCGCGCGCGCAGCACGCCCTCGGCCACCGGCGAGCGGCAGATGTTGCCCAGGCAGACAACGAGCAATCGCATGCTCAGGCTTCCCGCGCCAGCTGCGCTTCGGCGCGCGCCAGGTCCTCGGGCGTGTCCACGCCGGGCGGGAACGGCGCGGGCGTGAGCGCCACGGCGATGCGGTGGCCGGCTTCGAGCACGCGCAACTGCTCCAGCGATTCGATCCGCTCCAGCCGGCCCGGCGGCATCGCGGCGAAACGCTGCAGGAAGCCGGCGCGGTAACCGTAGATGCCGATATGGCGCAGCCATGGGCCGCCCTGCGGCATGCGCGTGCGGTCGCGCGCGAACTCGTCGCGCGGCCATGGGATCGGCGCGCGGCTGAAGTACAGCGCATCGCCGTTGTCGGCGCGCACCAGCTTGACCGCGTTGGGATCGAGCAGGGTCTCCACGTCGCTCACCGGCGCGGCCAGGGTCGACATGGGTGCGCCGCTGTCGAGCAAGGCCTGCGCGCAGGCGCGCACGCCGGCCGCGGGCGCGAACGGCTCGTCGCCCTGCAGGTTCACCACCACGGTGTCGTCCGACCAGCCGGCGATGCGCGCGCATTCGGCCAGACGGTCCGTGCCGGAGGCGTGCGCAGTGTCGGTCATGGCTATGCGCACGCCGCTGCCGTCCAGGGCTTGGGCGATGCGCTCGTCGTCAGTGGCGATCCAGACCTCGCGCGCGCCCGCGGCCAGGGCGCGCCGCGCCACGTGCAGCACCAGCGGCTCGCCGCCGAGCAGGCGCAGCGGCTTGCCCGGCAGGCGGGTGGCGGCGTAGCGCGCGGGGATGGCGACGACGAATTCGAGTGCGGCGGCAGCCGTCATGGTTTGACCTTTGTCCTGATAAAGATGAGAATAAATCTCATTAGCAATTCGGCAAGGATGCCGCGCCGCGCGCCCGCCCGGGGCGCCGCCAGCCAGCCGGTCCTGCCAGCGCTCCGGCCAGCCATCCCTCCGACGACCGTTCGCCGCCGCACCGGCGGCGCGCGCGTCCGTTTCCGTGCCCCTTTCATTCTATCGACAACCACGATGCCCTCCCCTCGCCCGCGCGTCACCGCCCCGCTCCCCCTCCGTTCCCTGCCGCGCTCGCCGTTGGCGCTGTGCCTGCTGGCCGCGCTCGCGCCCGCGCTGGCCCAGGCCCAGCAGACCGTGCCCGACGGCAGCGACGCCACCGACCTGCAAGGCGTGGAAGTCACCGCGCAGCGCCTGGACGGCTACGCGGTGCGCAACAGCGCCACCGCCACCCGCCTGAACCTGTCGCCACGCGAGACGCCGCAGTCGATCAGCGTGATCACCCGCGAGCAGATGGACGATTTCGGCCTGGACGACGCCAACGCGGTGCTGGCCACGGCCACCGGCGTCAACGTGGAGAAGATCGAGACCGACCGCACCTACTACAGCGCGCGCGGCTTCGACGTGACCAATTTCCAGATGGACGGGCTGGGCCTGCCGTTCACCAACGGCGGCCAGGAAGGCGACCTGGACACCGCGGTGTACGAGCGCATCGAGGTGCTGCGCGGCGCCAACGGCCTGCTCTCGTCCACCGGCAACCCGTCGGCCACGGTGAACTTCGTGCGCAAGCGCCCAACCCGCGAGTTCCAGGGCACGGCCGGGCTCAGCCTGGGCAGTTGGAACCGCCGCCGCCTGGACCTGGACCTGTCCGGCCCGCTCAACGAGGCCGGCAGCCTGCGCGGCCGCGCGGTGGCCGCCTACCAGGACGGCGACAGCTACCTGGACCGCTATGCGCTGGACAAGCGCGTGTTCGCCGGCGCGCTCGAGGCCGACCTGGGCCCGGGCACCCTGCTTACCGTCGGCTTCAGCCAGCAGCGCAACCGGCCGACCGCGCCGATGTGGGGCGCGCTGCCGCTGTACTACAGCGACGGCAGCGCCACCGACTACGACGTGTCCACCAATCCGTCGGTGCCTTGGTCGTACTGGAACACCACCGACACCCGCGCCTATGCCGAGCTGTCGCAGGCGCTGGGCGGCGACTGGACCCTGCGCGCCGCGCTGAATTATCGCGAGTTGGAAGGCGGCGGCGATCTGTTCTACGTCTACGGCACGCCCGACCGCGCTACCGGCCTGGGCCTGTTTTCGTATCCATCCAACTTCAACAGCACCGAGTACGAAAGCCTGGCCGACCTGTACGCCAGCGGCGGCTTCGAACTGGGCGGGCGCCGCCACGAGCTCATGCTGGGCCTCAACAGCGCGCGCAACCAGTCCAATCAGTTGTCCTGGTACAGCGCCGACATCGGCACGCCGCTGCCGCCGATGGAGCAATGGACCGGCGCTTATCCGCGTCCGAGCTTCGACGCCTATGCCAACGGCGCGGATTTCCTGACCCGCCGCGACAGCCTGTACGCGAGCGCGCGCTGGAACCTGTCGGACCGGCTCAAGCTGATCACCGGTGCCAACCACACCCGCATCGAAAGCAGCGGCCAAAGCTACGGTACCGCGCACCGCTACCGCGCCGACCGCACCACGCCCTACCTGGGCGCGGTCTACGACCTGGACGCGAATCTGTCGCTGTACGCCAGCTATGCGCGCATCTTCAATCCGCAGACCGAGGTGGACGTGAACCACCGGGTGCTGGAGCCGGTGCAGGGCCGCCACACCGAGCTGGGCTTGAAGGGCGAATGGTTCGAGCAGCGCCTCAACGCCAGCCTGGCGCTGTTCCGCGTGGAGCAGGACAACACCGCCGAGTACGCGGGTTACGACACTCAGACCCTGAGTTCGTATTACCGCGGCATCGACGCGACCTCGACCGGCTTCGAGCTGGAAGTGACCGGCCGCGTTGCGCCGGGCTGGCAGCTGGCCGCGGGCTACACCCAGCTGCGCATCGAGGACGCCGACGGCGACGACGCGCGCACCTACGTGCCGCGCCGCACGCTGCGGCTGTCCACCACCTACGACATCGCCGCGATCGAGGGATTGAGCGTGGGCGCGCAGCTGCGCTGGCAGGACGAGATCCACCGCGACCAGGGCGCGCAGGACACGGCCGGGCGCCCCATCGTCACCCGACAGCCATCGTATGCGCTGCTGGGTTTGATGGCGCGCTATCGCTTCAACGAAAAGTTCAGCGCGAGCCTGAACCTGGACAACGTCACCGATCGCAAATACATCAATAGCCTGTATTGGGCGCAGGGATATTACGGCGCTCCGCGCAATGCGATGTTGAGCCTGGACTATCGATTCTGAGGGCGTGGCGATGCCGCCGACTCTGTTGGGTCGGCGGCACCGATGCCTCGAAACTCAGGTTTGCGGCAGGATGTTGCGCAAGTAATTGTTCAAGTGATCGGCTTGCAACTGCGCGTGCACGCCGCGGCACTGCATGCTCAGGATCTTCTGATAGGCCTCGGCCCGACTGGGGCTTTGTTTGAACGGGTGCAGCGCCGCTTCGGCCGCGCATTGCTCGGTCGTGTAGCGCTCCCATAGCTGCTGCGCCTCGATGAAGCGCTGGCGCGCCGCCGCGGCTTCGGGCCGCGATGCGCTCAAGGCGGTCAGGCGATCCAGCGTGGCCTGATAGGCAGCGGTCATGTCGCTTTCCGCCTGTTCCGGATCGACCTGGTCGTCGTCGGCGGCCAGGGCCCAGCCTGGCAGCAAGCAAACGGCCAGTAGTGCGCTGTACTTGTGCATGGGGCTCCTGGCGATAGTGGCGCTGGGGCTTGGGGTGTCGATCTTCGCTTGCGCGGCGCCGGGCCGCAACGATCGGATTACGGCGTGCGCAGCGCACCGAGCCTGGCCAGCAACGCCACCCAGAACGCCTCGGGCAGTTCGGTGCGCACCGGCACGCTGTAGTACTGCTCGGTAACGAAGCCGCCCTCGCCCACGCCGGCCAGCTTGACCGCGTCCTTCTCGGTCATCAGCACCGGCAGCTGGCTGCCGAATTCGAAGTCGGCGGCGACGTAGCGGTGATGGTCGGGAAACGCGTGCGGGACCACGGCGATGCCGAAGCCGCGCAGCATGCCGAAGAAACGCTCGGGGTCGCCGATGCCGGCGACCGCGTGCACGCGCTGGCCGGAATAGGCGCTGAGCTTGCGCCCGCGGCCGCCCAGCACCGGCTGCACCTGGTCGGCGACCAGGCGCATCGGCCATTCGCCGAAGCCGGTCTCGCCGGCGGCGAAGCCCGCGCCGCCGTTGACCTGGGCGATGTTGACCACGCGGAAATCGCAGAGCGAGGCGCGCTCGGGCAGTTCGCGCAGCGGGCCGGCCGGCAACAGCTGGCCGTTGCCGTAGCGTCGGCGGCCGTCGACCACTTCGATTTCGATATCGCGCGCCAAGCGGTAATGCTGCAAGCCATCGTCGCAGATCACCACGTCGCAACCGGCCTCGGCCAGGGCGCGCGCGGCGGCGTAGCGGTCGCGGTCCACGCGCACCTTGGCGCCGGTGCGCGCGGCGATCAGCACCGGCTCGTCGCCGCCCAGGCGCGGGTCGGTGCTCGCTTCGATCCAGAGCGCGCCGGCGCCGTCATCGCGGCCGTAGCCGCGGCTGGCCACGCCCGGTGTCCAGCCTTCGCTGCGCAGGCGCTCGACCAGGGCGATGGTCATCGGCGTTTTGCCGGCGCCGCCGGCGGTGATGTTGCCCACCACCAGCACCGGTACGCCGGGATGGCGGCGGCGCAGCCAACCCTTCGAATACAGCTTGCGGCGCAGGCCGGTGACCGCGCCGTACAGCGCCGACAGCAGCCGCGCGCTGACCGGAATGGGCGCATCGCCGTACCAGTACGCCGGCACGCGGGTGCGACGTTCGTTGCTGCCTGCGGCCATGGCTTACTCGGCCTCGCGGAACTGCATGCGGTGCAGGTGCGCGTACAGCCCGCCCTGGGCCAGCAGCTGGCTGTGGCTGCCGCGCTCGACGATGCGGCCCTGATCCATGACCAGCACCTGATCGGCGTGTTCGATGGTCGACAGGCGGTGCGCGATCACCAGCGTGGTGCGGTCGGGCATCAGCCGTTCCAGCGCGTCCTGGACCAGGCGTTCGGATTCGGTGTCCAGCGCGGCGGTGGCCTCGTCCAGGATCAGGATGGGCGCGTCCTTGAGCATGGCGCGGGCGATCGCCAGGCGCTGGCGCTGGCCGCCGGACAGACGGCCGCCCTTGGCGCCGATGTGGGTCTGCACGCCCTCGGGCAGGCGTTCGACGAACTCCTGGGCGTTGGCGCCGGCCACCGCGCGCTGCAGGCGCTCGGGCGCGGCGTCCTGCAGTTCGCCGTAGGCCACGTTGGCCGCGACGGTGCCGTCGAACAGCATCACCTGCTGGCCGACCAGGGCGATCTGCCGGCGCAGGTCGCTGAGTCGGTAGTCCTGCAGCGGCTCGCCGTCGAGCAGGATCTGCCCGGATTCGGGTTCGTAGAAGCGCGGCAGCAGCTTGATCAAGGTGGACTTGCCGCTGCCGGAGCGGCCGACGATGGCGGTGACCGTGCCCGGACGGGCGCTGAAGCTCACCCCGTCCAGCGCCGGCTGGGTCTGGCCGGGATAGCGCGCGACCACGTCGCGGAATTCGATCTCGCCGCGCACCCGCTGCACGCTACGGCTGCCGTTATCGGGCTCGTCGTCGGAGTCCAGCACCGAGAACAGGCGCTCGGCCGAGGCCACGCCGCGCTGGAGCATGTTCTGCACGTTGGTGAGCTGGCGCAGCGCCGGAATGATCGCGATCATCGAGGTCATCAGGGTCACGAACTTGCCCGCGTCCAGCCGTCCGGCCAGCGCCTCGCGGCCGGCGACGAACAGCAGCAGGGCCAGGCCCACCGCGCCCATCAGCTGGACCATCGCCGAGGCGATGGAACGCGTGGACTCGACCTTCATGCTCAGTTTGAGGTGGTTGTCGGCGATGGCGCCGTAGCGCTGCAACTCCACGCCCTGCGCGCCGTAGACCTTGACCTCCTGCTGGTTGCCCAGGGCCTGGTCGGCCGACTGCAGCAGCGCGCCCGCGCTTTCCTGGATGCGGTGGCTGATGCGGCGGTAGCGGCGGCCGATCTTGTCCATCACGAAGGCCAGCGGCGGCGCCATCAGCAGCACCGCCAGGGTCACCTGCCAGCTGGCGTAGAGCATCGCGCCCAGCAGCGCCAGCGCCTGGAAGCTCTGCTGCAGCATCACCTTCATCGCGTCGACCGCGGCCTGCGCGACCTGGTCGCTGTCCGAGCCCAGGCGCACCAGCATCGACGGCACTGGCTCGGTGTCGAAGCGCAGGCCGGGCAGGCGCAGGTACTTGCCCAGCACGTTCACGCGCAGGTCGCGGGCGATGCTGCGGCCGGCCTTGGCCATGTGGTAGTCGGTGATGTAGCCGGCGATGCCGCGCAGCAGGAACAGGCCGACGATGGCCAGCGGCAGCAGTGTGCTGAGCTGTTTTTCCTTCTCGATGAAGGTCAGGTTGATGATCGGCGTCATCAAGGTGGTGAACGCGCCGGCGGCCGCCGCCTCGATCAGCATGCCGATCAGCGCCAGCCACAGCAGCCCGCCGTACGGACGGGCGAAGCCCAGCAGGCGGCGGTAGGTCTGCCAGGGCGAGACCTGGGCGGTCACCGCAGGCCCTCGCTGCCGCCGGCGCCGGTGGGCGGCGCGGTCGCGCTCATGATGCGGCGGAAGCCGAGCTGGCCCAGCGCGTCGTAGACGGTGACCACGGCCTGGTACGGCGTGCGCGCATCGGCGCGCAGCAGCACTTGGCGGTCGCGGTCGCTGCCGGCGACTTCGGCGATGGTGGTCTTCAGCGATTGCAGATCGTCGCGCAGCACTTCGCGGTCGTCGACGAAATAGCGGCCCTCGGCGTTGACCAGCACGATCAGCGCCTTGGAGGTGTCGCTGGACGGCTCGCCGCTGGCGCGCGGCAGCTCCAGCTTCAGCACCGAACGCGCGTCGAAGGTGGCGGTGACCACGAAGAAGATGATCAGCACCAGGATCACGTCGATCAACGGGACCAGGTTGATCTCCGGTTCGTCGTCGGCGCGGTGGTCGCGGATGCGCATGCCCTGCCCGCCCCGTCTCAGCCCGCGGCCTGCGGTTGCGCCGGCGGCGGCGCGCTGCCGGCGGCGGCCGGGTTGGCGGCGGCCGGACGCGCCAGCGGGCGCGTGTCCAGGGTGTCGAGCAACTGGATCGCCTCGTGCTCCATGGCCACGATGTACTCGGCGATGCGGCCGCGGAACCAGCGGTGCGCGACCAGCGCCGGCACCGCCACGATCATGCCGGTGGCGGTGCAGATCAGCGCGTAGCCGATGCCGCCGGCGAGTTCGTTGACGTCGCCTATGCCGCTTTTGCCGATCACCATGAACATCTTGATCATGCCGACCACGGTGCCGAACAGGCCCAGCAACGGGCCGGCGGCGGAGATCGTGCCCAAGGTGTTGAGGTAGCGCTCCATGCGGTGGACCAGATGGCGGCCCACGTCCTCGATGCGCTCGCGGATCTCCTCGCGCGGACGGCCGCGCACGTCCAGCGCGGCGGCCAGCAGCGCGCCCAGCGGCGAGGTGGCGCGCAGGGACTCGATGTGGGCCGGGTCCAGCTTGCCGCGGCTGGCCCAGGCGCGGACTTCCTTGCCCAGGTCGGGCGGCAGCACCGCCTTGCGCCGCAGGGTCCATAGCCGCTCGATGATGATCGCCAGCGCGATGGCCGACAGCAGCAACAGCGGGATCATCGGCCAACCGCCGGCCTTGACCAGTTCCAGCACTCGCGAACCTCCGGCCCAACGGCCGCCTCATTCCGGCCGATAGGATAGCCCAGCCGGTGCGGCCCCGGTCCGCCGGGCCGCGTCCCACAGCCTCGGATGTGCCTGGCGTCGCGTTTCCACCCGGACCGTGCCGGCCGCGATCGGCGGCCCCAGGCGCAGGCGCAGCGCGCCGGCCTGGGCGGTGTCCCAGGTCCGCGCGCCGGCCGCCCGCCAGCGCGCCAGCACCTGCGGCTTGGGGTGGCCATAGCGGTTGCCGTAGCCGCTGGACACCAGCGCGTGGCGGGCGCCGGTGGCGGCGACGAAGGCCGGATCGGAGGAGCCGCGGCTGCCGTGGTGGGCCACCAGCACCACCTCGGCGCGCAGGGCGCCGCCGCCGCGCTCGCGCGCGCGGCGGACCAGATCGCGCTCGACGATCTGGCCGATGTCGCCGGTCAGCAGCACCGCGCCCCGGTCGGTCTCGATGCGCAGCACGCAGCTGGATTCGTTGCGCAGGTAGGGAAAGTACGGCGGCGGGTGCAGGAAGCGGAAACGCACGCCATCCCAGGTCCAGGCCTCGCCGGCCACACAGGGCCGCAGGCCGGTCAGGCCCACGCCCTCGGGCGCGGACCGCTGCCGGGCCGGATAGGCGCGCAACACCGCCTGCAATCCGCCGGCATGGTCGTTGTCGCCGTGGCTGAGCACCACGCGATCCAGGCTGCGCACGCCCAAGGCGCGCAAGGCAGGCACCACCGCGCGCTCGCCAGCGTCGTAGCCCTCGGGCGCGGCGGGGCCGAAGTCGTAGAGCAGCTCGTGACGGGCGGTGCGCACGTGCACCGACAAGCCCTGCCCTACGTCGATGACGTTCAGCTCCACCTGCCCCGGCACGGGCAGGTCGCGGTCCGGCCATAACAGGGGTAGCCACAGCAACGCCGCCAGCGGCTTGCCCGGCGTGCCGCGCGGCAGCAGCAGCCAGAACGCACCCAGCAATGCCAACGGCAGCGCGAACCAGCGCGGCTCCGGCAGCCACCACAGCGCCAGCCGGCCCGACCCCAGATGCTCGAACAACGGCCAGCTCGCATCGAAGCACCACGCGGCCAAACGCCAGACGGCACTGCCCCATCCTGCGTGCAGCAACTCCAGACCGGTGCCCAGCAACGCCAGCGGCACCACCACCAGGCTCCACCATGGCACCGCGATCAGGTTCGCGAACGGGCCTGCCAGCGAAGCCTGGCCGAACAACGCCGCGCACAGCGGCAGCAAACCCAGCGTGGCCACGCCTTGCGCCGACAGGAAGTCGCGCAGGAGCGAGCGCTGGCCTGCGCCGTGCGGCAGGCACCACATCAGCCAGGCCACGCCCAGGAAACTCAGCCAGAAGCCCGCGCCCAGCAGGGCCAGGGGATCGACCAGCCATACCGCCAGCGCGACCAGCGCCAGCGTCGCGGCGCCATCGAAGCGGCGACGCGACAGGCGCAAACCGGCCACCACCGCGATCATCAGCAAGGTGCGCACGGTCGGCAGGGCGAAGCCGGCCAGCGCCGCATACAGCAAGGCGCCTATCGCTGCCGCCGTAGCTGCGCCCATCGGTCTGGGTACCTGCCGGCCCAACGCCGGCCAGACCCACCACAGCCCGCGCGCAAGCAAGGCGAAGAAGCCCGCGACCAGGCCAACGTGAAAACCGGAGATCGCGATCAGGTGGGTCAGGCCGTTGGCGCGCAGCAGCTCCCAGTCGCGGTCGTCCAGCGCCCGCGTGTCGCCTAGCGCCAGTGCACGCACGAAGCGCGAAGACGGCGCCACGACCGACTCGGCGATGCGGCCTGACAGACGTTCGCGCAGCGCTTGCAGTCCGCTCGCGGGCGTCAGCAAGCTGCCGCGCTCAGGCGCAAACAGAACGCCAGTGGCGGTGAGGCCCTGCATCAGCGCGTACTTCTCGGCATCGCCGACGCCAGGGTTGCGCAGACCGCGCGGTGCGCGCAGGCGCGCCTGCCAGCGCCAGGCCTGGCCGGCGCGCAGGCGCGCGCGTGCGGCGCGATCCTCGCTGTACCAGGACAGGCGCAGCTCGCGGCCGCGCAGGGCGTTGGATTGCGTGGCGTCGTCGTCGACGCGGAACAGGAACACCGTGCGCCGCGGCTCGTGCACCGGCAGGTCGACGATGCGCCCCGCTACTTCGATCGGTCTACGCCCCCAATCGGTCGGCAGCTGCAGCGATAAGGCATATGCCGCGTGCAGACCGGCCCAGGCGAAACCCAGGATCAACGCACCCAAAAGGCGAACGCTGCGGCGACTGCGCCACCACAGCGTCAGTGCGCTGAGCAGCAACGCCAGCAAGGCCGGCACCGGCCACAGCTGCGGCACGCTCAGGCCGGCGACGGCGCCCAGCAGCGCGGCTGCGGCGACCGCGGGGCCTAGAGGAGCGAACGGCGGATTTGGTGGGGCGTTGGCCATGCCTGCGCTTGCTGCGGAGATGGCATCAGCTTCGCGGCAGCAGGGTCTGCGCGGCATCGGGCTTGCCGCGGTGGCGATGTAGGAATGTCCTGATGTTGGCGTAGTGCAATTCGCCGCGGGCCCGCCGAGAAGATCGCGGGCGCTGGAGCGAATAGACGCGACACGCACTAAGATCGACCCGTCACACCCACCCACTTCCGCCGCGTCACACCCCTCCGCGCAAGGACCGTCAATGACCAGCCGCAACGAACTACTAGCCCTGCTGCGCGACCTGGACGATCAGGACCCGGACCATTTCCCGCTGGTCACTCTGGATCAGTACTTCAGCCAGAACGACCAGGAGGATTCGATCGCGCCGAACCAATGGGGCTACGGGCGGCCGCCGCTACGCGAGCTGTATGCGCGCCTCAAGGCCATTGAGGCACGCGCCGATGTGCAAGGCATATATGTGGGCCTGCATCAGGAATGGGGCGAGGCGCTGGACGACGACGAGCTGTGGCCGGCGGCCGAGAACGTGCACGTGTATTCCAGCGCGCCGCCGGAAGTAGCCGACAGCTGGATCGAAGGGCTGGAATCGGACGGCATCAGCGAAGGCTGGCCTTACGGCAAGCATGCCGCGTCGCCTGAGCCGCCCGAGGGCTACCGGGTGTACACGATCTATTGGGATTGACGAGCGCGCCAGGTCGGCGCGCTTGTCGTCATCGAAGTTGCGCGGTCGCGGCTAACGCCGCTCCTACCCCAAAGCCGCCTCCGCTATCGGTGGCGGATCGTGTGAGGTCGCTCAAACTTCCGACTGCGCCAGCTGCCGCAACCGGCCTTCGTGCAGTTCCAGCACGCGGTCCAAGCGGCGCGCGAGGCGGCGGTCGTGGGTGACCAGGACCAGGCTGGTGCCCTGCTCCCGGTTCAAACCCAGCATCAGCTCGAACACGGTGGCGGCGGTCTTCTCGTCGAGGTTGCCGGTGGGCTCGTCGCCGAGCACGCAGGCGGGCTGGTTGACCAGCGCGCGCGCGACCGCGGCGCGCTGGCGTTCGCCGCCCGACAGTTCGCCGGGCTTGTGCGCCAGGCGGTGGCCCAGGCCCACCGATTCCAGCAGCGCCTGGGCGCGGCGGCTGGCCTCGGGCACCGCGGTGCCGGCCAGCAGCACCGGCATCATCACGTTCTCCAACGCGGTGAACTCGGGCAGCAGGTGGTGGAACTGGTAGACGAAGCCCAGCGCGCGGTTGCGCAAGGCGCCGCGCGCGGCGTCCGACAGCGCGCTCATGCGCTGCCCGGCCACGAAGACCTCACCCGCGGTGGGCGTGTCCAGGCCGCCCAGCAGGTGCAGCAAGGTGCTCTTGCCCGCGCCGGAGGCGCCGAGAATAGCCACGGTTTCGCCGCGCTGCACGGCGAAATCCAGGCCGTCGAACACCGGCGTGCGCATTTTGCCTTCGGCATAGGTCATGCCCAGGCCGGTGCACTGGATCACCGCGCCGTCGGTGTCGGTCGCAGGCGCCGCGTCGGTAGCCTTACTCATAACGCAGCGCCTCGGCCGGAGCCGTGCGCGCGGCGCGCCAGGCGGGATAGATGGTGGCCAGAAAGGCCATGACCAGGGCCACCGCGGCGATCGCGATCACGTCGCTCGATTGCAGATCGGTGGGCAGGCCGGTGATGTAGTAGACGTCCTCGGGCAGCAATTGCACGCCCAGCACGGTTTCGATGGCCTTGAGGATGTGCTCCAGGTTCAAGGTCAGGGCGATGCCGCCGATCACGCCCAGCACGGTGCCGATCACGCCGATCAGGGTGCCCTGAACCACGAACACCTGCATGACCCCGCGCGGGGTCAGACCCAGGGTGCGCAGGATCGCGATGTCGGCCTGCTTGTCGGTGACCAGCATGACCTGCGAGGACACCAGGTTGAACGCGCCCATGGCGATGATCAGCGACAGCAGGATCGCCATGATGGTCTTTTCCATCTTCAGCGCGCGGAACATGTTGGCGTTGTCGCTGGTCCAGTCGCTGACCTGATACGGGCCGCCCAGGCTCAGCGCCAGGTCGCGGGCCACGTCCCAGGCGCGGTCCATGTCGTGCAGCTTCAGGCGCACGCCGGTGACGCCCTCGCCCATGCGCAACACGCGCTGCATGTCGTGCAGGTTGGCCACGGCCAGACCCTTGTCGAACTCGTTGTAGCCGGCCTCGAAGATGCCGCTGACGGTGAAGCGCTTGAGCTGCGGCAGCGCGCCCATCGGGGTGCTGCGGAAGTCGGACGTCATCAGCACCACGTGATCGCCCACGCCCACGCCCAGCCACAGCGCCAGCTCCTTGCCGAGCACGATGTTGTAGCTGCCGGGGGTCAGGTCCTCCAGGCGACCCTGCACCATCTTCTCGGCCAGCACCGACACCTTGCGCTCCTGTTCGGGCAGGATGCCGCGCACCATCGCCGGCTGATTGCGCGCGCCCGACAGCAGGGCTTCTTTTTCCACGTAGGGCGCGGCGCCGGAGACGCGTTTGTCGGCCACCGCCACGTCCACCGCGCGCTGCCAGTCCAGCAGCGGCTCGCCGTAGGCGCTGACGGTGGCGTGGGCGGCCATCTGCAGCATGCGGTCGCGGATCTCGCGCTGGAAGCCGCTCATCACCGCCAGGGTGGTGATGAGCGCGATCACGCCCAGTGCGATGCCCAGCACCGAGGCCAGCGAGATGAAGGAGATGAAGCCGTTGCGGCGTTTGGCGCGCAGGTAGCGCAGGCCGATGGCGACGGGGACGGGTTTGAACATATCCGGCTATGGTGCCATCGAACGCGGGTCTGGCGTAGGCGTTATGACCGAAGCAGCCAGCCGGAGTTCACGCCGCGCTGTGGCGCCCAGGGCGTCGGGCCAGCCGATCCGGTAACGGCGGCGGCGCCCCTGCCGGAACGACAGGCAGGCCAAAGGGCCGCGCCAGTGCAGGCGCGGCTGGCACAACTCCACGCCGTCCAGATGGAATCGGCCCGCGGCCACGACCAGGGCTTGCGGCGGCCGGCGCAGTTCGCGCCGCGCCAGCCAGGCGCCGTACAGCGCCGCAACGGCGGCCAGCGGCCAGGCCCAGGGCCGCGGCAGCTCGCAGTTCAGCACGGCCACGGCGGCGAGCAGGCCGATCAGGGCCAGCGCGGCGGCCAGGCCGCGCGAGGGCAGCCAGTCAAGCCTGCCCTCGCGTGCCTTAGGCGGGGGCCGGCATGGCGCGGATGCGTTGGATGAGCGCGTCGAGCTCGGCATCGGGACAGGCCTCGTAGCCCATGAACCAGCGCCAGAGCTTATCGTCCTCGCAATCCAGCAGACGTAGGAAAACCCCGCGCTGGGCTTCGGAATCCTGCGCCCAGGCGCGGTCGAGATAACGGCCGAACAACTGGTCCAGTTCGCGCATGCCGCGGCGGCTGCGCCAGCGCAGGCGGCGCAGCTCGGTGTCGTCAGCGTCGCTCATCGCTCTTCCCGCCGGTCTCAGCCGCCGCCTCGGCCCGGTATCCGCACATGCCCTCGTCGGGCTTGCGCTCGCAGTAGTCGGCCAGCTGCGCGGCCACTTCGGGATCGCGCGCGACCAGGTCGCGGGTGCTGGCGTTCAGGGCATCGACGATGGCATCACTCTCCAGCACCTTGGTCATCAGCGCCACGCCGGACTCGGTCTGGCTGTGCGCCAGGATGCGCGAACGCTGGTCCTCGTCGGTCTTGGATTCCAGGCAGGCGGGATAACCCTCCGGCCCCTTGGCCATGTCCGCCAGACAGCCGAACTCGATCCGGCCTATGTCGCTCTTGGCATGGGCAACGCCGTCGCGCAGCACCGCGACCGGCGTATCGGCGGCCAGCGAGCGCGCCAGCGAATCGGCCATGACCTCGCGCGACATGTCGCGCACCACGCGCCGCTTCATCTCCAGGTCTTTGGGATCGGTGGCGACATTGGCTTCGCTGGCGAAACGGTTGACGATGCCGTCGAGCAGATCGACGAAGCGCGCGCTGACCACGTAGTCGCGTGCGAGCGCCACCGACTCGGCCGACGGCTCGGCCGCAGCGGCGGACAACGATGCCAGCGCGAGCGCGGCCGACAGCGAGAACCTGGCAACGCCACAGGCGCGCGGCTGGCTCGCAGGGGTACGGTGGGTCATGGGCTCCATGCTCATATCGATGCCTCGCAGAGGCAGTGGCCGTTGACGCGGAACGAACCCTACGAATACGCCGTTCATGCGCGCAACAGGCCCCACGCCAGGTAACCCCACAGCGCCCACAACACCAGGGCACCGGCGACGTAAGCCAGGAAGCGGTGCATCACCTTGTTGTAGCCGCAATGGATCAGGCTGTGCAGCACGCGCAAGACCACGAAGGCCCAGGCCAGCGCCAGTACGGTGCGGTCGCCCAACTGGGTCAGCGCGGCCATGGTCAGCGCCAGGTAGAACAGCACCGGCAGCTCGAACAGGTTGCGGAAGTTGTCGGCCGCCGTGCTCTGGGTGAGCCTGGCCGCGGCCTGGGCCGACGTCGCCACCGCCTGCGGATGGATGCGGTCGCGGCGCATCTGGCCGATGCGCACCCAATACAGGCGCAGCCAGACCAGCAGGCTCAGCGCCGCCATCGCGGCGGCGGGAAGGAACAGGGTCTTGGGGTCCATCGCTCGCCTGCGTTGAGGGGATCGATGCGGATGGTAGCGGTGCGCGCGGGCCGGCGGGGGGCTCGGCGCATACCCGGCTGGCGCGAGGCCGCCCAGCGCGGCGCCGGAACGTAGCGCCGCTCCGGCGATGGCGGCCGGGATCAGACCCGGCGCGCCAGCATCAGCTTCTTGATCTCGCCGATGGCCTGCGCGGGGTTCAGGCCCTTCGGGCAGGTGCGCGCGCAGTTCATGATGGTGTGGCAGCGGTAGAGCTTGAACGGGTCTTCCAGATCGTCCAGGCGCGCACCGGTGTCCTCGTCGCGCGAATCGATGATCCAGCGATAGGCCTGCAGCAGGATCGCCGGGCCCAGGTAGCGGTCGCCGTTCCACCAGTAGCTGGGGCAGCTGGTCGAGCAGCAGGCGCACAGGATGCACTCGTACAAGCCATCGAGCTTCTTGCGGTCTTCCGGCGTCTGCAGGCGCTCGCGGTCGGACGGCGCCGCGCTCTGCGTGCGCAGCCAGGGCTTGATCGAGGCGTACTGGGCGTAGAAGTGGGTCAGGTCCGGCACCAGGTCCTTGACCACGTCCATGTGCGGCAGCGGGTAGATCGGCACCTCCGCCTTGCCCTTGCAGTCGGAAATCGCCTTGGTGCAGGCCAGGGTGTTGGTGCCGTCGATGTTCATCGCGCACGAACCGCAGATGCCTTCGCGGCAGGAGCGGCGGAAGGTGAGCGTGGGGTCGATCTCGTTCTTGATCTTGATCAGCGCATCCAGAACCATCGGACCGCAGGTCGCCATGTCCACCTCGTAGGTGTCCACGCGCGGGTTCATGCCGTCGTCGGGGTTCCAGCGGTAGACCTTGAAGGTGCGCGGCTGCTTGGCGCCCGGCGAGGCCCAATGGCGGCCCTTCTGGATCTGCGAGTTCTTCGGTAGGACGAATTGGGCCATGCTGGCGGTCTCTGGGCTAGCGTCGGTACGGGTCGGGGGCGGCGCGCAGCGGGTGCGCGCCATGGAGGCCGATCAGTACTTGCGCTCCTTGGGCGGGACGTAGGCGACGTCGTCGGTGAGCGTGTAGTTGTGCACCGGGCGGTAGTCGATGCGGGTCTGGCCGCTCTCGTCCACGTAGCACAGCGTGTGCTTCTGCCACTCGGCGTCGTTGCGCGTCGGGAAATCCTCGCGCGCATGGGCGCCGCGCGATTCGGTGCGGTTCTCGGCCGAGACGATGGTCGCCAGCGCCTGACCGAGCAGGTTCGACAGCTCGTAGGTCTCGATCAGGTCCGAGTTCCAGATCAGCGAGCGGTCGGTCACCTTGACGTCGGCGAACGAGGCGTGGATGTCGCGGATCTTGCGCACGCCGTCGCTCAGGGTCTCGCCGGTGCGGAACACCGCGGCGTCGGCCTGCATGGTGCGCTGCATCTTGTCGCGGATGACCGAGGTCGGGGTGCCGCCGTTGGCGTTGCGCAGCTTGTCCAGGCGCGCCAGCGCCGTGTCGCAGGCGTCGGCCGCCAGCTTGGGCAGGGTGGCGCCCGGGGTGACGGTCTCGGCGCAGCGGTTGGCCACCGCGCGGCCGAACACCACCAGGTCCAGCAGCGAGTTCGAGCCCAGGCGGTTGGCGCCGTGCACCGACACGCAGGCCGCCTCGCCGATGGCGTACAGGCCCGGCACCACCGCGTCGGGGTCGCCGTTGCGCAGTTGCACCACTTCGCCGTGGTAGTTGGTCGGAATGCCGCCCATGTTGTAGTGCACGGTCGGGATGACCGGGATCGGTTCCTTCTCCACGTCCACGTTGGCGAAGATGCGCGCCGACTCGGCGATGCCCGGCAGCTTCTCGTGGATGACTTCCGGGCCCAGATGGGTCAGGTCGAGCAGGATGTGGTCCTTGTGCTCGCCCACGCCGCGGCCTTCGCGGATTTCGATGGTCATCGAACGGCTGACCATGTCGCGCGGCGCCAGGTCCTTCACGCTGGGCGCGTAGCGCTCCATGAAGCGCTCGCCGTTGCTGTTGCGCAGGATGCCGCCTTCGCCGCGCACGCCCTCGGTGATCAGGCAGCCGGCGCCGTAGATGCCGGTGGGGTGGAACTGCACGAACTCCATGTCCTGCAGGCCCAGGCCGGCGCGCAGGGCCATGCCGCCGCCGTCGCCGGTGCAGGTGTGGGCCGAGGTCGCGGAGAAATAGGCGCGGCCGTAGCCACCGGTGGCCAGCACCGTGCCCTGGGCGCGGAACAGGTGCAGCGTGCCTTCTGCCATGTCCAGGGCGAGCACGCCGCGGCAGGCGCCGTCGGCGTCCATGATCAGGTCGAGGGCGAAGTACTCGATGAAGAACTGCGCGTCGTGCGCCAGCGACTGCTGGTACAGGGTGTGCAGGATCGCGTGGCCGGTGCGGTCGGCCGCGGCGCAGGTGCGCTGCGCCGGCGGGCCTTCGCCGTACTTGGTGGTCATGCCGCCGAACGGGCGCTGGTAGATCTTGCCCTCTTCGGTGCGCGAGAACGGCACGCCCTGGTGCTCGAGCTCGATGATGGCCGGAATGGCCTCCTTGCACATGTACTCGATCGCGTCCTGGTCGCCCAGCCAGTCCGAACCCTTGACGGTATCGAAGAAGTGGTAGCGCCAGTCGTCCTCGCCCATGTTGGCCAGCGCGGCGGAAATGCCGCCCTGCGCCGCCACGGTGTGCGAACGGGTCGGGAACACCTTGGTGATGCAGGCGGTCTTCAGGCCCTTCTGGGCCAGACCGAAGGTGGCGCGCAGGCCGGCGCCGCCGGCGCCGACCACGAGCATGTCGAACTTGTGTTCCTGGATCTTGTAGGCAGCGGCCACGGTCAGGCTCCCAGCGCGATGCGGATAACGGCGAGCACGCTAGCGAGCGCAGCGAGGACGCAGACGAAAACGACGGCGATTTGCGAAGCCACCGCCAGGCCGGGACTGTGCACGTAGTCCTCGATGACCACCTGCAGGCCGAGCTTGGCGTGCCAGAACATCGCCACCAGGAACGCCACCAGCAACACGGCGTTGCAGGGGTGGGCAACCGAGGCGCGGACCGAGGCATAGTCGCCGCCGATCCAGGAGATCACCAGCCCGACCACGTACAGGCACAGGAAGATCAGCGCGATCGCGGTGACGCGCTGGACCACGAAGTGGTGGGTGCCGTCCTTCGCCGAGCCCAGGCCGCGCGCGGTCTTGAGCGGATTGCGCAGCTGCTTCTGGCTGAAGATGCTCATGCGCCACCCCGCTGCATCATCGCCACCAGCCAGATCAGCGCGGTCACCACCAGGCTGCCGATCACGCTGATCCAGCCGTTGCGCACGAAGGTCGCGACCTTGTAGGCGTAGCCGGCGTCCTGGATCAGATGGCGGATGCCGTTGAGCAGGTGGTAGGCGAAGGCCCAGGTCCAGCCGAACAGGATCAGGAAGCCCAGCGGCGAGCGCGCGCAGGCGGTGAACTGGGCCCAGGCCTCCGGACCGGCCGCCAGGGCGACCAGGGCCCAGGCGATCAGCAGGGCGCCGACGGAAAGGATGCAACCGGTAATCCGGTGCACGATCGAGGTCACCATCTGGATCTGCCAGGCATAGACCTGCAGATGCGGCGACAAGGGACGTTCGCGGTTCGCCATGAGCGTATGGCTGTCTCGGCTGGGCGGCGGCGCCGCGTGGCGGGGAAGGGTCGGGGGTGGTGCGGCTGGACGGGCGTAGCTAGAAGTCGATGCAGCGGCCGTTCTTTTCCCAGTCGCCGTAGCGGGTGGGTTCGGGACCGTCGCGGCCGCCGAATTCCTGGCTCGGCGGCGCAGCGCTGCCGGAGGCCGGAACCGAGGGTGCGGGGATCTCGGACACCTGGCTGGGGGGCACGGGGTCCGCCGCTGCGTCCGGGGTGGTTTGGCCTATCATCACAGCGTTAAATCTTAATTCCCGCCCCCATGCATGACAACCCGCAGGCCCCGTCCGGACAGGCCACCGCCCTGCCCGGCCACCGCCTGATCGAGCTTTCCGGCCGCGATGCGGCGGCTTTCGCGCAGGCGCAGTTCATGAACGACGTGGCCGCGCTGACGCCCGGCCACTGGCAGTGGAGCGGCTGGCTGACGCCGAAAGGCCGCGTGATCGCGCTGATGGCTTTGCTGCGTTTGGCCGATGAGCGGATCTGGCTGCTGCTGCCCGATGCCGACGCCGAGGCCTTCGCCGCGGCCCTGCGCCGGTTCCTGTTCCGCAGCAAGACCACGATCGTCGTCCGCGACGATCTGCGCGCGGTCGGCCGCTACGGCGCGCCGCAGGCGGCGCTGGGCGCCGTTCTGGCCGACGACGAGGCCACGGGCCTGGAGTTGGACTACCGCGGCGAAGGCGTCGAGCGCAGCCTGCGCATCGTCGCCGCCGACGCGGCCGGGCCGGAGGACGCCGACTTCGCCCGGCGCTGGGCCCTGGACGACCTGCGCCACGGCCTGCCGCGCCTGGGCCCGGACCAGGCCGAGCAATGGACGCCGCAGCAGCTGTCGCTGGAGCGGCTGCAGGCCTTCAGCGTGAAGAAGGGCTGCTACCCCGGCCAGGAGATCGTGGCGCGCACGCATTTCCTGGGGAAGGCGAAGCGGGGGTTGATGCGTTTGCGCGGCGCGGGGGTGAGCGCGCCGGCCGAAGTGCAGGCGCAGGCCGATACGGCTACGAGCGTGGCCGGCCAGTTGATTTGCGCGGCGGCGGACGAAGGCCTGGCGGTGATGCCGTTGGATGCGGCGCCGGTGCCGTTGCTGGTCGGCGGGCAGGCTTGCGAAGTGCTGCCGCTGCTGGCTGGCTTGGCGCGCTGAGGCGACGCCGTGCCCCATTCCCCTGGAAACGAGCCGCGACGCAGATTGCCGGTAGCGAAGCAAGCCCGCAGTCGCGCGATCGCGGCTCACGCCGCTCCCACCGCTCCCACAGAACGCCAACCGAGGCCTGCTTTGGGGTAGGAGCGGCGTAAGCCGCGATGCGTCGCCGCGCACAGCGGCGCGGCGTCAGGGCGTTGCGTGGTCGCGGCTCACGCCGCTCCTACCCCAAAGCATCCCGGCGCTGTGGATCAAGCCAGCGTGTCGGCCGCGGCGACGATGTCGTCGTCGCCCGGGATCACCAGGAACGCGGCGCCGGCCAGCGGGGTGTAGGTGTCCACGCCGACCACGCGGCGGAACGGGCGGCCGCCGTAGCCGCCTTCGGCGATCGCGGTGACCACGCCCTCGCCCACGCCGGCGCTGCGGCGGCCTTCGTCGACCACGATGATGCGCTTGGCGCTGCGCGCCTGTTCGACGATGTAGGCGTCGTTCAAGGGCACCAGCCAGCGCAGGTCGACCACGCGGGTCTTCCAGCCGTGCTTGGCCTCGATCGCGCGCGCGGCGCGCAGGCTCATCGGCACGCCATTGCCGTAGCTGAAGATCACCAGGTCGTCGCCGTCGCCGTACACGCGGCCCTCGCCCAGCGGCATCGCTTCATCGGGCGAGGGATAGCTGGTCATCCATTGGCCGTCGCCGGCCTCGTACAGGTCCTTGGTCATGTACAGCGCGATCGGCTCCAGGAACACCGACACGCGCCCGTCCACCTTGGCCAGCGCGGCCAGGGTGCGCAGCATGGTCGCCGCGTCGTCGCCGCGCGAGGGGCAGCCGACCACCAGGCCGGGGATGTCGCGCAGCGCGGTGATCGAGTTGTCGTTGTGGAAGTGGCCGCCGAAACCGCGCTGGTAGCCCAAGCCGGCGATGCGCACCACCATCGGGTTGCGGTACTGGTCGTTGCTGAAGAACTGCAGCGACGCGGCCTCGCCGCGGATCTGGTCGCAGGCGTTGTGGAAATACGCCAGGTACTGGATTTCCGGAATCGGCAGCAGGCCAACGTTGGCGAAGCCCTGGGCCATGCCCAAGATCATGGTTTCGTCCAGCAGCGTGTTGAACACGCGGCGCGGGCCGAACGCCTTCTGCAGGCCCTTGGTCACCGTGTACACGCCGCCCTTCTGCGCCACGTCCTCGCCGAACAGCAGGGTCTCGGGGTACTTGGCGAACAGGTCGTGCAGCGCGTTGTTGATCTGGATCGCCAGATGCCGCGGCGGCTGCTGCTCCGGCAGCTTGGCTTCGCCGCCGAACACCTCCAGGCGGCGCGTACCGTAATCGGCGCGCTGGGCCTCGGCCTGGACCGCGGCGGGCGTGTACGGCGCCAGCGGCGCGACCACGTCGGCCAGGCGGTCCAGCTTGGGCCGGCGGTCGGCCTCTTCGGCCGCGGCGAAGCAGCGCTTGCGCGTGGCCTCGTACAGCTCCAGCACCTGCTCCTTCGACATCAGCCCCGATTCCAGCGCGATCGCGGCGGACCTCAACAGCGGGTCGCTGGCCTCCACCGCGCACAACTCATCGACCGAGCGCCATTCGATCTCGAAGTCGGTGCCGGCGTGGCCCATGATCCGGGTGGTGCGCAGGTGCAGGAAGGTCGGGCGGCGGCTGCGGCGGCAATGCTCGACCGCGCGCTGCACCTGGCCGTAGCCGTTGGCCAGGTCCAGACCGTCGGCGGCGAAGTAATCCAGCCCGTCCATGTTGCGGAAGCGGTTGCCGATCCAGCCGCCCGGCGTCTTCACCGAGATGCCGATGCCGTTGTCCTCGCACACGAACAGCACCGGCGCCGGCAGCTTCTGGTAAGCGGTCCAGGCCGCGGCGTTGAACGCGGTCTGCGCGGTGGCGTGGTTGGCCGAGGCGTCGCCGAACGAGCAGATCGCGATGCTGTCGTCGGGAATCGGCAGCGCATGGCCCAGGCGGCGCGCGGTCTCGATGGCCACGGCGGTGCCCAAGGCCTTGGGCAGGTGCGAGGCGATGGTCGAGGTCTGCGGCAGCACCCACAGGGGCTTGCTGCCCCACACCTTATGCCGGCCGCCGGAGGCCGGATCGTCCTTGCTGGCGGCGAAGGACAGCGCCGAATCCATCACCGGGTCCATGCCCGGCAGCTTGCGGAAGCGTTCGGCCATGAAGCCGCCGCTGCGGTAATGCAGGAACGCCGGATCGGTGTGGCGGGTCAGGCGCGCGACCATCGCGTTGCCTTCGTGGCCGCTGGAACCGATGGTGTAGAAGACCTTGTTCTGCACGCGCAGCACGCGCGCCATCAGATCCAGATGGCGGCTGATCAACTGCGACTCGAACAAGTCGGCGAAGCCTCGCGCGTCCAGCGCGCTGCCCTCCAGCACCGCCTCGTGCGCGGCCGGGCGCGCGTCGGCGCGGCCGTCCCAGTGGCGCACGAACTCGACGAAGTTGACGTCGCAGATTTCGGCGCGGTTGAGCCCCTTCATCCGCGCCGGAATCGGGCTGGGCACGGTGTTGAAGCTGGGGAAGCCGTTGAAGAGCGGAGACTGCGGTTGCGCGGACATCGGGCACTCCGCCGCCCGCGAGGGCGGCCAATCGGGAAAGGGTCAGGCGGTTTGGGCGATGCGGTCGGCCGCTAGGGCGTCGGGTTCGGGCAAGGGCACGAAGCCCGGCGTGGCGCGCACCCGCGCCAGCCAGGCGCGCAGCGCCGGGTACGGCGCCAGCGCCACGCCGCCGTGCTCGGCCACGTCGGTGTAGGCGAACAGGGCGATGTCGGCGATGCCGTAGGCGCCGGCGCTGAACCAGTCGTTGGATTGCAGGTGCCGCTCCATCACCGCCAGCGCCTGGTGCGAGCGCTCGCGCAGGCGCGGCAGTTCGGCGCGGCGCGGCGAATCCAGCGGCGTCCAGCCGGCGATGAAGCGCGCCACCGCCACGTAGGGCTCGTGGCTGTACTGCTCGAAATTCATCCAGCTCAAGGTCTGCGCGCGCGCCCAGCGGTCTTCGGCCAGGAACGGCGTGCCCTGCGCCAGGTAGTACAGGATGGCGTTGGATTCGGTCAGCGTGCGTCCGTCTTGCAGTTGCAGCACCGGCACCTTGCCGTTGGGGTTGAGCGCCAGGAACTCGGGCGTGCGGGTGGCGCCGTTGGGGCTGTCCACCTCGACCCAGTCGTAGGGCTGGCCGAGCGGCTCCAGCAGCATGCGCAGCTTGTGGCAATTGCCCGAAGGCGAGAAACCGTGGATGGCGATCATGCCTATGCTCCGTTGCGGCGCGCGCGCCATTGTTCGCGGGTCTGCCCCCACACTTCCACCTCGTTCTCGTGGAAGGGTTCGGGCAGGCGGTCCTGGCGCAGGTACGCCGCGCCGACCTTGGCCGCCACGCCCTTGGACGCCAGGTTGCCGGCGTCGATGGTGTGGATGACCTCGTCCCAGCCCAGATGCTCGAAGGCCCAGTCCACCGCGGCATGCGCGGCCTCGGCGGCATAGCCCTGCCCGCCCGCGTCCTGGACGATGCTCCAGCCCACCTCGGTACCCGGCCAGCCCTCGGGCTGCCAGGGGCCGACCCGGCCGATCCAGCGACCGGAGGATTTTTCGAACACCGAGAAGAAGCCGTAGCCGAGCGCGGCCCAGGAACCGATCACCGACATCATCCCGCGCCAAGCCACCGGACGCGGCTGCGGGCCGCCGATGTAACGCAGGTAATCGCCGGAAGCCATGAACTGCGCCCAGGCGTCGAAATCCTGCAGTTGCGGCGGCCTCAGCAGCAGGCGCGGGGTTTCCAGTTCGATGTCGGGAATCGTCATCATGGCGCGGCTTTCCCTGTCTGATGTGCGTCGCGTTCGTAGCCCCTCTCCCGCGCGCGGGAGAGGGGTTGGGGTGAGGGCCGCGCCGCAGCTTGCGCCGTTACCGACTGGCGCGCGCCCTCATCCGGCCCTGCGGGCCACCTTCTCCCGCAAGCGGGAGAAGTAAGATCGTGCTGCCTTTGGGCAGCGGCACTTAAAAAGCGTTGATACCGGTCAGCTCGCGGCCCACCACCAGCTGGTGCACGGTCTCCGTGCCCTCGTAGGTGATCACCGATTCCAGGTTCAGCGCATGACGGATCGCGGCGTGTTCGGTGGTGATGCCGGCGCCGCCGAGCAGGTCGCGGCATTCGCGCGCGATGTCGATGGCCAGGCGGCAGTTGTTCCACTTCGCCAGGGACACCTGGGTCGGCTGCATCTGGCCGGCGTCCTTCAGTCGGCCCAGCTGCAGCACCAGCAGCTGCGCCAGGGTGATGCGGCGCGACATCTCGGCCATCTTGATCTGCGCCGACTGCGTGGCCGCCACCGGGCGGCCGAACAGGATGCGCTCCTTGGTGTAGCCCAGCACCTCGTCCAGGCAGGCGATGGCCGCGCCGATCGGGCCCCAGGTGATGCCGTAGCGGGCCTGGGTCAGGCAGCCCAGCGGACCCTTCAGGCCCTTCACGTTGGGCAGGCGGTTGGCCTCGGGCACGCGCACGTTGTCGAAGAACAGCGACGAGGTCACCGACGCGCGCAGGCTCATCTTGTGCTTGATTTCCTGGGCGGCGAAGCCGGGCATGCCCTTCTCCACCACGAAGCCCTGGATGCCCTCGTCGGTCTGCGCCCAGACGATGGCGATGTCGGCCAGGTTGCCGTTGGTGATCCACATCTTGGAACCGTTGAGGATCCAGTCGCCGCCGTCCTTGCGCGCGTTGGTCTTCATGTTGGCCGGGTCGGAACCGCCGTGCGGCTCGGTCAGGCCGAAGCAGCCGATGATCTCGCCGCGTGCCATGCCGGGCAGCCAGCGCATGCGCTGCTCTTCGCTGCCGTAGGCGTAGATCGGGTACATGCACAGCGAGGACTGCACGCTGACGAAGCTGCGGATGCCGCTGTCGCCGCGCTCCAGCTCCTGGCAGATCAGGCCGTAGCTGACCGCGTTGAGGCCGGCGCAGCCGTACTGCTCGGGCAGCGAGGAGCCCAGCAGGCCCAGTTCGGCGATCTCCGACACCAGCTCCTTGGGGAAGCGGCCCTGGTCGAAAGCGTCGCCGATGATCGGCAGCACGCGCTCGTTGGTGAAGCGGGCCACGGTGTCCTGAACGGCGCGCTCCTCTTCGCTGAGCAGGGAACGGACGTCGAACAGATCGTAGGGATTCAGGGCCATGGCGCGCTCAGGAGACCGGTCGGGGCAGAAAGATCCCCATTGTATCGGCCGCGCCCGGCCGGGGTAAGGCCGAACACCGGGCCCGCACGCTCGCTGTAAGCGTTATCACCTGCGATCGGCCGCGCAAAAAGCGACGGGGCCGGTTGCCCGGCCCCGTCGTTGCTGCGTGTCGCGCGGCGGCGATCAGCCGCGGCTGTTGCCGCTGCCGGCGCTGGCGGTCTGGGTGACCACCTGGCCGTCGATGACCGGCAGCTGCTGGCCCGGGCGCTCGTCCATGCGGATGGTCTGGTTCTGGCCCTGGTAGCGGTAGGTCACGTCGTAGCCCACCACCTTGTCCTCCGAGCCCAGGGCGATGCGGCTGCCCGGCTTGCTCTCGGTGCGCATGGTGCCGGTGGTGCCGTCCGGATTGCGGTAGGTCACGTTGTAGGCGACCACGCGCGAGGACTGCGAGCTTTCCGACACCGTGTGGCACTGGCGCTCGGTGCGGTTCACCACGCGGCCGCCGACATGGTTGCGGTCGACGCGGTTGCCGATGTAGCCGCCGGCCACGGCGCCGGCCGCGGTCGCGGCCTTCTTGCCGTTGCCGCCGCCGATCTGGTTGCCGATCAGGCCGCCGATAACCGCGCCGGCCACGGTGCCGCCGACGTTGCCGTCGCGCTCGGGCAGGCGGTCCTGCACCACCACGTCTTCGCAGACTTCGCGCGGGGTGGAGCTGGTGCTGGTCTCGCGCACCGGGTCGGTGCCGATCACGGTGGCGTAGAGCTTTTCCTTTTCGTTGATCGGCTTGACGTTGATCACGTCGGCGTACTCGACGTCCGGCTTGCCGGTGGTGGCGATCGCGCCGTTCGGGGCGATATCGCCTTCGGCGGTGGCCAGGGCCGAGCCGTCGGCCGCGGTCAACGCGGTCGGCGCGGCCGCGTCGTTGCCGCGGAAGCTCTGAAACGCCGCTACGGCGACGCCGCCTACCAGCAGCGAAGCCAGGGCAACAGCCAACATGTTCTTGTTCATCGTGAACCTCCTGCGGCGGTACGGTTTTCGCGGGGACGACCCGCGGGTGTGGACGGCGCCATTCCACCACCGGAAACCTGAATGAGCGCCTATTGAAAATGGCCAATCTGTCCCCTGCATGAACCCTTTGCGACGACGTGCTAGCGTGTTTGGCAACGCGCGTCACACCCGGACCCTCGGCCATGGCCAACCCCCTGCTCGCTCCCCTGATGGGCTTCCTCGGACGCTTGAGCTACCCGCGTCTGTTCGTGCTCACCGCCACGCTGTTCGCGCTGGACCTGATCATTCCGGACTTCATCCCGCTGGCCGACGAAATCCTGCTCGGCCTGGGCACCCTGTTGCTGGCCAACTGGAAGAGCCGCAAGGCCGCACCGCTGGAGCCGCCCGCCCCGCCCGCGCCGCCGCCGCGCTGAGCGCATGGCGGCGCTGGTCGACAGCCACTGCCATCTGGATGCGCCGGAGTTCGACCCCGACCGCGCGCAGGTGATCGCGCGTGCGCGCGCCGCGGGCGTGCGCCGGCAGGTGTTGCCCGCGGTGGCGGCCGATACTTGGCCGGCCTTGCGCGCGGTTTGCAGCGAGGCCGAGGGTCTCTATCCCGCCTACGGTCTGCATCCGATGTACTTGGCGCGCCATCGCCCCGAGCATCTGCAGGAGCTGGGCGACTGGATCCAGCGCGAACGCCCGGTGGCGGTCGGCGAATGCGGTTTGGACTATTTCGTCGAAGGCCTGGACCCGGAAGCGCAGTCGCTTTACTTCGAAGGCCAGCTACGGCTGGCGCGCGACTTCGACCTGCCGGTAATCGTGCATGCGCGGCGCGCTGTCGATGCGGTGATCGCCGCGATCCGCCGCACCGGTCCGCTACGCGGCGTGGTGCACAGCTATTCGGGCAGCGAGGAGCAGGCCAAGCAACTGTGGAAGGCCGGCTTCCTGCTCGGCTTGGGCGGGCCGGTCACCTACGAGCGCGCCAACCGGCTGCGCCGGCTGGCGGCGCAAATGCCGGTCGAGTATCTGCTGTTGGAAACCGATGCGCCGGATCAGCCCGATGCGGGCATACGCGGGCAGCGCAACGAGCCGGCGCGGTTGACCCAGGTGCGCGATGTGATCGCACAGTTGCGTGGCGTCGAACCGGAGGCCTTGGCCGAGGCGACCAGTGCGAATGCGGAGCGGTTGTTTCGGTTGCCGTCGCTGGCGGCGTAGCCGCGCCAGCAATCGGGGTAACGAATCGCGACTTACGTCGCTCCCAGCTAAAGCCGTGCGTGCCTTGGGGTAGGAGCGGCGTGAGCCGCGACTGCGCAGTAGCCGAAGTGACGTGGTCGCGGCTCACGCCGCTCCTACCCCACAGCATTTCTCACGAATGCGCGGCCTAATGCATGCGCTTTCCGTGAGAGCGGCGTGAGCCGCGATTTCGTCGCAGCGCAAGCGGCGCGGTCGCGGCTTGCGCCGCTCCTACAGGGAGCTATCCAGCACCGGCTCGGGCGCCTTGGCCTTGGCCTTGAGCAGCAGTTCCAGGACGCGGCCGACGGCGGCGAAGGCGAAGGTGCCGGTGATGTGGGTGGCCGCGCCCAGGCCGGCGCCGCAGTCGAGTTTGAGCGCGGCGTCGGCGTCGAGCTTGGGGCGCAGGCCGCAGACGGTGCCGTCGGCCTGCGGATACTTCACGTTTTCCAGCGAGTACACCGCCGGCACGCCGAAGTAGCGGTCGGGGTTGCGCGGAAAGTTGAATTCGCTGCGCAGCTTCTTGCGGATCAGGGCCAGCATCGCATCGTGTTCGGTGCGCGAGAGGTCGCGCACGCGCACCAGGGTCGGGTCGGTGCGGCCGCCGGCCGAGCCCACCGCGATCACCGCTTGCTTGCGCCGCCGGCACCAGGCGATCAGCTCGACCTTGCTGCGGAAACTGTCGCAGGCATCCAGCACCAGATCGAAGCCGCGGTTCAGCAGTTCGTCCAGGTTGGACGGGGTCAGGAAGCTGGCCACCGCATCCACGTCGATGGCCGGGTTGATCGCGCGGCAGCGCTCGGCCATGGCCTCGACCTTGGCGCGGCCGTATTGGCCTTCCAACGCCGGCAGCTGGCGGTTGGTGTTGGACACGCACAGGTCGTCGGCATCGATCAGGGTCAGGTGGCCCACGCCGCTGCGCGCCAGCGCCTCCACCGCCCAGGATCCCACCCCGCCCATGCCGACCACGGCCACGCGGCAAGTCGCCAGGCGCGCGACGGTGCCGGCGCCATACAGCCGGTCGACGCCGGCGAACCGCTCCCGCCAGGCGGGAGCCAATGCATTTTCGCTCATGGCGTCCATTGTAATGGTGCCAAGCCCTTGGGCCCCTGGCGGAACCCGCAACGCTGCGTGTTAAGGTTCGGCCATCTTGGATGGAGGCCAGGCAATGAGCGATACCCAGCCCAACACCGCCGCCGCTGCGCCACGCAAGGGCAACGGCAGGAAGTACCTGTTCCTGTTCCTGATCGGCCTGGTGATGGGCGCGGTCGGCGCGGTGATGCTGATGCGCGCCTGGCAGGCGCGCCAGGACCCCTTCCCCGACAGCGTGATGCATGTGCAGCAGTGGCACCTGAAGCAATTGCACGACCGCGTCGCCGAGAACCGCTGCGCGGCCACCGACACCCTGCCCAACCTCAAGGCCCTGCGCACCACCGCCGACGATCTGGAACGCGCCTTCCCGGACCTGAAGGACGACCAGCGTTTCGGTCAGCACGCCAGCAAGATGCGCGGCGCGCTGGACAGCGCCCTGGCCAGCCCGCCGCTGAACTGCGCCGGCGTGACCACGGTGGCCGAGCAGATCGGCGAAGCCTGCAAGGGCTGCCACCAGGACTTCCGCGGCTGAGCCAGCGCCGCCGCCACCCCGCCGCGGGCTGAACGCGCGGCGGGCGATGGCACTGGATTGATGGCTTGTTCACGTAACGACGCCTAGCTTGGACTGCGCGTGGCGAGTGACGCCACTCGCCCTACCCTCGCAGGAGATCGGAATGAACACCCAATCGCTACGTCTGCTCGGCGTCGCCACCGCCGCGACCTTGGCCCTGGCCGGTTGCGCCACGTCGGGTTATTCCTCCGGCGGCTACGGTGGCGGTTACAACAGCCCGCAGCCCAGCTACGGCGCACCGGCCAACTGCTACGACTGCGGCACCGTGACCCGGATCGAACAGATCTCCGGCAGCGCCGCGCCCAGCAAGACCGGTGCGGTGCTGGGCGGCATCGTCGGCGCGGTCGCCGGCCACGAAATCTCGTCGCACACCGGCGGCAGCAAGGGCAACCAGAACGTCGCCGCGGTGGCCGGCGCGGTCGGCGGCGCGATCGCCGGCAACGCCATCCAGAAGAACGTCTCCGGCGCGCGCTTCAACGTCTACGTGCGCATGAACGACGGCCGCACCACGGTGGTGACCCAGAACGATCTGGGAGGCATTCGCGAAGGCGGCTATGTGCGCGTCTACAACGGCCGCGCCTGGGCGCAGTAAGCGACCTGCCTCCCCAGCAACGCAGTTTCCAAGCCACGGCGGCCCGCAAAAGCGGGCCGCTTTTTTTGTGCCTGTTTTATGCAGGCATCGCAGCGCAGCGGCTGTTGCGGCGCAACATGGACGGTTCCAGTTTGCGGCTTCGTTATACCGGTCACGTTTAGGCGATGCCGGCGCGCACATCGCAGGCATGCGCAGTGCGCTTGGGGGGACTAGTGTCGACAGGTCCGCCCCCCTCGGACCCACCACATTCACAGACATGGAGATCGGTCGAATGAAGCTATTGCACGTCGTTTCCGGCACCGCCGTCCTCGTCGGCGCCATCGCCGCGGCCACCGCCGCCTCCCCCGCTGCCCCGGGCAATCCGCTGCGCGTCAACATCGGCGCCTTCCACGGCGTGGGCGCGCTTTCCGCCGGCGACGCGCTGCAGGGCGCGGTCGAAGTGGAGATCACCAACACCAGCCGCCGCACCGTGCGCCTGCCCAAGTGGCAGCTGCCGACCGAGGAGCTGAGCTCCAACCTGTTCGAGGTCAGCGTCGACGGCGTCAAGGTCGACTACCAGGGCCCGATGATCAAGCAGCGCGCGCCGCAGGCCGAGGATTACGCGATCCTGCGCCCGGGCGAGACCTACCGCGTGGTGGTCGACCTGGCGTCGGCCTACGACCTGTCGCAGGCCGGCGATTACACCGTGACCTACAACGCGCCGCTGCAGTTCGCCTCCACCGACGACCGCAAGATGCTGCGCCAGGCCAACGGCCTGCCGATGAGCGCGCGCAGTGCGCCGATGCGCCTGTGGGTGGACGGCGGCTTCAAGCTCGACGCGGCCCAGCGCGTGAGCGCCAAGGCCAAGCCGGTGGGCCCGACCCAGGTGGTCAACGGCGTCAACTACGTGGGCTGCACCAGCTCCCGCATCACCACCGCCGGCCAGGCCGTGACCGCTGCGCGCAACTACTCCGAAAACGCCAAGGGCTACCTCAACGGCGGCACCGTGGGCGCGCGCTATACCACCTGGTTCGGCGCCTACACCTCTTCGCGCTACAGCACCGCGCGCCAGCACTTCGTCTCGATCGATTCGGCCATGGACCAGAACAGCGGCCAGATCACGATCAATTGCGGCTGCACCAGCAGCGCCTATGCTTACGTGTATCCGAACCAGCCGTACCAGATCTACGTGTGCCGGGCGTTCTGGAACGCGCCGCTGACCGGCACCGATTCCAAGGCCGGCACGCTGATCCACGAGATGAGCCACTTCAACGCGGTGGCCGGCACCGACGACCACGTCTACGGCCAGAGCGGCGCCAAGAACCTGGCGATCAGCAACCCGACCAATGCCTTGGACAACGCCGACAACCACGAGTACTTCGCCGAGAACACCCCGTTCCAGAACTGAGCGGCGCTCGAACGCGAAGTAAACGAGCGCAACGAAGAAACGGCCCGCCATGGCGGGCCGTTTTCTTGTCCGTGCGCGGATGCGCTTGCGCCGATCGTCGAAACGGCAACCACGGCGGAATCGCGGCGGTCGCCATCGGAAAAGCGCTCGCGCAAAAAGAAAAGCCCGGCTCGCGCCGGGCTTTTCGAAGTCCTGTGCGTCGCCTCGCGGCGCCGCCGGATCGGCGTCTGCCTTACAGCGGCTCGACGGCGTCGGCCTGCAGGCCCTTCTGGCCCTGGACGACGGTGAAGGAAACCTTCTGGCCTTCCTTCAGGCTCTTGAAGCCCTGCGACTGGATCGCGCGGAAGTGCACGAACACGTCCTCGCCGTTCTCGCGGCTGATGAAGCCGAAGCCCTTCGCATCGTTGAACCACTTGACGGTACCGAATTCACGGTTCGACATTTTTGCTGCTCCTTGAACGTTGGATGTTTAACGCAGCTCGCGCCGCGTGCTGGTTGCAAGGAGGAAGCGAGGTGCAACGATGTAGCGGATCGAGGATCAACCGCATCGGGCCACGATTCACGGTGACCCTTGGCAAACACAGCGCCCGCACGGTACCCCGCCATGGGGCAAAATGCAAACAGCCCGGGCAGCCCGTCCGGACAGGGTTTCGGAATGGATTTGACCAATGTGTTTTACGTGCTGGCGGGCCTGCTGATCCTGGTCGGAATCGCCGGTACGGTGCTGCCGGCGCTGCCCGGTTTGCCGCTGGTATTCGCCGGCATGGTGCTGGCCGCCTGGGCCGGCGATTTCCAGCAGGTCGGCTGGATCATGCTGACCGTGCTGGGCCTGCTGACCCTGCTGTCGATCGGCGTGGATTTCCTGGCCACGGCCATGGGCGCCAAGCGCGTGGGCGCCAGCAAACTGGCCTTGGTCGGCGCGGTGGTCGGCACCTTCGCCGGGCTGTTCTTCGCTCCCATCGGCCTGCTGGCGGGCCCCTTCCTGGGCGCCCTGGTCGGCGAGTTGATCCACAGCCGCCAGCTCGGCCAGGCGACCAAGGTCGGCTTCGGCACCTGGGTCGGCATCGTCATCGGCACGGTGCTGAAGCTGGGCCTGGCCTTCGCGATGGTGGCGCTGTTCGTGGCGGCCTGGATCTTCTGAGCCGCGCGGCTTTTCGCACTGCAACATTCCGCGGCGCACGCGGTGGCAAGGCCGCGCGCGCGGCGACACACTGTGGCCGCCCCATCCCCCATGGACCTTCCACGCATGAGCCTACGCCCCACTCCGCTGCGCCGCGTCGCCCGCCCCGGCCTGATTGCGCTGGCGCTGGCCGCGCCTTCCGTCGCCGCCGCGCAAGCCGACTCGGTGCCGGCCACGCCCGAGGCCTGCACCGCCATCACCGGCGACGCCGACCGCCTGGCCTGCTACGACAAGGCGCTGGGCCGGCAGGCGCCCAACACCCGCGCCGCCGACGTGGCCGCCAAGGAAGCCAAGGCGATCCAGCGCAACCTGGAACTGGCCGACCAGATCGAAGGACGCACGGAACCGGGGCAGACCGCCCCCGAACGCGCAGGGCGCATGGTCGGCGACCTGTACCCGAACGAGGCGCCGCTGGACAGCGCCATCGCCAACGCCGGCAAGGGCGGCCTGCTCGACAGCCGCTGGGAACTGGCCAAGGATTCCAAGCTGGGCGTGTTCAACTTCCGCGCCTACAAACCGGTGTACCTGCTGCCGGCGTTCTGGACCAGCGACGTCAACCAGACGCCCTACTCGCCCAATCCGCGCAACCAGGTGACGCAGCCGCAATCGCTGGACAGCGTGGAAGCCAAGTTCCAGCTCAGCTTCAAGACCAAGGCGGTGGAGAACCTGTTCGGCGACAACGGCGACATCTGGATGGGCTATACCCAGTCCTCGCGCTGGCAGGTCTACAACGGCGACAACTCGCGCCCGTTCCGCGAGACCAACTACGAACCCGAAGTGCTGCTGGTGTTCCGCAACAACTACCGCATCGGCGGCTGGAACGGGCGCATGGCGGCGATCGGCCTGAACCACCAGTCCAACGGCCGTGCCGATCCGTTCTCGCGCAGTTGGAACCGGGTGGTGGCCAACATCGGACTGGACCGCGAGAACTGGGCGCTGATGCTGCGGCCGTGGTGGCGCATCTCCGACGGCAACGACGACGACAACCCGGACATCGAGGACTACATCGGCCGCGGCGACCTGACCCTGGTGCACCGCCGCGGCGGGCACGAGTTCAGCCTGATGGCGCGGCATTCGCTGCGCGGCGGCGACCGTGCCCACGGCGCGGTGCAGTTCGACTGGGGCTTTCCGATCCACAACTCGCTGCGCGGCCACCTGCAGATCTTCGACGGCTACGGCGAGAGCCTGATCGACTATAACCACCGGGCCACCTACATCGGCCTGGGCGTGTCGCTGCTGGAATGGTACTGAGCGCACGAAACGCGCACGCGGTCACAGGCAGGGTCTCAAGCGCTGCAACGGTGCTGGGGTAGGCTCGATCCATCCCCCGCACACGAGACCGCCCCGATGAAAATGCGCCGCATCCTGTCGCTGGACGGCGGCGGCATCCGCGGACTGGTCAGCTGCCTGTGGCTGGACGGCGTGGAGCACGCGCTGCAACGCGCCGGCAAGCCGGACCTGCGCGGCAGCTTCGACCTGGTGGCCGGCAGTTCCACCGGCGCCATCGTCGCCGCCGGCCTGGCCGTGGGCCTGGCGCCGGCGGCCATGGCCGACCTGTACCGCGATCACCGCCACGCGATCTTCCCCGGCATGGCGCAACGGCTGTGGACGCGCGCGGGGCAGTTGCTCGAGGTCGGCGTGTCGGCGCCCAAGTACGACGCGCGCGGCCTGGAAGACGTGCTGCGCGCGGTGTTCGGCGAGACCCGCCTGGGCCAGGCCCAGCTGCCGTTGATGATCACCGCCTACGACACGATCTCGCGCGCGCCGGTGCTGTTCAAGAGCTTCAAGCCCGAGCACCAGGATCTGCCGCTGTGGGAGGTGTGCCGCGCCTCGTCGGCGGCGCCGACCTACTTCCCCGCCCATGCGATGCAGGTCGAGGGCGTGGACTGCGCCCTGATCGACGGCGGCGTGGTCGCCAACAACCCTACCGCCTGCGCGATCGCCGAGGCGCTGCGCAAGGACGCCCAGGTCGACAACAGCCGCGACCTGGTGGTGCTGTCGGTGGGCACCGGCGAGCGGACGCGCAGCATTCCGCTGGCGGCGGCGCGCGCATGGGGCGCGCTGGAATGGGCGGTGCCGATCATCGACGTGCTGTTCGACGGCAACACCGATTCGGTGGATTACATCGCCAGGCAGCTGGTCGGCGACGGCTATTTCCGCATGCAGGAACACCTGCATATCGGCCTGGACGATCTGGACGACACCAGCGCGACCAATCTGATCGCATTGGAGTTCATGGCCAAGGAGTACCTGGGCAAGCCGGGGACGCAGCAGATGCTGGAGCGGTTGTTGCGGCAGTTGTAGCTGCGCAGGAAGCGGAACTGGCGAAGCGAGTGCGGTGTGTCGCGCGCCCTCACCCCAACCCCTCTCCCGCAAGCGGGAGAGGGGCTAAAGCGGCGGCCTGTAAGCCCACGCCACCTCGATCGCAGGCGTGAGCGGGGACGTAGCGCCGATGCATTGCAACAGTCGCAGCGCGCGCTCTGGCGGCCGGCCGGTGCGCTAAGCTGGCGCCGCCGCGTTGCGGCGTACCGACCTGGCCTGCCCATGACCTCCGCCGTTGCCCGTCCCCGCCGTTCGTTCTTCGCCTACGCCTCGGCCCTGCTCGGCCTGCTCAGCCTGTTCGCGGTGCTGTGCTTCCACTATCCCGAGCTGCTGACCAGCAAGGAATTCCGCGCGGTCTATACCGAGGACTTCGCCCGTCACCTGCTGCTGGTCGGCCTGGTCGCGGCCTTCGCCCTGGGCACGCTGGCGATCCTGCGCGACCGCAACAAGCGCATCGCCCTGATCGGCGTGGGCGGCGCGACCCTGGCGGTGCTGCTGGGCGGCACCAACGTGCAGTTCGACGCGATCGGCCACACCCCCTACTCGCTGGGCCTGGACTGGTTCGTGATCTCGCTGTTCTTCTCGGCCCTGGTGTTCGTGCCGCTGGAGCACTACCTGGGCAAGCGCCGGATCTCGCCGCTGCGGCCGGGCTGGCGCACCGACGTGGCCTATTTCTTCATGAGCCACGTGCTGGTGCAGTTCATCCTGATCCTGGTCACCGCCTCCACCTCGACCATCGCCGGGCTGGCGGCCTTCCCCGGCCTGAAGGCGGCGATCCAGTCGCTGCCGGTGTGGGCGCAGTTCCTGATCGCGGTGTTCATCGCCGACCTGGCCCAGGCGCTGCTGCACCGCGCCTACCACAACATTCCCTGGCTCTGGCGCTTCCACGCCGTGCACCACTCCAGCCGCGAGATGGACTGGCTGGCCGGCTCGCGCATCCATTTCGTCGAGATCGTGCTCACCCGCAGCGCGGTGCTGCTGCCGCTGCTGATCCTGGGCTTCTCGACTCCGGCGGTGAACGCCTACGTGATCCTGGTGGGGCTGCAGGCGGTGCTGGCCCACGCCAACCTGGGCATCCGCTTCGGCTGGCTGGAATACCTGCTGGTGCTGCCGCGCTACCACCACTGGCACCACGCCCGGCAGTACGAGTACATCGACGTGAACTACGCCATCCACCTGCCGCTGGTGGACATGCTCATGGGCACCTTCAAGCTGCCGCGCGAACGCGACGCCTGGCCGCAGGAATACGGGGTGATGAAGCTGGAGACGGTGCCGCGCGGGATCGTGGAGCAGCACCTGATGCCGTTCCGTGGCGGCAAGACCTACGACGATCACGTGGCCTGAGATCGGCCCGAAACGCGACGAGGCCCGCAAGCGGGCCTCGTCGTCGGACTCGGGATGCGGCCGGCGAACTCAGGCCGGTTCCACCACCACCGGAATCTTGCCGATGCGCGCCTGCCATTCCTTGGGGCCGGTCTTGTGCACCGACTCGCCGGCGCTGTCCACAGCCACGGTCACCGGCATGTCCTGCACGGTGAATTCGTAGATCGCCTCCATGCCCAGATCGGCGAAGCCGACCACGCGCGAGGCCTTGATCGCCTTGGACACCAGGTAGGCCGCGCCGCCCACCGCCATCAGGTAGACCGACTTGTGCTTCTGGATCGCCTCGATCGCGGCCGGGCCGCGCTCGGCCTTGCCGACCATGCCCAGCAGGCCGGTCTGCGCCAGCACCTGCTCGGTGAACTTGTCCATGCGCGTGGCCGTGGTCGGGCCGGCCGGGCCCACGACTTCGTCGCGCACCGGATCGACCGGGCCGACGTAGTAGATGAAGCGGCCCTTGAAATCCACCGGCAGCGGCTCGCCCTTGTTGAGCATGTCGACCATGCGCTTGTGCGCGGCGTCGCGGCCGGTCAGCAGCTTGCCGTTGAGCAGCAGCACTTCGCCGGGCTTCCAGCCGGCGACGTCTTCGGCGGTGACCGTGTCCAGATCGACGCGGCGGCCCTTGGACGAGTCGTAGGTCAGCTGCGGCCAGTCCTCCAGCGAGGGCGGATCGAGCATGACCGGGCCGCTGCCGTCCAGGGTGAAATGCGCATGGCGGGTGGCCGCGCAGTTCGGGATCATCGCCACCGGCAGGTTGGCCGCGTGGGTCGGGTAGTCCTTGACCTTGATGTCCAGCACCGTGGTCAGGCCGCCCAGGCCCTGGGCGCCGATGCCCAGCGCGTTGACCTTCTCGTACAGCTCCAGGCGCAGCTCCTCGGCGCGGTTGCTGGCGCCGCGCGCCTGCAGCTCGGTGATGTCGATGGGCTCCATCAGCGATTCCTTGGCCAGCAGCATGGCCTTCTCGGCGGTGCCGCCGATGCCGATGCCGAGCATGCCCGGCGGACACCAGCCCGCGCCCATGGTCGGCACGGTCTTGAGCACCCAGTCGACGATGGAGTCGGAGGGGTTGAGCATGGCGAACTTGGACTTGGCCTCCGAGCCGCCGCCCTTGGCCGCGACGATCACCTCGACCGTGTTGCCCGGCACGACCTTGACGTTGACCACCGCGGGGGTGTTGTCTTTCGTGTTGGCGCGCTTGCCGGCCGGGTCGGCCAGCACGCTGGCGCGCAGCTTGTTGTCGGGGTGGTTGTAGGCGCGGCGCACGCCTTCGTTGACCATGTCCTCGACGCCCATCGTGGCGCCGTCCCAGCGCACGTCCATGCCGATGTCCAGGAACACGGTGACGATGCCGGTGTCCTGGCAGATCGGGCGGTGGCCCTCGGCGCACATGCGCGAGTTGATCAGGATCTGGGCGATCGCGTCCTTGGCCGCCGGGCTTTCCTCGCGCTCGTAGGCGGCAGCGAGGTTCCTGATGTAGTCGACCGGGTGGTAGTAGCTGATGTACTGCAGGGCGTCGGCGACGGACTGGATCAGGTCGTCCTGGCGGATGACGACGGGGCCGGTGGAGGCATGGGACGAAGAGGCGGTCACGGCGGGCGTTGGCTGGCGGTGGGGACGGCTATTCTACCCGTCCGGCCTGTCGCGCCGCCCAACGGGGCTTGCCCGCCGCACGCCCGCGACCGCCGCGCCGACGTCGATGCCCTTCGCCCCCTGGAGCCCGCATGCCCATCGTCAGCCACAATCCACCCGAGCTGTTCCCGCCCTACCGCGGCTACAGCCATGCCACCGAGGTCCGCGGCGATTCGCGTCTGCTGGTGATCAGCGGCCTGAACGGCTACCTCGCCGACGGCGTCACCCTGCCCGAGTCCTTCCAGGCGCAGGGCGATCTGATCTGGCAGTACATGGGCGCACTGCTGCGCTCGGCGGGCATGGACTACGGCCACCTGGTGTCGTTGCGCACCTATCTGGCCGATCCAGCCGACGACGAGGCCAATGTGCAACTGCGTTTGAAGTACCTGGGCGGGCACCGGCCGTCGTCGACCGTGATCTGCTGCCGTTTGCTGGATCCGCGCTGGAAGCTCGAAGTCGAGGCCATGGCCGCGACCTGAGCCTTCGCGCATCCGTGGGCCCCTGCGCCTTGCGCGCCGGGGCCAGGAAGACTCATTTCACCAATACTTCCGAGTTCGGCACGATCAGCACGCCGGAGAAGCCCATGGCGGCGACCGGCGCGCCCGTCGGCGCGATGGCGCGGATCAGGGTCTGCTGCTCGTCGCGGCGAACGTGTTCGTACTTGACCGCGGTGGCGAAGCGCGGCGACAGCGCTTCGACCATGATCTTGCTCTTGGCGAATTCGCCGGCCTGGCCTTCCAGGTCGCGCTGCATCACCGTGACGGTTTGCACGTAGGACTCGCGCAACTGCGCTTCCAGCGTGGCCAACTCCTCCGCCGGCAAGCCGGCGGTGGCCGCGGCCAGGGCCACGCGTTGCGGCAGCACGCGCGAGTAGCGGCCCTTCCAGCCGTCCAGGTCGACGTCGACGATGGTCCAGAAGATCAGGCGCTCCTGCTTGTCGCGGGTCACGAACAGGCTGGGCAGCAGCTTGGCTTCGCGCGTGGCCGCATCCGACGGCGGCAGCGCGTCCAGTGCGGCCTGCAATAGCGCGTCGGGCGCGAACGGCAGCTTGCCGCGCAGGGCTTCGGCCTCCTGCTTGGTGTTCTTCTGGATCGCCAGGGCGTTGGCGCCGGCACCGAACGGCCCCAGCAGCAGGCCGCCGGCCACGCCCATGCCGCCGAAGTCCTGGCGGTAGCCCACGCTGCGCGCTTCGTCCAGGTAGGCGAAACCGGACACGTCGGCCGGCGCCGCGCCGCGCGCGGCCAGCACGGGTTTCACCGCGCCCGGCGCGGAGGCCGGCGGCGGCAGCGCGTAGGCGATCTTGCGCGCGCTCGCGGGCGCGCTGACCAAGCCGATCGCCAGGATCAGCGCAAAGCTAAAAATTCTCATTGGTCCCCGGGTCGTGATGGTGCGGCGGCCCCGGCCTGCGCGGCATGCGCGGACCAGCCGCCGGCGTCGAAATCGCGCGGATTGTTCGGCCCCGCGCGCGCAGGCGTCAAGCGGCGTGCGGCGAACCGTGCGCGGGCTGCGGGAACGCGGGCTGTAGGAGCAGGTATTGCTGACAAAAGCTGTCAGCGGGCGGGGCTAGCCTGGCGCTCACTCCCCTCGCCTCCCCGGTATCGCCATGGCCTATCCCGTCACCGTTCTCCTGCATGGCGCCGGCCTGGGCGCCTGGGTCTGGCAGCCCGTGATCGAACGCATGGCCACGCCGGCGCTGGCCCTGGATGTGCCCGGCCGCCATGCCACCGCGACGCCGGAAGGCTGCGCGCGGGCGCTGGCGGCCGAACTGGACCGGCGCGGCATCGACGAGGTCGTGCTCGTCGCGCACTCGCTGGCCGGCGTGCTGGTGCCGGAGCTGGCCGTGCGCCTGGGCTCGCGCCTGCGCCATTGCGCGTACCTGGCCGCGGCGATCGCGCCGCCGGGCGGCGCCTTCGTCGATGCCTTGGGCGCGATCGACCGCACCTTGCTGCGCTTGTTGTTCCGCTTCAACCAGGACGGCCTCAAGCCCGGCGAACCGATGATCCGCAAGGAGCTGTGCAACGACCTGGACGAGGTCGCGGCGGCGCAGGTGGTGTCGCGCTACGCCGCCGAGTTTCCCGGGCTGTATCTGACACCGGTGCAAGCCCAGCCCGCGCGCGTGCCGTCCACCTATCTGCGCCTGTTGCGCGATCGCAGCCTGGCGCGGTCGCGTCAGGACGCGATGATCGCGCGCCTGCAACGCCCTGGAGTGCAAGACCTCGACGCCGGCCATCTGGCCATGCTGTCGGTGCCGGCGCAGCTGGCGCAAACGCTCACCGCGATCGCCCTGAGCGCCGGTACGGAGCGTGCCGCGGCCTGAAACAGCGATCGACGCAGTCCCTGCCGCTTTCACGAACTTTCGGCGCCGCCCAGGCACAATCCGGCTCATGTCCTTGCCCGCCGATGCCGTCCCACCCGCCGCCGGGCCCAAGCCCGGCCGCAGCTCCGGCAAACCCAGCTTGCGCGAACGCTTCGACGCGCTGCGCAACCTGCCGCCGTTCCTGCGCCAGATCTGGAGCACCAGCCCGGCGCTGACCTTGGCCACGCTGGGCCTGCGCCTGATCCGCGCGTTCCTGCCCATCGCCACGCTGTACGTGGGCAAGCTCATCATCGACGAGGCGGTGCGCCTGGTCGCGGCCGGCGCGGCGTTCGAATCGGTCAGCGCCGCGCTCGACAGCGGCCAGCTCAACACCCTGCTCGGCCTGCTCGCGCTGGAGTTCGGCCTGGCCATAGGCTCGGACCTGCTCGGCCGTTTGATCAGCTACGGCGACGGGCTGCTGTCGGAACTGTTCACCAACGCCACCAGCGTGCGGCTGATGGAGCACGCGGCCACGTTGGACCTGGAGGATTTCGAAGACCCCGAGCTGCAGGACAAGCTGGACCGCGCGCGGCGCCAGACCATGGGCCGGATGAACCTGATGAGCCAGCTGTTCGGCCAGGTCCAGGACGCCATCACCGTGGTCAGCTTCGCCATCGGCCTGCTGGTCTATGCGCCATGGCTGATCCTGCTGCTGGCGGTGGCGCTGGTGCCGGCTTTCGTCGGGGAGGCGCACTTCAATGCGCTGGGCTATTCGCTCAACTTCGCCTGGACGCCGGAACGCCGCCAGTTGGAGTACGTGCGGCAGATGGGCGCCAGCGTGGAGACCGCGAAGGAGGTGAAAATCTTCAACCTCCACCGCTACCTGATCGCCAAGTACCGCGAGCTGGCCGACAAGTTCTTCCTGGCCAACCGCTCGCTGGCGCGGCGGCGGGCGTTCTGGGGCACCCTGCTCGCGGCGCTGGGCACGCTGGGCTATTACGTGGCCTATGCCTACATCGCCTGGCGCACGGTCAAGGGCGATTTCAGCATCGGCGACCTGACCTTCCTGGCCGGCAGCTTCCGCCGCCTGCGACAGTTGCTGGAAGGGCTGCTGGTGGGCTTCTCGCAGGTCGCGGGACAAGCGCTGTACTTGGACGATCTGTTTTCGTTCTTCGAGATCGAACCCGAGATCGTCTCGCCGGCCAATCCGCTGCCGGTGCCGCAGCCGATCGCGCGCGGTTTCGTGTTCGAGAACGTGGGCTTCCGTTACCCCGACGCCGAGCGCTGGGCGCTGCGTGGATTGGACTTCGAATTGCGCGCCGGCGAAGTGCTGGCCCTGGTCGGCGAGAACGGCGCCGGCAAGACCACCCTGGTCAAGCTGCTGGCGCGGCTGTACGACCCCGACGAAGGCCGCATCCTGCTCGACGGCCGCGACCTGCGCGACTACGACCTGGACGAATTGCGCGCCAGCATCGGCGTGATCTTCCAGGACTTCGTGCGCTACCACCTCACCGCCGGCGAGAACATCGGCGTCGGCCAGATCGACGCCATGGACGACCGCGAGCGCATCCGCAGCGCCGCGCGCCGCGCGCTGGCCGACCAGGTCATCGAGACGCTGCCGCAGGGTTACGACCAGCAGATCGGCCGCCGCTTCAAGACCGGCGTGGACCTGTCCGGCGGCCAGTGGCAGAAGATCGCGATCGCCCGCGCCTACATGCGCGACGCGCAGGTGATGATCCTGGACGAACCCACCGCGGCACTGGACGCGCGTTCGGAGTTCGAGGTATTCCAGCGTTTCAAGGAACTGTCCGACGAGCGCACCGCGGTGCTGATCTCGCACCGCTTCAGCAGCGTGCGCATGGCCGACCGCATCCTGGTGCTGGCCGAAGGCCGCCTGGAAGCCAGCGGCACTCATGCGCAATTGCTGGCGCAAGGCGGGCGCTACGCCGAACTGTTCGAACTGCAAGCCGCCGGTTACCGCTAAGGAGATTCCCGCATGCCGTTACGCCCCCGCCCCCTGCTGCTCACGCTGGCGCTGATCGCCGCGCTCAGCGCCTGCGACCGCAGCGCCGCGCAAGCCGATACCGCCGCCGCGCGGCCGGCACCGAAGCAGCAAACCGGCCACCCGGTGTCCAGCGCGCTGGGCCGGGTCCAGGTCACCGAGGTCGCCACCGGCCTGGAGCACCCGTGGGGCGTGGCCCTGCTGCCCGACGGCGGCTTCTTGGTCACCGAACGCGCCGGCCGCCTGCGCCGGGTGAGCGCCGACGGCGCGGTGTCGGCGCCGCTGGCGAACGTGCCGGCGGTCTGGCACGAGGGCCAGGGCGGTCTGCTCGACGTGGTGCTGGCACCGGACTTCGCCAGCAGCAAGCGCATCTATCTCAGCTACGCCGAACCCGGCCCCAACGGCAGCGCCGGCACCGCGGTCGCCTCGGCCGTGCTCGGCGATGCCGCGCTGAGCGAGGTCAAGGCGATCTATCGTCAGGAACCCAAGCTGGAAGGACCCAACCATTTCGGTTCGCGCATCGCCTTCGACCGAGAAGGCAGGCTTTACATCAGCCAGGGCGAGCGGCAGAAGCGCATGGCCTCGCAGGACCTGCAGGCCTTGCAGGGCAAGCTGGTGCGGCTGAATCCCGACGGCAGCGTGCCGGCCGACAATCCCTATGTCGGCCGTCAGGACGCGCGGCCGGAAGTCTGGAGCTACGGTCACCGCAACATGCAGTCGCTGGCCACCGACCCGCGCACCGGGCGCATCTGGGAGGCCGAGCACGGCCCGCGCGGCGGCGACGAGATCAACCTGCCCGAAGCCGGCAAGAACTACGGTTGGCCGATCATCACCCACGGCATCGACTACAGCGGCCTGCCGATCTCCGAAGCCGAAGGCAAGGAGAAGCCCGGCATGGAGGCGCCCTACCACGTGTGGGAGAAGTCGCCGGGCCTGTCGGGCATGGCCTTCTACACCGGCCTGCCGGATTCGCCTTGGAACGACAGCCTGTTCCTGGGCGCGCTGGCCGACGGCAGCCTGATCCGGCTGAGCCTGGACGGCGACAAGATCGTCAAGGAAGAACGCTTGCTCAAGGAACTGGGCTGGCGCATCCGCGACGTGCGCGTGAGCGCGGACGGGAAGGTGTATGTGTTGACCGACGAGAAGGATGGGAAGTTGCTGCGGGTGGAGCCGCCGGTTAAGGGCTGAGCTGCGGATGGATACGCGAGTTGCGCGGCGGTTTGCTGCTGCGTGTGCCCTCACCCCAACCCCTCTCCCGCAAGCGGGAGAGGGGCTAAAGCAAAGCGGCGTCGGATTCATCCCCTCTCCCGCTTGCGGGAGAGGGCCAGGGTGAGGGGGTGAGCGCAACGCGCGAATGCTCTTGATCCTCGCTCGGGCCCCGAACTCGCCGTACCAATAGAAGACCCGTAGGGCGGCGCACAGGACGTGCGCCGTTTTTCGCTGGCACAGGATGTGCCATCGAAAAATCCCCGCGCAAACTCCGATCTCGCACGGGAGCTTTGGGGCAGCGTTTTTCTTTGGTTACTTTCTTTTGACGCTTATCAAAAGAAAGTGACCCGGCCGCTTGCGGACGGAAGCTGTTGCTGTTGCTTCTGAAGACACACCCAAAGAACTTCGCGAGTTCGGAGCTGATCGCGGCTCACGCCGCTCCTACAGAAAGCACATCCCGCAGAGAACGAAGCGTTAGTCGTAGGTGAGGATTCGCGGTCGCAGCTTGCGCAGCTCCTACAGGGGTGGCCGCGGCGTTCGTCGTAATTGTTGGGTCGCGGTCGCGGCTTACGCCGCTCCTACCCCACAGCGGTGCGCCGGCGCCCTGCTAGGGGAGCACCGGCGTCCGCCGTGCAGGCTCAGGACTTCTGCTTGGCCCGCGCGAATGCATCCGCCAACGCTCCGCCCATCGGGGCGTTGCCCTTGCCCGCCGGCGCGAACGATCCGCCGCGCGACGGCGCATCGCGGCGCGGGCCGCGCGTGTCGCCGCGCCCCGCATGGCCGCGTTCGGCGCGGTCGGCACCGGCCGGACGCGGTGCCGGCACCGCGTCGTCGAGACGGCGCGTGAGCGCGATGCGCTTGCGCGGCAGGTCCACTTCCAACACCCGCACCTTGACCACGTCGCCGGCCTTGACCACTTCGCGCGGGTCCTTGACGTACTTGTCCGACAGCGCCGAGATGTGGATCAGGCCGTCCTGGTGCACGCCGATGTCGACGAAAGCGCCGAACGCGGCCACGTTGCTGATCACGCCTTCCAGGATCATGCCGACCTTGAGGTCCTTGAGCTCCTCCACGCCGTCGGCGAACTTGGCCGCCTTGAACTCGGGGCGCGGGTCGCGGCCCGGCTTTTCCAGCTCCTTGAGGATGTCGCGCACCGTGGGCACGCCGAAGGTCTCGTCGGTGAACGGCTCGGGCCTGAGCCCGCGCACGAACTGCGGATCGCCGAGCAGCTGCTTCACCTCGCGGCCGCACTGCTTCACGATGCGCTCGACCACCGGATAGGCCTCCGGATGCACGGCCGAGGCGTCCAGCGGCTGATCGCCGTCGACGATGCGCAGAAAGCCCGCGCACTGCTCGAACGTCTTGTCGCCCAAACGCGGCACCTTGAGCAGATCCTTGCGGCTCTTGAACGGGCCGTGGTCGTCGCGGTGGCGGACGATGTTCTCGGCCACGGTGGACGATAGGCCCGACACCCGCGCCAGCAGCGCGGCCGAAGCGGTGTTCACGTACACGCCGACCGCGTTCACGCAGTCCTCGACCTTGGCGTCGAGCGCGCGCGCCAGCCGGTACTGGTCCACGTCGTGCTGGTACTGGCCCACGCCGATGGCCTTGGGCTCGATCTTGACCAGCTCGGCCAGCGGGTCCTGCAGGCGCCGCGCGATCGACACCGCGCCGCGCAGGCTCACGTCCAGGCCGGGGAATTCCTTGGCCGCGAACTCCGAAGCCGAGTACACCGAGGCGCCGGCCTCGCTGACCACCACCTTGGTCAGCTTGAGCTCGGGCGCGAGCTTGATCAGGTCGCCGGCGAGCTTGTCGGTCTCGCGCGAGGCGGTGCCGTTGCCGATCGCGATCAGCTCCACGCCGTGCCTGGCGCACAGCGCGCGCAGGGTGTGCAGCGACTGATCCCACTGCCGGCGCGGCTCGTGCGGGTAGATGGTGTCGGTGGCCACCAGCTTGCCGGTGGCGTCGACCACCGCGACCTTGACGCCGGTGCGCAGGCCCGGGTCCAGGCCGAGCACGGCGCGCGGGCCGGCCGGCGCGGCCAGCAGCAGGTCCTTGAGGTTGTCGCCGAACACATCGATGGCCTCGGCCTCGGCCTTCTCGCGCGCCTGGCCGAACAGGTCCAGCAGCAGATGCAGGTGCAGCTTGGCGCGCCAGGTCATGCGGCAGGCGTCGAGCAGCCAGCGGTCGGCGGCGCGGCCGCGGTCGCTAACGCCGGCATGCAGCGCCACCCGGCCTTCGCCGTAGGCATGGCCCGCGGCCGAGTCGGCGGTGGGCTCCAGGTCCAGGTACAGCACTTCCTCGCGGCGCGCGCGGAACAGCGCCAGCAGCCGGTGCGAAGGGATCTTGGCCAGCGCTTCGGCGTGGTCGAAGTAGTCGCGGTACTTGGCGCCTTCGTTCTCCTTGCCCTCGACCACGCGCGCGCGGATCTGGCCCTGCGCGTGCAGCCAGGTGCGCAGCTCGCCGACCAGCGCGGCGTCCTCGCCCCAGCGCTCCATCAGGATCGCGCGCGCGCCTTCGAGCGCGGCCTTGCTGTCGGCGACCTGCTTTTCTTCGCTGACGAAACCGGCGGCGTAGGTCTCCGGGTCCAGGGTGGGATCGGCGAGCAGGCCGTCGGCCAAGGGCTCCAGGCCGGCCTCGCGCGCGATCTGCGCCTTGGTCCGGCGCTTGGGCTTGTACGGCAGGTACAGGTCTTCCAGGCGCGCCTTGCTGTCGGCGGCCTCGATGTCGGCGCGCAGGGCGTCGGTCATCTTGCCCTGTTCCTCGATGCTGGCCAGCACCGCGGCGCGGCGGTCTTCCAGTTCGCGCAGGTAGCGCAGGCGGCTTTCCAGGTCGCGCAGTTGGGTGTCGTCCAGGCCGCCGGTGACTTCCTTGCGGTAGCGCGCGATGAAGGGCACGGTGGCGCCCTCGTCGAGCAGGGCGATAGCGGAGCGGGCCTGGGCGGGTTGCGCGCCGATCTCGGCGGCTATGGTGCGGGCGATCTGTTCGGCGATCTGCGCTTGCGACTTCGTCGTGTCTTGCATTGATTCCAATTCGGTCTGGCCCCCGCTCGCTGCGGGTGTCGGACCGATTGTCGCAACGCACGCCGGCAGGGGAAACCCGTTGACAGCGGCGGCGGAAACCGGGTCGGCCCCGTCCCCGCCCAAGATGAGAGTCAATCTCATCAATCGGCTACAATGCGCGCCCGGCTCCACTCCCCCTGCCCCGCATGTCCTCCGCCTTTGGCACCGAGACGGTGCTGGACGTCCGTCACTGGACCGACGACTACTTCAGCTTCACCACCACCCGCGACGACGGTTTCCGCTTCGACAACGGCCAGTTCGTGATGATCGGACTGCAGTTGCCGCAGGCGGACGGCTCGTCCAAGCCGCTGCTGCGCGCCTATTCCATCGCCAGCGCGAACTGGGAGGAGCAGTTGGAGTTCTTCAGCATCAAGGTGCCGGGCGGCCCGCTGACCTCGCGGCTGAAGGAGATCCGGCCCGGCGACCCGGTGCTGATCGGGCGCAAGCCCACCGGCACCCTGCTGATCCACGACCTGCACCCGGGCCGCAACCTGTATCTGCTGGGCACCGGCACCGGCTTCGCGCCGTGGCTGTCGGTGATCAAGGACCCGGAGACCTACGAGCGCTTCGAAAACGTGGTGCTCTGCCACGGCGTGCGCAACGAGCAGGACCTGGCCTACCGCGACTACATCGTCAACGAACTGCCGCACCACGAGTTCCTGGGCGAGCAGATCGCGGCCAAGCTCAAGTACTACCCGGCCGTGACCCGCCACGACTTCGCGTTCCAAGGCCGCGACCAGCGCGGCCGTTTGACCGAGCTGATGGGCAGCGGGCGGATGATGGAACAACTGGGCCTGGCCCCGCTGGACGCCGAGCACGACCGCGCCATGATCTGCGGCGGCCCGCAGATGCTGGCCGACTTCCGCGCCCTGCTCGACGGCCGCGGCTTCGCCGCGGCGCCGCGCATCGGCACGCCGGGCCAGTACGTGTACGAGCGCGCCTTCGTCGAGAAGTGAGGCGCGCCGCGCCGGCTAGGCCGCGCGGCGCTCCTGCCGCAGCGCGCCGCGGTAGCGCCGGCTGCAGGGAATGCGGGTGCCGTCGCGCATGGTGATGCGCGCATCGCCGCTTTCCAGCGGCTCGATCTCGCCGACGCAATCCAGGTTGACCATGTAGGAGCGGTGCACGCGGACGAAGCGCGCCGGGTCCAGCTGCGCCTCGATCGTGGCCATGGTGGTGCGCAGCGGATAGTCGCGCCCGCGCAGGTGCAGGTTGACGTAGTTGGCCGAGGCTTGCAGCCATTCGACCTCGGCCGCGGCGACCAGGAATTCCTTGCCCAGCTTGCGTACCAGGAAGCGCTCGGGGCGCTCGGGCAGCGCCGGCTCGGGCAGGTCGTCCGGCGGTGCCAGCAGGCTGGCTTCGCCCTGCCAGCGCCGCATCAGCAGGCGGTAGGCCTCGATCCACAACACCATATAAACGTAGGACCGCACGTCCTTCAGGTACTCGTAGACATAGCCCAGGCCCCAGGAGCCGAAGTCGTAGGACTCGCCCAGGCCGGCGTAGACCAGCTTGCGCAGGCCCACCATCAGGCTCACGTGCAGCATCGACCAGACCACGCTGCCCAGCAGGTGCAGGGCCAGCGCCCGCGGCCAGGTGTCGAAGCGCAGCGGCACCCGGCGGGTGAACCACACCAGGGCCGGCACCAGGCACAGCGCGACCAGGCAGCTGCTGCCCTCCCAGATCGCCGGCGCCCAGTCCGGGATGTCCAGGCCGACGCGGTGGATGTCGATGATGGTGGTCAGGGTGCCGCCGACCGCGTTGGCGGCGAACAGCAGCACCCAGCTGGCGACCTCGGCGGTGCGCCGCCAGGGCTGGTAGCGGTCCCAGGCGGTGGGCGGGGCGACCGGTCGCGCGGGCGGGATGGCGGCGTCGGCGTCGGTGGCCGCGTCAGGGGCGTAGCTCATGCGCGCATTCTCGCCTGCGCGGGCCGGTTGGCGGCAACCGGCCGTCCCCGCGGCCCGCAATTCGTCCCTGCCGGCCCTCCGCCGGTCACTTGGCGGCTGCGCCGGCGGGCCGCAGGAACGAATTTGCGTGCACCGCCCATCGCACGGACCCGCCATGCAACGCCGCCACGACATCGACGCCCTGCGCGCGATCGCCTTCGCCCTGCTGATCCTCTACCACTGCGCCATGCTGTACGTGGCCGAGTGGGACTGGCACCTCAAGAGCACCCACCTGTCCGAACCGCTGCAGATCCCGATGCTGTTCGTGAACCGCTGGCGCATGGACCTGATCTTCCTGATCTCGGGCCTGTCGGTGCACTTCCTGCTGCGCGGCACCTCGCTGGGCCGCTTCGTGGTCCAGCGCAGCTGGCGCCTGCTGCTGCCGCTGACCTTCGGCTGCCTGGTCGTGGTGCCGATCCAGCCCTATGCCCAGGGCGTGGCCAACGGCCTGGTCGAGCCGGGCTTCGTCGACTTCCTGCTGCGCTACTACCAGTTCCAGCCCTGGCCCCAGGACGCCTTCGACGGCTGGGAGTACGGCTTCACCTGGAACCACCTGTGGTACCTGGCCTACCTGTGGGTCTACACGATCGTGCTGGCCGCTCTGCTGCCGCTGTTCCGCAACCGCGTCGGCCGCCGCCTGCACGCCCTGGTGGCCGGGCTGCGCGGCTGGAAGCTGGCGATCCTGCCGGCGCTGCCGCTGGCCGTGGCGACCATGCTGCTGCAGCCGCATTTCGAGGAAACCGGCGACCTGATCCACGACTGGTACCGCCACGCGATCTACTTCAGCGTGTTCCTGTACGGCTATTGGCTGGGCAACGACCGCGGCCTGTGGCAGGAGTTGGTGCGGCTGCGCAAGTGGACCCTGAGCCTGGCCCTGGGCCTGTTCGGCTTCTACCTGACCCTGGTGCTGGTGCTGCCCGACGAGATTCCGAACCTGCTGCAGAACAGCCTGTGGCTGCTGCGCAACCTGTACATCTGGTTCGCGATCTCGGCCATCCTGGGCTGGAGCCATGCCCTGCTCAACCGCCCGTTCCGCTGGCTGCCCTGGGCCAACGAGGCGGTCTACCCCTGGTACGTGCTGCACCAGAGCCTGACCGTGCTGATCGCCTACTGGATCCTGCCCTGGCAGCTGGGCCCGGTGAGCGAACCGGCGATCGTGGTGGCGGGCACGGTGCTGGGGTGCTGGGGGCTGCACGAAATCATCCGCCGCGTACCGCTGCTGCGTCCCTGCTTCGGGCTGAAGATGCGGCCGCGGGAGACGGTGAAGGCGGTGGCGCCGGCGCAACTGCAGGCGGCTAACGACCTGGCGTAAGCGACTGTGGGAGCGGCTGCCGATTTTGACTTGGGGTAGGAGCGGCGTAAGCCGCGACCCGGAAATCCGAACGGCGGCGAAGGTTTCGCGGCAGCTGCCTGTCGCGGTCGCGGCTCACGCCGCTCCTACCCCAAAGCTGCGCCCCTTTGCAGGCTCAGCCCAGCGCCTTCTCGATGTCGCCGGCGATCGATTCGGGCTTGTCGGTGGGGGCGTAGCGCTTGATCACCTTGCCGTCGCGGCCGACCAGGAACTTGCTGAAATTCCACTTGATCGCGTCGATGCCGAGGAAGCCGCCCTTCTCGTCCTTCAACCACTTCCACAGCGGGTGCGCCTTGTCGCCGTTGACGTCGATCTTGGCGTACATGGTGAAGCTCACGTCGTAGGTCAGCGAGCAGAATTCCTTGATCTCGGCTTCGTCGCCCGGCTCCTGGTGGCCGAACTGGTCGCAGGGAAAGCCCAGCACCTCGAAGCCCTGCGCCTGGTACTTGCGCTCCAACTGCTCCAGGCCGGTGTACTGCGGGGTGAAGCCGCACTGCGAGGCGACGTTGACGATCAGCAGCACCTTGCCGCGGTATTCGTCCAGCGAACGCGGCCGGCCGTCGATGTCGGTGGCGGTGAAGTCGTAGGCGGTGGTCATGGGGCAGGCTCCACGGGGATTGCACGAACGATAGCGCGTTGCCGTCGGGGGCGCGCAAAAACGAACGGCCCGCACTGGGCGGGCCGTCCGGTCTTGCGATGGCGGGGCGGCCAGCCGCCCTGCCCGGCCTCAGAAGCCGGCCTTGAACTCCACGCCCACCACGCGCGGCTCGTTGACGAAGCCGGTCAGGTTGTTGAAGTCGATCGCGCCCACCGCCTGCACCTTGTCCAGGATGTTGCGGCCGTACAGGGCCAGCTCGTACTTGCCGTTGTCCCAGCCGTAGCCCACGCGCAGGCCGCCTTCCAGCAGGGCCTTGCCGCGGAACTCCTTGGCCTCGTACAGGAAGAAGTTCACTTCGCTGCGGTAAGCCCAGTCGGTGTAGACGAAGAACTCGCCGTCGTCGCCCACCGGCAGCGAGTAGCGAGCGGTCAGGTTGTAGACCCACTTGGGGGCCTGCGGCAGCGGGTTGCCGTTGATGCGCGCCAGGCCGCCCACGACGGGATCGGTCACGGTGCACATGCCGCTGCCGCACGGAGCCACGGCCAGGTCGCGGTCCTGGATCTCGGTCTTGTTGTAGCTGGCGCCGAAGGTGAGCATCAGGTTGTCGGTCAGGTAGGTGTCGAAGTCCACTTCGAAACCCTGGCCCACGGTCTTGTCGGCGTTGAGCAGGATGGTCTGGTTCAGCGCGCCGCCCACGGCGTTGAGTTGCTGGTCGTCGACGGTGTAATGGAACACCGCGAAGCCCAGGCGCGCGCGCTTGTCCCACAGGTCGGCCTTGACGCCGGCCTCATAGGAAATCACTTCCTCGGCCGCAGCCACCGACGGACGCGGCGGGTTCTGGAACAGCAGGCGGCCCTGGATCGACGGCGCACGGAAGCCCTTGGCCACGCGCGCGTACAGGTTCACGTCCTCGCTGGCCTGGTAGACCGCGCTCAGGTCCCAGCTCACGTCGTCGACGTCGGTGCGCTCGCGGAACGGGCCCGACACCGGCGCACCGAACGGCGCGCTTTCCAGCACGCTGGCGCTGAAGTCCTTCTCGTCCTGGGTGTAGCGCAGGCCGCCGCGCAGGGTCAGCCGGTCGGTGACCTTGTAGTCCAGCGAGCCATAGGCGGCCCAGGCCTTGTTGCGCTGCTGCTGCTGCGCCCAGCCGGCCTGCACGCCGCCGGCCAGGGTGTCGTAGTTGAAGCTGTCGACGGTGATGTCCTCGTCGAAGTAGAACAGGCCGGCCTGCCAGTTCAAGGGGCCGGCGTAGTTCGACTCCAGGCGGAACTCCTGCGTCCACTGGCGATGGTCGGGCAGGCCGTCGGCCGATTCGGCGGTGAACGGGATCACGCCGGGGCCGGAGGGCGGCGCGAACACCGCGCCCACGCCGCCGTCGATGTCGCCGCGGCTCAGCGATTCCACGCTCTCGTAGCCGGTGATCGAGTACAGGGTCAGGTCGTTGCCGAAGTCCCAGCTCAGGCGCGCGCTGGCGCCGAACGCGTCCAGGGTCTGGTAGTTGCGGCCGTCGATGGCGATCTTCTCTTCGTCGAAGCCGTCGACCAGGTCGTTGCTGCCGGGCTTGAAGATGTTGGCGCGGAACAGGCGCGCGGTGCCGTTGAGGTGGCGCGCGTGCACGTTGAACAGCGCGTGGAAGGTGTCGCTGCCGTCGTACTGCAGCTGCACGCGCGCGGCCGACTCGTCGTAGCCTTCCAGCTTGGGATTGCTGCGCGCGTTGAGGTTGGTGTTGGTCACCCACTCGTCGCGGCGCTGGTACAGCACCGAGGCGCGCGCCGACCAGTTCGGGCCCAGCGGTCCGCTGATCGCGCCTTCGATATTGGTGGTGCCGTGGGTGCCGTAGGCGATCTGGCCGTAGCCTTCCAGCTCGCGCGTGGGCTTGGCCGATTCGAACTTGACCACGCCGGCCGGGGTGTTGCGGCCGAACAGCGTGCCCTGCGGGCCGCGCAGCAGCTCCACGTTCTCCATGTCGAACACCGGGAAGCCCTTCAGCAGCGGGTTTTCCAGGACCACGTCGTCGTACACCAGCGACACCGGCTGCGAGGCGTTGAGGTCGAAGTCGGTGTTGCCCAGGCCGCGGATGTAGAAGCGCGGGAAGGCGCGGCCGAACGAGGACTCGATGTTCAGGCTGGGCAGGCGGCCGGACAGGAAGCGGATGTCGCCGCCGCCGGAACCGAGCACGTGCAGCTTCTCGGCGTCCACGGTGGTCAGCGCCATCGGCACGTCCTTGGCGCGCTCGACCCGGCGCTGCGCGGTGACCATCAGCGCGTCCAGGGTCTTGGCGTCGGTTTCGGCGGCGGGCGCCGGGTCGGCGCTGGCGGGCGCGTCCTGCGCGAAGGCGGCGGCGGAGGTCAGGCTGATCGCGACGGCGATGGCAAGGGCATGGCTGCGGGGAGCACGGACGTGCTGGCGCATGGCTGGCGTTCTCGTTGGAAGGCGGCCCGGGACGGGGGCGCGCGGGTTCGGAGCAAGCCGCGCCGGCACACAGGTGCGACGCGGCGGCGGGGGGACTGCGACCTCGGGTCTCCGACCGTCCCCTGACGGCCGTATGGCGCGGACTGCCCGCGCCGGTGCGGTTCGTTGACGCCGTGAATGTTACCAAACCATTAAAAGAGCACGTACTCAGGGGTACGTGGCTTGGCCGGCCGATGGCGGCGCGTCGGGTGAGCCGTCCTCGAGAAAGCACGGATAAGCAATTGAATTATTTTGATTTCAGTTGCAGCCGCCATTCCGACAACTTCGCATTGCCCCCTGTAGGAGCGGCGCAAGCCGCGACCGGGATGCCGCGCATGGCCGCGTCGGTTGCCCGGCCGTTCGTATTTCAGGGTCGCGGCTTGCGCCGCTCCTACCCCGAGAGTGCGAGGGAACCGGGCGGTTGTGGGAGCGGCGTGAGCTGCGATTTCGTCCCGGATGGGGAAATCGCGACTTACGTCGCTCCCACAGAAAGCAAGAGTGGAAAGCGCGGCTTACTGCGCGCCCACCGGCACCGGCGCGGCGAAGGGCTTGATGCCCAGGGCCTCGTCGATCTCGCTGGGGTAATAGGCCACGTCGCCGCGCACCACCAGCGCCACCTTGCGGATGTCGGCGATGTCGGCGGTCGGGTCGCCGTCGACCAGGATCAGGTCGGCGCGCTTGCCCGGCGTGATCGAGCCGCGGTTGTCCAGGGTGCGCGAGTACTTGGCGCCGTTCCAGGTCGCCACCTGCAAGGCCTGCGACGGGGTCATGCCGGCCTGCACGTACAGTTCCAGCTCGCGCTGCAGGGTGAAGCCGGGGATCGCGTCGGTGCCGGCCACGATCGGCACGCCGGCCTTGTACAGGCGGCCGACGAACTCGACCAGCTTCTCGTAGGACCGGTTGTAGCGCGCGGCGGTGGCGTCGTCGGGGATGTTCATCTCGGCCACGCGCAGGCCGCGCTGCAGGTCCGGCGGCAGGTTCGGCGCCACCGCGGCATAGGCCTGCGACAGCTCGCCTGGGCGCTGGCGCAGGAAGTCGAAGGTGGTCAGGGTGGGATCGATCACCGTCTGCCTCGAAGCCAGCAGGGCGATGAAGTCCTGCACCGGCTTGGAATCGAAATCCAGGTCGGCGGTCTTGTCGGCCACCAGATAGAAGCGCGTCAGCGTGCGGGTGTCGGTCTTGTCGTCGACGAAGAAGTTCAGCAGCACCTGGTTGATGTGCTGGATCTCGTCGTAGCCCTGCTCCACCACGTCCTGCGCGCGCATGAACGCCGGCACGTGACCGCTCACGCGCAGGCCCTTGCTGTGGGCGTAGGCGGCGGTGTCGCGCAGCAGGTCCTTGGGGAAGGAGTTGTAGATCTTGACCTGCGGGTAGCCGTGTTCGGCGTACCAGTCCACCGCCTTCTTGGCGTCGTCCAGGGTCTTGATGACGAAGCCGTTGCGCGCCGAGAAGTTGCTCTCGCCCTCGATGAAACCGGCCGGCACCACGTCCGGCGCCATCAGCTTGCCGGCGCGGATGTCGGCCATCATCTGCTGCAGGTTGGTGTTGTCGTTGCCCATGTCGCGCACGGTCGTCACGCCTGCGGCCAGGTGCAGGCCGCCGTCCCAGCGGGTGATGTGGCCGTGCATGTCGAACAGGCCCGGCAGCAGCACCTTATTGTTCGCGTCGATGGTGCGGTCGGCCTTGACCTTGGTCGCGCCGGCGGCTTCCACCGAGACGATCTTGCCGTCGCGCAGCAGCACGTCCGAGGCCGGACCGAGCTTGGCGTGCTCGCTGTCGAACACGCGCGCGTTGCGGATCAGGGTGCTGCCGGCGATGGCGTGACCCAGGCGCTGGCGCAGGTCCACCAGGGCCTCGCCCTCGGCCGTTTTCTGCCGCGCTTCCAGCGCGTCGGCGTTGCCCTGCCAGCCCTCTTCGATCAGCTGCAGGAAGCCCGGGAAGATGAAGGCGAACAGGCGCGGGTTCTCGCCCTGGGTGGCCCAGGCGAAGGTCGGGGTCAGGCCCACGCCGGTCATCGCCACCAACTGCACGGTCTGGCTCTTGCCGTCGCGCTGCACCTGCGCCTCGGCGACCTTGCGCACGCTCAAAGTTCCGCTGGGAATCAGCGGCAGCTTGCCGTCGCTGCGCTTGCTCAGCGCGGCCAGGGCCACGCTGAAGCCGGCCGGCGTGCCGCCCAGCGGCGAGTACTGGCTGCCCGGCGCCAGCGCCTGCTCGCCCTGGTCGGAGGTCGACTTCCAATGCGCCTTGCCGCCCTCGATCCAGAAGCGCTCGTCCACCGGCGCGCCGAAGGTCGAGGTGCCCTTGACCGCGTAGCTGCGGTAGGTGCCGTCCGCGCCCAGGGTGTAGGTCTCCTTGAGCTCCGGGCCGCGGCCGTTGTCCTTGAAGATGAAGTCCACGCTGACGCTGCCGTCGTCGGCCTGGGTCACGGTCTGGTGACCGGCCTGCTTGCCGCCGTCGACCAGGGCCAGGTAGCGCGTGGTTTCGGCGGCCAGGGCGTTGGCGGCCAGACCCAGACTCAGGCACAAGCCCAGGGCGATGCGGGTGAGGGAGCGCGGGGCTGGGTTCATCGTCGTCTCGCTGTCCTTGGGGGTGATGGGATGACGCTGCCGGCGCGGCGCATGTGACCGCGCGGATCGGGCGACGGGGTACCGATACCGCCGCGCAGGCGACGGTTGCACCGGCAGCCGCCCCATTGCCGGCTCGGCCGCAGTCTAAGCCCGGCTCCGGGCGCCGGGCCGTGCCCATGTCACCGAATCGGGCGACCCGGGTCGACCATGCCTTTAGTCATGCGCCGCTCCGGACCCCTTCCGGTACGCTTCGGGGTTCCTTTCGACGAGGTTCGTCCGATGAAGCACCCTCTCGCCCTGGCGCTGGCCGTGGCTTTGACCGCCGCCGCCCCCACCTATGCGGCAACCCCCGCTAAAAAGGCCGATACCGCCGTGAGCGCGCAAACCGCCAATCCGTTCTTCGCCGAGAGCCCGCTGTCGCTGCAGTACCCGCAGTTCGACAAGATCAAGGACAGCGACTTCGCCCCGGCCTTCGACCGCGGCATGGCCGACCAGCTCAAGGAAGTGGAGGCGATCGCCAACAATCCGGACGCGCCGACCTTCGACAACACCATCATCGCGATGGAGCAGTCCGGCCGCATCCTCGGCCGCGCCACCTCGGCCTTCTTCAACCTGGTGGGCACCGACACCAACCCCACCCGAGAGAAGCTGCAGGCGCAGTACGCGCCCAAGCTGTCGGCGCACCGCGACGCGATCGCGCTGAACCCCAAGCTGTTCGAGCGGGTCAAGAAGCTGTACGAAACCCGCGACTCGCTGGGCCTGGACGCGCAGGGCGTGCGCCTGGTCGAGCGCTACTACACCGACTTCGTCCGCGGCGGCGCCAACCTGTCCGAGGCCGACAAGGCCAAGCTCAAGGCGATGAACGCCGAGCTGGCCGGCCTGGCCACCAAGTTCAGCCAGAACGTGCTGGGCGAGGTCAACGACTCGGCGATCACCGTCGACACCAAGGAAGAGCTGGCCGGCCTGTCCGACGAGCGTATCGCCGCGGCGGCCGAAGCGGCCAAGACCCGCAAGCTCGACGGCAAGTACGTGCTGACCCTGCTCAACACCACCGGCCAGCCGCCGCTGACCGACCTGGAAAACCGCGCCCTGCGCGAGAAGCTGTTCCGCGCCTCGGTCGCGCGCGGCAGCCGCGGCAACCAGTTCGACAACACCGGCATCGTCTCGCAGGTGGTCAAGCTGCGTGCCGAGCGCGCCAAGATGATGGGCTACCCGAACTACGCCGCCTTCGTGCTGGAAGACGAGACCGCCAAGACCCCGCAGGCGGTCAACGCCATGCTCGGCCAGCTGGCCCCGGCCGCGGTGGCCAACGCCAAGCGCGAAGCCGCCGACTTGCAGGCCATGATCGACAAGGAGCAGGCCGCCAAGGGCCAGCCCTCGTTCAAGCTCGAGCCCTGGGATTGGGCCTACTACGCCGAGAAGGTGCGCCAGGAGAAGTACGCCTTCGACGAAGCGCAGCTCAAGCCCTATTTCGAGATGAACAACGTGCTGGAAAACGGCGTGTTCTACGCCGCCACCCAGCTCTACGGCATCACCTTCAAGCGCCGCACCGACCTGCCGCTGTATCACCCCGACACCAGCGTCTACGACGTGTTCGACGCCAACGGCAAGCAGCTGGCGATCTTCATCGCCGACATGTACGCGCGCGACAGCAAGCGCGGCGGCGCCTGGATGAACTCGTACGTCGACCAGTCCGAGTTGTACGGCACCCTGCCGGTGGTGGCCAACCACCTCAACATCCCCAAGCCGCCGGCGGGCAAGCCCACGCTGATGACCTGGGACGAGGTCACCACCATGTTCCACGAGTTCGGCCATGCCCTGCACGGCATGTTCTCGAACGTGAAGTACCCCTACTTCTCCGGCACCAACGTGCCGCGCGATTTCGTCGAGTTCCCCTCGCAGGTCAACGAGATGTGGGCCGACTGGCCGTCGATCCTGGCCAACTACGCCAAGCACTACCAGACCGGCGCGCCGATGCCCAAGGAACTGCTGGACAAGGTGCTGGCGGCGTCCAAGTTCAACCAGGGCTTCACCACCACCGAGTACCTGGGCGCGGCCATGCTCGACCAGAATTACCACCAGATCGGCAACCCGGCCGACGTGCCGGCGGCCAAGGACGTGATGGCTTTCGAAGCCGCCGCGCTGAGCAAGGACGGCGTGAGCTACGCGCCGGTGCCGCCGCGCTACAAGACCCCGTACTTCAGCCACATCATGGGCGGCTACGCGGCCGGCTACTACGCCTACATCTGGTCGGAAGTGCTGGACGCCAACACCGTCAAGTGGATCAAGGAGCACGGCGGCCTGACCCGCGAGAACGGCGACCGCTTCCGCGCCACCCTGCTGTCGCAGGGCGGCAGCAAGGACGCGCTGCAGCTGTTCCGCGACTTCTCCGGCCACGAGCCGCAGATCCAGCCGCTGCTGGAGCGCCGCGGCCTGACCGCGCCGGCCACCGGCGAGGCCAAGCCCACCGGCTCGAAGTAAACCGTTTTCGCATCGCACTTGCCGCCCGGAGCGATCCGGGCGGTTTTTTTTGCCCGTTCGTTCGAGCGGCTGCAGGTCTTCTGCCTTCTGCGGGAGCGGCGTGAGCCGCGATGCTTTTTGCTGGTGCGCCGATAAACCGATCGCGGCCTACGCCGCTCCCACAGAAAGCGCATCCGGCACACTGCGGTCCGCAGCCCTAGAATGGCGGCCATGACCTCCCCCGCCGAAACCGACCGCCACGCCGCCCTCGCCGCGCAACAACTGGCCGACTGGCTGCGAGAGCACCCGCGCGTGTTCGTGCTCACCGGCGCCGGCGTCAGCACCGATTCCGGCTTGCCCAACTACCGCGGCGAAGACGGTCGGTGGCAGCGCAAGCCGCCGGTGACCTACCAGGCCTTCGTCGGCGAACCGGCCACGCGGGCGCGCTACTGGGCGCGCAGCTTCGTCGGCTGGCCCGCGTTCGCGCGCGCCCGGCCCAACGCCGCGCACACCGCGCTCGCGCGCTGGCAGGCGCACGGCGGCCCCGCCCGGCTGGTCACCCAGAACGTCGACGGCCTGCACCAGCGTGCGGGCAGCACGGAGGTGATCGACCTGCACGGCCGCCTGGACGAAGCCGTGTGCCTGGACTGCGGCGCGCGCCGCCCGCGCGAGGCGCTGCAGGACCGCCTGGCCGCGCAGAACCCCGACTGGATCGGCCTGCAGGCGCGCACCGCGCCCGATGGAGACGCCGACCTGGAGGGCCTGGATTTCGCCGGCTTCGTGTCGCCGCAATGCGAGCGCTGCGGCGGCCTGCTCAAACCCGACGTGGTGTTCTTCGGCGAGAACGTACCGCGCGCCCGCGTGACCGCAGCGTTCGAGGCGCTGCAGCAGGCCGACGCCATGCTGGTCGTGGGCTCCTCGCTGATGGTCTATTCCGGCTACCGCTTCGCCCGCGCCGCGCGCGAGGCCGGGCTGCCGCTGGCTTTGCTCAACCGCGGTGTCACCCGCGCCGACGACATCGCGACGCTGAAGCTGGAAGCGGATTGCGGTGCCACGTTGCAGGCGGCTTTGCCTGCTTGAGCTGCGCGCAGCTATGTGATGGCGCACAGCAGGCCGACGTTTTCGTCGCAAGTGGGTTTCGCGGTCGCGGCTCACGCCGCTCCTACCCCAAAGCCTGGGCGCTGCGTTCTGTGGGAGGCGCGTAAGCCGCGATGGCTTTAGGCCGTCGAAACGCATCGCGGCTTACGCCGCTCCCACGGTGGCAGCCTGTTGGGGTAGCAGCGGCGCAAGCCGCGACCGCGTCGCTGCGCCAAGCGCGGGCCCGGGCCATGGCGGCGGCACAGGACACGCGGTTGGCTGGGCCACGTCCTTGTCGTGGTCGCGGCTTGCGCCGCTCCTGCCCCGCTTGGCTCAGCGGCTGCGCAAGGGCCGGTGCAGGTCCAGGTAGATCTCGCGCGCGGCCACGCCGATATCGGGCTGGTCGATGAAGAAGCCCTGCACGCCCAGGCCGTAGAGCTGCACGGCTTCGGCCAGCGCGGTCTGGTCCAGGCCGTTCGGGCCCTGGGTCAGGAAGGGTTCCTCGGCGCGCACCGTATACGGGTGCACCACCAGGCCGGCCTTCAGCGCCCAAGCCAGCATGGGATGGACCACGCCGGTGTTGCGCGTGGCCAGTTCGGCCTTGCCGTCGCCGTTGGCGTCGCGCTTGGGGTCCAATGGCAGGCGCGGCAGCAGGCTGGCCTTGGACGGGCCGACGCCGCTGGCGTAGTGCGCCTTCATCCAATGCAGGCCGGCCTCGCTGGCGAAATCGGCATAGCGCGTATCGGCGCCCAGGCCGTTGGGCAGGGCCTGGCCGAGGTCGCCGTAGATCGCCCGCAGGTCGGCGCCGTGGCTCAGGTGGTAGGCCAGGTCGTAAGGACGGCGGCTCTGGAAATCCTCGTACAGCTGCACCAGCGGCAGCGACAGGCCGGCGCGCGGCAGGATACGGGTCTTGAGCTCGATCAGGTTCTCGACCTCGAAGCTCTGGATGTAGACGCGCTGCGGGTCGGTGAACCCTTCGGCCACCAGGGTCTCGACCAGCTTGGCGCCCAGCGACACGGCGATGGGCGTGCCGTCCAGATGGCGGCCTTCCTTGGCGAAATAGGTCGGGTGCTTGGTCTCGGGGTAAATGCCGATGCGGCGGCCGCCGCGGCTTTCGCGCTTGGCCAGCTGCACGACCTCGGCGAAGGTCGGAATCGCGTACATGCCGTCGAAGCGGGTATTGGCCGGTCGGATCGTGGGGATACGCTCGCGCGCGCGCAGCGTCTTCAGCTCGGCCAGGGTGAAGTCTTCGGTGAACCAGCCGGTGACCGCCACGCCGTCGATGGTCTTGGTGGTGCGGCGCGCGGCGAACTCGGGGTGCGCGGCCACGTCGGTGGTGCCGGAAATCTCGTTCTCGTGCCGCGCCACCAGCACGCCGTCGCGGGTGGCGACCAGGTCGGGCTCGATGAAGTCCGCGCCCATGCGGATGGCCAGGCGGTAGGACTCCAGGGTGTGCTCGGGGCGGTAGCCGCTGGCGCCGCGGTGGCCGATCACGATCAGGCCGTGGCGTTCGGCGTCGGGGCGGTGCGCGGGGCGGTCGGTCACGGCGGGCGTCTCGGCGAGGGCGCAGGCACTGACGGCGCACAGCAGCGCCGCGCCCAGCAGCCGGACCAGCTTAGTGCAAGGCAGGGTCATGGCTTCGTCTCAGGCTTGGGGGAAATGCCGGCACCCCTGCTGCCGGCGACCGCCATGCTGGGCGCCGAAGATTGCGCGCACTTGACCGAATCGCTGCGCCCTGCCCGGACTGTGACCGCCGCCGCGGCCGCGCGCGGCGACAACGCGCGCGACCGCGGTGGCGGCGACCTCAGTGCTCGCTGATCCAGGCGTTGACCACGGTGACCACGCCGTTGTTCACCACGATGCCCAGGCGGTCCTCGCTGCGCTTGCCGCTGGGATAGATCTCGATGCCGTGGGCGCTGGTCTTCCACTTCTGGGCGAGGATTTCGTTATCGCGCAGCAGGCCCAGCCACTGTTTGACCTGGTCGCCATCCACCGGCTCGGTGGCCTCGGCGATGGTCTGGATCGTCCGCAGCACCTGGATCGCGACCTCGGGCTCGTTCAAGTTCTTGCCGACCTTCTTGTCGGTGATTTCCTGCACGTACAGATACGTCATGACGATGCTCCACGGCGCCGCGCGCCGGCTGGCATGCAAGGGGAAACGCGGCCGCCATGAGCGGCCGCGGCTGGATCACTCTTCCAGCACCGTGAAGTGGGTCGCGCCCGGCCACACGCCGAACAGTTCGATGTGGCGCTGCCCGGTCAGCCACTGCCCCAGCGGCCGCGCCCAGTGGCGGCGGTAGGTATCGCTGTTGATGACGCCGCGGAACTTGGCTTCCACCGAGATGTCGGTGGCGTTGAGCGGAATGTTGCCGATGGTGCGCGACAGGCCGCCGCTGATGCTGAACGCCTCGCGGCGCGGGCCTTCGGGCGTGTTGTAGCTCAGCACGATGTCGACGATGTAGGTGCTGCCGACCTTGTTGTTGAAGAAGATCTGGAAGCTGCCCAGCTTGCCGATCCAGTTGGGCATCAGCAGGTGGCCGTCGAAGGACGCGAACGCGTACGCGATCGGCACCAGCCCGCTGGGCTGGGTGTTGGCCTGGTCCGGCCACAGGTGGCGGTCCACGCTCTTGGCCTTGCGCACCGAGGTGAACGAACCCTTGCCGCTGGCGCCGCCCAGCATTTCCTGGATCGCGCTGGCGCGGCCGGCGATGGCGAAGCTGGAGTCGTCCGACTGCGAGCCCACGTTCAGGCCGCTGTTGGCGTAGATCACGCTGGTGACCACGCCGAAGCCCTGGGCGATCAGGCCGTGGTTGCCGAAGCCCACCGACTGCGCCTGCTGCGCCAGCCATTCGGTGTGGTTCTGCAACACGGTCAGGTCCTGCAGGAAGGCTTCTTCGCGCAGCGAGAACTCCGAGGCGATCGAGCCGCTGTGGCTCATCGACCAGTTCACTTCCAGGCCGGCCTCGCCCTTGACCCCGCTCTCGGGGTCGGTGACCTCGCCGCTCACGTCCACCTTGGCCTCGGTGCGCTGCACGCGCTCGGTCATCAGCTGCCAGGAGCTGGAAGTGGCCGACTTCAGCACCTGCAGGTTGGGCAGCTGCTCGCGCACCAGCTGGAAATCGCCCGACTCGGGATCGACGATGCCGACCGCGCCGGGACGGATCTGGGCATTGAGCGCCCAGTTGCCCCAGTACGCCGGCCGGCTGCGCCGGATCAGGTCGGAAAACGCTCGGTTCCACTTACTCATAACGCTGGCTCCTGTCGCCGTGGGTGTGCCCGGAATAACGAGCCGGTGCGAACCCTGTGACGCATGGGGCGGAAGCCGAGACTGCGGAACCGTGCGCCACCGTCCGGCGCGAGTGCGGCTATGATGCGGCGATCACTGGGGAGGACAGCGGATGAGCCTGTTGGCGCGTATCTTGCGGCACAAGTCGGTGGAGCAACTGCAGGCCGACGTCGGCAAACGTTCCGATTTCCGCCGCGTGCTGGGGCTGTGGCAGCTGACCGCCATCGGCATCGGCGGCATCATCGGCGTGGGTGTGTTCGTGCTCGCCGGCCATCAGGCGGCGGAGAACGCCGGCCCGGCGGTGGCGCTGTCGTTCCTGATCGCCGGCATCGCCAGCGCCGCGGCGGCGCTGTGCTACGCCGAGTTCGCCGGGATGATCCCGGTCACCGGCAGCGCCTACACCTACAGCTACGCCACCCTGGGCGAGCTGGCGGCCTGGCTGATCGGCTGGGACCTGCTGCTGGAATACGCGCTGATCGTGGCGGTGGTGGCCATAGGCTGGTCCGGCTACGTGCAGGTGCTGCTGGAAGGCGCGGGCATCGCCCTGCCCGTCTGGGCGCAAGGCGCGATCGGCACCGGCGAAGGCCGGGTATTCAACGTGATCGCCGCCGGCGTGACCCTGGCCGTGTCCGCGCTGCTGGTGTTCCGCACCGAATGGGGCGCGCGCTTCAACACCCTGATCGTGGCGATCAAGGTGCTGGCGGTGGCGCTGGTGATCGGCATCGGCGTGTTCTACATCGACACCGCCAACTGGGTGCCGTTCGTGCCCGAGCGGGTGATCGGCGCCGACGGCGTCGGCCACTTCGGCTGGGGCGGCATCGGCACCGCGGCGGCGGTGGTGTTCTTCGCCGTGTTCGGCTACGACACCCTGACCACGGCCGCCGAGGAATCCAAGAACCCGCAGCGCGACCTGCCGCGCGCGGTGCTGCTGTCGCTGGGCGTGTCGATGGTGCTGTACTTGGCGGTGTCGCTGGTGCTCACCGGCATCGCCCACTACTCCACCCTGGACGGCGACGCACCGGTGTCGGACGCGTTCGCGGCGCTGGGCCTGCCGTTCATCGCCAAGGTGATCGCGTTCTCGGCGGTGGTCGGCATCGCCAGCGTGCTGTTCGCCTTCATGCTCGGCGCGGCGCGGATCTGGTTCTCGCTCTCGCGCGACGGCCTGCTGCCGGGCTGGTTCGCCAAGATCCACCCGCGTTACGGCACCCCGCACCGCCCGACCATCGTGCTGGGCGTGTTCACCGCCCTGGTCGCCGGCCTGCTGCCGATCGGCGAGGTCGCCAAGCTGGTCAACATCGGCGTGCTCTCGGCCTTCATCGTGATCTGCGCCTCGGTGTGGGTGCTGCGCGTGCGCAAGCCGAACCTGCAGCGTTCGTTCCGCACCCCCTGGGTGCCGGCGATCCCGCTGATCGGCATCGGCTTCTCGATCTGGCTGCTGGCCGAACTGCAGGCCATCACCTGGCTGATCTTCCTGATCTGGGTGTCGCTGGGGCTGGTAGTGTATTTCTGCTATGGCATCCGTCACAGCAAGCTCGCGCAGGAATCGCAGGGCGCGGGCTGAGGCGTCTTCGGCTCGAAGGCGACGGCTCCGTGGAGCCGTCTCGTCCGGCCCCTTGCATGCTTTGGGGTAGGAGCGGCGTAAGCCGCGACCGCGCCTCTGCGCCTGCCGTGCAAACCTCGTCGGCGCTCGCAATCCGGATCGCGGCTCACGCCGCGCCTACCCCACGGCACTGGCGCGCTAGCGGGGCGCGACGTAACCGCCCGGCACACCCTCCGGCGACAGCACCAACTGCCACAGCTGCGCGTGCCGGCTGCGGAAGCTGGCCATGGCGCCGGCCAGGTAGAAGCGCCACATGCGCCGGAAGCGCTCGTCGTAGCGCTCGTCCAGCTGCGGCCAGGCGCGCTCGACATTGGCGCGCCAGGCCTGCAGGGTCAGGTCGTAGTCGGCGCTGAAGTTATGCCAGTCTTCGATCACGAAACGCTGCTCCACGGCTTCGGCGATCTGCCGCGCCGAGGGCAGCATGGAGTTGGGGAAGATGTATTTGCCGATCCAGGGATCGGTGTGGGTGACCGAGCGGTTGCCGCCGATGCTGTGCAGCAGGAACAAGCCGTCCGGCGCCAGGGCGCGGCGCGCGGCGTCGAAATAGGTCTCGTAGTTGCGCACGCCCACGTGCTCGAACATGCCCAGCGAGAACGCGCGGTCGAAACGTTCGCCGTCCTGCAGGTCGCGGTAGTCCTGCAGGCGGATCTCGATGGGCAGCCCCGCGCACAGCTCGGCCGCGTACTCGGCCTGTTCGTGCGAGATGGTCAGACCTACCCCGCTCACGCCGTAGCGCTGCGCGGCGAACTTCAGGCCCTCACCCCAACCGCAGCCGATGTCGAGCACGCGCATGCCCGGCTGCAGCCCGAGCTTGCGACAGACCAGGTCCAGCTTGGCTTCCTGCGCCGAGTCCAGGTCGTGCAGCGGCGCGCCGCTGCGGTCGCGCCAGTAGCCGCAGCTGTACACCAGGCGCTGGCCGAGCATGGCGCGGTAAAGGTCGTTGCCCAGGTCGTAGTGGCGCTCGCCGACGGTGAAGGCGCGCTTGCGGGTCTGCAGGTTGATCAAGTGCGCACGCAGGCCGTCGAACAGCGCGCTCCAGCCGTGCACGCGCTCGTCGACGTGGGCGCGCAGCAACCGGAACAGCGCCGCGTCCAGCGACTCGCAACGCCACCAGCCGTCCATGTAGGACTCGCCCAGGCCCAGCGAGCCTTGCGCGATCACCCGTGCATAGAAGCGCTCGTCGTCGACCTGGATGTCCCAGGGCCGTTCGCCGCCGACCTGCACGTCGGCCAGCGCCAACAGGGCTTCGACGCGGTGGCGCAGGGACTCGGCGCTCATGGCGGCCTCGTTCGACGGAGTCGACGGCCATGCTAACGCCCGCCGCCGTGAGCGGCGGGTCGACACCTGCAACGCTGCGATCCGCGCCGCCCACGCGGCGCGCGCGGCCTCAGCCGCCGGCGAACAGCGGCTTGTAGGCCGGCGCCACGTAGGGCAGCAACACGCTGGCCGGCACTTCCACGGTCTGGGTGCCGTCGGAGTACGGGCCCACCTCGTAAGGCGCGAACACGAAGCGCAATGCGGTCATCTTGCCGTCCGGCGCCACCACCGGCTCGAACAGGGCGAAGTTGGCCGGGTCGGCGCCGGTGCCGTCGTCGATCATGCGGCCGGCGCTTTCCACCACTTCGGCGCGCTCGGCCGGCTCCAGCTCGTCGGCGTCCACGCGCTGCGACAGCGCCGAGTGCAGCTGCTCGCGCACGTAGCGCGAGATCGCGGTCCACCCCTGCTTGTCCGGCACCAGCTCGGTGGCGGTGAGCATCTTGTTCTGCTGCGGCAGCCAGACGAAGCGCGCGATCAGCGGCGCGCCATGGGCGCCGCCGGTGTAGCTGCTGCCCTCGGCGGCCACGGCCACCAGGCCGGGCGAATCCAGCACCTCGGTGAAATTCAGCGACAGGTCGTAGGGCGCGCTGCCCTCGCCTTTCTTGCGCGCCTGCGCGGCCTGGATCAGATCGGTGCGGGCGTCGTCGGCGTAGCGCTTGAGTTCGCTCGCCAGGCCCGGGTACTTCGCCGCCGGGGTCTGATAGCTGATGCCGATGACGTAATCGGGCGTGGTCTCCACCACGTCCTTGAGTTCCACCGGCGCCACCGGCGCGGCGGTGCCGGCCGCGGGCGTCGTGCCCGGGGTGGCGGCGGTGGTGGGCGCGGACGGTTGCTGGTCCTTGCAAGCGGCCAGTGCCAGGGCCAGCAGGGAGACGGCGGCGAGACGCCGGGCGGCGGCAGACTTCATGGGGCAATCCTTTGGTGTTCCCGGCGACATTATCGTCGAAACCGTGATGCCCGCATGCATGCCGGCGACGAAAGTTTGCTACCGGCGCGTTCCGCCGTTCACCACTCGTTGCGGTGCGGCAGCAGCCCGCGCAGTTCGGCGTCGGTCAGGTTGCGCCACTGGCCGGTCTTGAGGTGTGCCAGTTTGACGTTGCCGATGCGCACGCGCATGAGCTGCTTGACCCGGAAGCCGAAGTGCGCGGCCATCAGGCGGATCTGCCGGTTCAAGCCCTGCACCAGGACGATGCGGAAACCGAAGCGGTTGAGCTTGCCGGTGCGGCAGGGCAGCGTGGTCTGGCCGTGGATCGGCACGCCGCGGCTCATGCCGCGCAGGAACTCGTCGGTCACGGCGTGGTTCACCGCCACCAGGTATTCCTTTTCCAGCTTGTTCTCGGCGCGCAGGATCTCGTTGACGATGTCGCCGTTGCTGGTCAGCAGGATCAACCCTTCCGAGTCCTTGTCCAGCCGGCCGATCGGGAAGATGCGGCGCTCGTGGCCGACGAAGTCGACGATGTTGTCCTTGACCGTGGACTCGGTGGTGCAGGTGATGCCCACTGGCTTGTTCAGCGCGATGTAGACGTGCTGGCGGCGGCCGGGCGCGGCCGCGCGCGCGCGCAGCGGCTGGCCGTCGATCAGGACCTGGTCGCCCTCGCCCACTTCGGCGCCGACGCGGGCGCGCACGCCGTTGACCTGGACCCGGCCTTCGGCGATCAGCCGGTCGGCCTCGCGGCGCGAGCAGTGGCCGGTGTCGCTGATGTGTTTGTTCAGGCGCATGCGGGGATCGGGCGGGGGCGGCCGGTGCGAAGACGGGCGCGCATGCTGTCACACCTTGGCCGGGCTTGCAGCGGTGGCGGCGCCCGGCGGCGGCGCGGGTTCAGCCCAGCACGTCCGAAAACTCCGGGTGGCGCTCGGCCCAGGCCGCGGCGTAGGAGCAGGCCGGCCGCACCTTGAGCCCGGCCGCGCGCGCGTACTCGAACGCCGCCCGGACCAGTTCGGCGGCGATGCCGCGGCCGCCGATCGCCTCCGGCACCCAGGTATGGGTGATGACCAGGCGCTCGCCTTCCAGCCGGGTGTCGAGGTAGGCGATTTCGCCGTCGACGGTGGTCGAGTAGCGGCCGGTGTGGGCGTCGTGGTGGATGCTGGGCATGGACGGTCCTGGTCGGGGGGACGCCGGAGGCACAGGCCTCCGGCGCGTGGGTTCAGCGATTATCGCGCTTGCCCTGGTTATGTCGATCCTGGGTGCCGATGCTGCCCTGGATCGCCTGCATGCGGCTCTCGCCGGCGTGCAGCTCCTCGGCCTTGGCCGCGGCCGACGGCGACTGCGGCCCATCGCGCGGCACCTGGCCGTGGCCCGGGTCCAGTTGCTGCCAGGCGGCGGGCTGGCGGTCGCGTTCCTGCTTGGCTTCGAGCAACTGCCGGGTGTTGGCCAGGGCCTGCTCGGGCGTGATCGCATGGCCCTGCTCGTCCCCATCGGTCTCGGCCGGCGGCGACTCGCGCGGAGCGGCCGCGGCGGAGGGCGGCGAGGCGGCGGCCGCCGGCTTTTCCGCCGGTGCGCGTGCGGCCGGTTTGCGCGCGCCGACCGTGCTGACCGCCAGGGCCGGGGTGGCCGCGGGCGCGGTCTTGGGCTGCGCGGCGGTACGGCGCTTGGCAGCCGCCTGAGGTTTCGTCGGCGACGGTTTGCTCGTAGCTGACGGGGCGGATTGAGCGCCGCCTACCTGCTTGGCCGCGACGTTCTCGGCCGCTCCCGGCTTGCGGGCCAACGCCTTGGGGGCCTCCTGCCTGAGGATCGGCCGCTGGGCGGCTGCCTTCTTGACCGCGGCTTGCTTGGGGCTGGGTTTCTTGGCCGCGACCTGCTTGGCGGCGGGCTGCTTCGTGGCGGCCTTCTTCACCGCGGTCTTCTTGGAAGCGGTCTTCTTGGAAGCGGTCTTCTTGGGAGCGGTCTTCTTGGGCGTGGTCTTCTTGGGAGCGACCTTCTTGACCGCGACCTTCTTGGGCGCCGCCTTCTTGGCGGTGGCCGATTTGCCGGCCGCCTTCTTGGGCGCGGCCTTCTTGGGTGCCGTCTTCTTCACCACGGCTTTCTTGGCCGTCGCCTGCTTGGCGACGGTCTTCTTGGCCGCCTTGGCGGTCTTGCGCGCGGCCGGCTTGGCCGCGGCGGGGGTCCGTTTCGGGGTCTTGGCGGCTTTCTTGGTCGCCATGCCTTGCCTCCTGTGACGTCTGCGGGGGTGCGGCGGCCGCCGGCCGCCGCTGTGTCGGTGGTAGCACGGCCGGCATTCAAGCCGGGTGAGCGCAGCCAGGCCGCCCGCCCCTGCACGTCAGGCCCGCCCGGCCCCGGCAGGGCCAGCCTTGACACCTTGCGTCACATTTTTGGGGTGATAGAGGCCACAAACCCTGGCACGCTTTCTGCGTTGTTTCCGTTACCGAAGGGGAAAGAGCAAGAGGAGAAGGCGCATGTCCATGAACCTGCCCATGACCGCCGTCAGCGACGCTGCCCTGGTCACCCGCATGTACGATCTGGTCCGCGCCGGCGACGGCGACGCCCTGGAAATGATGCAACTCGACGCCGCCATCTACGGCCGCCTGGCCGAGGCCTACGGCGAGACCATTCCGGAGCTGGAAGCCGCCCCGCGCATCGAGAACCGCTGGGCCGCCTGAGCCCGCCCCGCCCGCACCCGTTCTAGGGGCCGGGCGCGATCAACGAAAGTTGGGGCTCGTTAGCTGCTGCAGGAAATAGCCGCCCAAGCGCGGCTCCATCAGCAGCATGAACAGCACGCCGTAGATCGCGCCCGACAGGTGCGCGCTGTGGTTGACGTTGTCGCCGCCGCGGCGGTCCATCCAGAACGAATAGCCCACGTAGCCCACCGCGTAGAGCACCGCCGGCACCGGGATCGGGATGAAGATCAGCGTCCACGGCTGCAGCAGGATGTAGGCGAACAGCACCGCCGAGACGCCGCCGGACGCGCCCAGGCTGCTGTAGTTGGCGTCGTTGCGGTGGCGCAGGTAGGTCGGCAGGATCGCCACCACGATCGCGGTCAGATAGAAGAACACGAAGCCCAGCGGGCCGATCATCTGCGCCAGCACCTGTTCGATCAGGCGGCCGAAGAAATACAGCGTGATCATGTTGAACAGCAGGTGCTGCCAGTCGGCGTGGATGAAGCCGTGGGTCAGCAGGCGTTCGTACTGGCGCTGGCGTTCCACCGCCGGCGGCCACAGGATCAGCCGGTGCAGCAGCTTGGGCTTGTTGAACGCCTGCCACGACACCAGCACGGTCACGGCGATCAGGATCAGGGTCAGCATCGGGGCGGCGCTCAGGCGATTCGGTAGTGGTCCTGCATCGGGTAGCGTCTGGCGTATAAGCCGAACGCGGCCGCCGCGACGAAGGCGAAGCCGGCGAAGAAGAACATCAGGAACGCGTTCTCGCTCAGGCCGGTGGCGGCGATCTGCGAGGTCACCGCCTGGTTGCGCACCGCGGCGTTGGTCAGCATGACCCACAGGTTGCCGAAGGTGCTGGTCAGGTACCACAGCGCCATGATCACGCCCTTCATCGACTGCGGCGCCTGGCTATAGGCGAACTCCAGCGCGGTGGCCGACACCAGCACTTCGCCGAAGGTCAGCAGGATGTAGGGCACGATCTGCCAGGCCAGCGACATCGGGTGGCCGGCGTCCATGTACAGCTGCAGCACCGCCGCCACGATCCAGGACAGGCCGGAGATGGCGATGCCGAACCCCATGCGCCGCAGCGGCGTGGGGTTGAAGCCGATCTTGCGCAGCGCCGGGTACAGGACCAGGTTGTTGAACGGGATCAGCAGCATCACCAGCAGCGGGTTGATCGCCTGCATCTGCGAGGCGGCCGCCTTGGCCCCGCCCTCGCCCGAGATCAGCCAGGTCGGCCACCACCACAGGTCGGTGGGCACCACCATCTTCTGGCCCTGCAGCACCCAGGTCGAGGCCTTCTGGTCGAACAGCGACCAGAACGGGGTGACGAAGGCGAACACGATCAGGATGCGCAGCACCGCGCGCACGCCGTTCACCGCATCGTCCGGGTGGATGCCGCGCGCGCGCTCCAGTTGCAGCGACACGCCGTAGCCGCCGAAGCCGATCAGCAGGCCCAGCGCCAGGCAGGCGCTCTTGACGAAGCCCATCAGCGGAATCAGCGCCAGCGCGCCGGCGGCCAGGGCCACACCCAACGCGGCCACGGCCACGCCGGGGTTGCCCTGCCCCGCGACCTTGGCGCCGAGCGCGGTGCGGGCGACGTTGAAGAACGAATGCGGATCGGGCGCGTTGCGAGTGGGCGGCACCATCACGTAGCGCTTGCGGCCCAGCCAGAAGATGAAGGTGGCCAGGAACATCAGCGCGCCGGGAATGCCGAAGGCCACGGCCGGGCCGTACTCGCGCAGGAAGATCGGCATCAGCAGGGACGCGAACAGCGAGCCGAAGTTGATCGTCCAATAGAACGCGTCGAACACCAGCTTGGCTTTGTGCTTGTTGCTCTGGTCGAACTGGTCGCCGCAGAACGACACCACCAGCGGTTTGATGCCGCCGGCGCCGAAGGCGATCAGGAACAGGCCGGTGTAGAAGCCGGTCTGGCTGTGCTCGAACAGCGCCAGGCAGGCATGGCCGGCGCAGTAGACCAGCGAGAACCAGATGACGGTGTTGTACTTGCCGAAGTAGCGGTCGGCCAGCCAGCCGCCCAGCAGCGGGAAGAAGTAGGTGCCGATCATGAACGTGTGAAACACGTCCTTGGCCATGCGCTCGCGCTCGGCCAGATCGCCGGTGGAGGCCATCAGCAGGGTCCCGACCAGGAACGCGGTCAGGATGTTGCGCATGCCGTAGAAGCTGAAGCGCTCGGCCGCCTCGTTGCCGATGATGTAGGCGATCTGGCGCGGCATCTTGCCTTGCGCATCGGCGGGCACGGTGGCGGCTGAGCTCATCTACGGTCGGTCCTGCGGTGACGGTCCGCCTAGCCTAACCGATCGCCGCCGCCGGCCGGTCGCCTGGGCCGCGTCGGGCCGGGGCTGGGAAGGCAGGAATGGCAAAGTCGCCGCCCCTTTTGTCTTCCCCTTTGTTGAGGGAGATTGAGGGGGATTCGCTTTTTGGGGCTCAAGGGATAAGCAACAGCAACAGCAAATCCCCCCTTGCCTCCCTCAAGAAAGGGGGAACCAAAAGTGGCTCAAGCCCACTCGGTCAGGCCTTCGCGCTCGTACAGGGTGCGGAACGAAGGCCGCGCCTTCATCCGCCGCGCCAGTTCGGCCAGGTGCGGCCAGTCGTGGCCGGGGCGCGGCATGTTGCGGGTCCAGCGCATCAGCATGGTCAGGTAGAAATCGACGATGCCCGGGCCCTCGCCCAGCAGGTACGGCCCGTGCGCGGCCAGGTGCGCGTCGATGCGCTGCCAGGCCGATTCCACCCGCTCGCGCACCGCGGCGCGCACCGCTTCGGGATCGGCCGCGCCCAGGTCGCTGGGGTACCACCACAGCCGCAGCGGCGACTGCACCGCGTTGGCCAGGTACAGCATCCACTGGTAATAGGCGCCGCGGCGCGGATCGGTCGGCGCCGGGGCGAAACCGGATTCGGGGTGGCGGTCGCCGAGCAGCAGCAACAGCGCCGCGGTTTCGCACAGCGGCTCGTCGTCCACGACGAGGGTGGGAATGCGGCCTTCCGGATTCAGCGCCAGGTACTCGGGCGTCTTGTGCGCGCCGCTGGCGATGTCGGTCAGGCGCAGCTCGTGCGGCGCGTCCAGTTCGATCAGCAGCCAGTGCACGACCAGGCTGGCGGCGCCGGGCGAATAGTAGAGCGCGTACATGCGTGGGTTTTTCCGGTGGACGGCGGCGCAGTCTACGCCGGCGCCGGCGCCGTACGCAGCCGCGTGGTGCGCGGCGGTGCTGCCGCGGGCTGTCAGCAGTGTGCAAGCCGGGCACAGTCGTGGCGGCGAGGCTTCGCTACCATGCGGGCAGACCCCGGAGACCCACGCATGATCCGCCGACTTCTGCTCGCCGCCGCTCTCGCCACCGCCCTGCCCGCCGCCTACGCCGCCGACGACAGCCTCAGCACCGTGGCCGAGCGCAGCGGGTTCCTCAAGACCGGCCGCTACGACGAGGTGATCGCGCTGTGCGCGGCCTACGAGTTGCGCTATCCGCAGCAGGTCCGCTGCATCGACTTCGGCACCTCGCCCGAGGGCCGGCCGATGAAGGCGCTGGTGGTCTCGGCCGCCGGCGCGTTCACCCCCGAAGCGGCGCGCGAGCGCGGCCTGCCGGTGACCCTGATCCAGGGCGGCATCCATTCGGGCGAGATCGACGGCAAGGACGCCGGCTTCCTGGCCCTGCGCCAGGCCCTGAACGGCGAAGCCGCGCCCGGCGCGCTGGCCAAGCAGGTGCTGCTGTTCGTGCCGGTGTTCAACGTCGACGGCCACGAGCGCTACGGCCGCTGGAACCGTCCCAACCAGCGCGGGCCGGAGGAAATGGGCTGGCGCACCACGGCGCAAAACTACAACCTCAACCGCGACTACCTCAAGGCCGACACCGCCGAGATGCAGGCCATGCTCAAGCTGGTCGGCGCCTGGGACCCGCTGGTGTACGTGGACCTGCACGTGACCGACGGCGCCAAGTTCGAGCACGACGTGTCGATCCAGGTCGAACCGGTGCGCTCGGGCGACGCCGCCCTGCGCAAGGCCGGCACCGCGCTGCGCGACGGCACCATCGCGCGCCTGGCCACCCAGGGCTCGCTGCCGCTGCCTTACTACCCCTCCTTCGTGCGCAACGACGAACCCGAATCCGGCTTCGAGGACGGCGTGGCGCCGCCGCGCTTCTCGCACGGCTATTTCCAGCTGCGCAACCGCCTGGGCATGCTGGTGGAAACGCATTCGTGGAAGGACTACCCGACCCGCGTGCGCATCACCCGCAACACCATCGTCGATGTGCTCGAACTGGTGGCCGCGCAAGGCACGGCCTGGCAGCGCGAGGCGGCCGCGGCCGACCAGCGTTCGGCCAAGCTCGGCGGCCAGAACGTGGCCCTGGACTACCGCGCCGGCGAGCGCGTACGCACCGTGGCCTTCCGCGGCTATGCCTATACGCGCACGCCCTCGGACATCTCCGGCGCGCTGATGACGCGCTACGACGAGAACGTGCCGCAGATCTGGAACCTGCCGATGAAGGACGACGTGCAGCCCAGCCTCAGCATCAAGGCGCCGCGCGGCGGCTACCTGGTACCGGCCGCGCACGCCGACTGGGTCGCGGCCAAGCTCGACACCCACGGCGTGCGCTACCGCCGCCTGGACGGCGCGATGGTGCACGCGCGGGTGGAAGCCTTCCGCGCCGACCAGGCCGAGTTCGGTGCGCAGTCGGTGGAGGGCCACCAGCGCCTGACCCTGGCCGGCAGCTGGAAGCCCGAGCAGCGCGACCTGGCCGCCGGCGCGCTGTTCGTGCCCATCGCCCAGCCCAAGGCGCGGCTGGCCATGGCCCTGCTGGAACCGCAGGCGCCCGACGCGCTGGCCGCCTGGGGCGAGTTCAACAACGCCTTCGAGCGCAAGGAATACATGGAGGACTACGTGGCCGAGGAAGTGGCGCGGGAGATGCTCGCCGCCGATCCCAAGCTCAAGGCCGAGTTCGAGCGCAAGCTCAAGGACGATGCAGCCTTCGCCCAGAACTCGCAGGCGCGGCTGGAGTTCTTCTACCGCCGTCATTCGTCCTGGGACCAGGGCTACCGGCTCTACCCGGTGCTGCGCACCGCCACCGTGCCGCGCTGAGCATGCTGCGCCGTTCGCTCGCCGCGCTGTTTCTGGCCGTCGCCGCCGGTTGGGCGGCGCCGGTGGCGCAGGCCGCCGACGGCGAGGTCACGGTGGTCAGCCTCAACCTCTGGCACGACAAGAGCGACTGGCCGGCGCGCAAGCGCCAGATCGTGACCGAGCTGCGCCGGCTGAAGCCGGACGTGATCGCGCTGCAGGAAGTGCTGCAGCACGAAACCCTGCCCAACCAGGCCCAGCAATTGGCCGACGCGCTGGGCTACCGCGCCTATTTCAGCAGCGTGGACGCCGCCGACGCGCCGCGCCGCTACGGCAACGCCATTCTCAGCCGCCGGCCGATGCTGGCGCTGGACTGGGCGCCGCTGCAGCCGGCCGACGATTACCGCACCGTCGCCCACGCCCGCATCGCCATCGGCCAGCGTGCGGTGGACGTGTACGCCACCCATCTGCACTACAAGCCCGAGGGCGGCGACATCCGCCGCCGCCAGGTGACCGACCTGCTCGCGCGCATCGACGCGAACCAGGACGGCACGCCGACCCTGATCGTCGGCGACTTCAACGCCGGCGAGCACGCACCGGAATTCGCCGGACTGGCCGCGCGTTACCGCAACGCCTACGGCGCGCGCCACCCCGGCATCGCCGACGACGCGCGCGAGCACAGCACGCTCAACCTCAAACAGTACGCGCCGCTGCGCATCGACCACATCTGGTTCGATCCGCGCGCGTTCGCCGTCGTCGACGCCCGGCGCCTGTTCGACCGGCCCGATGCCGACGGCGTCTGGGCCTCGGACCATTACGGCATGCAGGCGCGGCTGCGCCTGCTGCCGCGCAATCAAGACCAGCGGCCACGCTGAGCCGGCGGGTAGCGCCCGAACTCAGGTGCCCATGTACTTCCAGTTGCGCGGCTTGCCTTCGGCCAGCCATTCCAGCGTCTGTTGCAGGCGCTTGAGCCGGGTCGCCTCGCGCTTGGCCTCGGTCAGCCATTCCACGTACTCGCGGCGGTGGCTGGGCGGGAATGCCTCGAAGGTCTTGCGTGCGGCGGCGTTCTTCTTCAGCGCCGCGGCCAGGTCGGCCGGCACCTCCAGCGGCGGCTTGGGCGCGCCGCGCTTGGCCCCCGGTCGGGTCGCGCCGGCGTCAATCAGCGCCATCGCCTGCTTCACGTAGCCGCTGAGCACGCGCTTGCCCGGCAGGTCGGCCACGCGGGTCAGGCGGCCGAACTGGCCCATGGCCTCGTCGCCTTGCGCGCCGTCGGGGCCGACGATGTTGGCACCCTGCCAGAAGCCGAAGCTGGCGTGCTGCTTGAACGCGGCCATGCCGCACAGGATCTTGCCCTGGTAGGTGAAGGTGGGCATGCCCCACTTCAGGGTTTCCTCGGCCTGGGGGCAGGCCTGGCGGACCACGCCGCGCAGGTGTTCGAGGATGGGCCGGGCGAACTCGGCGGCCCGGGCGATGTAGGCGTCGATGCGCGGATCGGTCTGGACCATGGCGGCAGCCCCAGCGAGGACGCCGCCATTGTGGTCCGGTCACCGCGCCAAAGGCCACTGCCCGAGCACGGTGTAGGCGTTGCGGCTGCCGAGCTGGCTGTGGATCAGGGCGAAATCGCGCACCCGCCAGAGAATCGGCTCGATCCCGACCGGCGGATGCAGCGCGCCGGCCGCGTCGCGAACGATGGTCACGTGCGGGGTCAGGGCGGACCCGCCTTCCACCCGCACGCCGCGCTTGGCCAGGGCCAGGCCCAGCCGCTCCCACAGCGCCTGCAGCTGCGGCGGGGTGCGCTCGCAGCCCAGCCACCACGGGATCGAGCGGTTGCGGAAGCTGCCGGCTCGATCCAGCGGCAGATCGAACGCGCTGGCGACCACACCGGCGCCGGCGGTTTGCGCCGCCTGCGCGCGCTGCTCGTCGAAACGGTCGGCGTCGCCGAGAAACTGCAGGGTCAGGTGATAGCGGTGCGCGCCGATCAGGCGGCCGCCGGCCTGGTGGCGATCGCGCAGGGCCGAGGCCTGGTCGGCGATGCGCGCTCGCGTCGCCGCATCGGGCAGCAGGGCGAAGAACAAACGGTGGATATCGGTGGAAGCCGCGGGCGCCGCGTCGAACAAATTCTGTTGCATGCCGGCAGTGTAGCGCCCGCGGAGCGGAACCTATTCAGGCCTATTCAGGCCTTGGGCGCCGCGGCCGGCGTTTCGGCCTGGCGCTTGCGGCTGTCCTCGATCAGCACCTCGCGCGCCGCGCGGCGCACCGCCTCGGGATCGGCCTGGCGCAGGTCGGCGCTGGCCGGCTGACCGAGTCGGGCCAGCACGGCGGCGATCACGCGTTTGTTCGCATACGGGTGCGGGTGATCGGGCTCGTCGTCCTGGCTGCGGTAGAAGCGGTCCAGCAACTTGATCCGGGTTTCGTCGGCCAGGGCCAGTTCGACCAGCTTGGCGCGGTACTCCAGCGTCCACGGCGGCATGTCGGGCCAACGCTTGAGGTCGGCGTAATGCTGGGATTCGTGGCCCAGGAAACTGACCTTGAAGTCCTCGCCCTGCAAGTCGCCGTAGGCCGAACGCACCGCGAACAGGCCCTGTTCGTTGGCCCAGCCGGCCGCGCCGGTGTAGCTGCAAGCGGTGTAATGGCTCCAGCCGCGGCTGAGCCAGTCGTCCATCACGAACACCTTGACCGGCTGCTGCTCGCCGCCGGGCAGCGCGACGGTGTAGTCGCGTTCTTCCTGCTGGCGCCACACCATGAAGTCGTACAGCGGCGGCGTGCGGCCCTGCAGCGGATGCATGCCGGCCGCGCGCAGCTTGACGTTGATGCGTTCGGTCAGGGCGTCGAAGGCCTCGTCGCCGTCGGCCGGCGGTTTCTCGCCGATCGTCGCGGCCAGGTCGGCCTTGAGTTGCGCGTCGCGGGCCGGGCGCCCGGCCGGATCGCGCACCGCGTGCCACCAGTAGTTCTGATAGAGATCGAGCACCTTGCGCGCCAGCGGATCGTCGGTCTCGCCGACCGGCGCCGGCGGCGAGGTCCGTTCATGACGTTCGATCATGCAGCTGCGAAACGCGATGTCCTTGGCGTTGAACTGTTCGGCCGGCGCGGCCTTCAAAGCCGTCAGCGCGGTCGGCACGTCGGCGCGCAAGGCCGAGCCCAAGGCTTCGCTCACGGCCTTGGCGGCGAGCGGGCCGCTGGGCGTGGGCTCCACAGCGGGGGCCGCGGCGGCGGCGCTGAGTGCCAAGGCCAACAACACGGGCAAGGCGGCCGCAGCGAGCGGCAGAGGGGTTTTCATCGCGGAGGCTCCAGAGGCGCGGGGGCGCGTTGGAGCGATTAGGCCGCGGCGCCGATCGCCCGGTCTTGTACGCACTTGATCTGCCGCCGCAGCCGCGCCGGCGTGCAGCCGGCATGGGCGACCACCACGCGGTGCAGGTGGCTCTGGTCGGCGAAGCCCGCCGCCACGGCCACCTCCGCCAGCGGCAACGCGCCGCCGAGCAGGTTGAGGGCGCGGCGCCAGCGCGCTTCGCGGCGCAGGGCACGCGGCGACATGCCGTAGCTGCGGCTGAGCGCGCGGCTGGCATGCTCGGCCGACACGCCCAGTCCGCGCGCCAGCAGCGCGATGTCCTGTTCGGAATCGGCCATGCGGCGCAGCAGCTCGCCCTGCCAATCGGGCGGCTCGGCCGCGGCCTGCGGGCTGGCGCAAGCCAGCAATTCCGACAAGCGCTGCGGGCAGCGTTCGAACACCTCCACCGCTTCGCGCAGGTCGTGCACCTGCCAGGCGCTGGCGGACAGGTCGAAGCCGACTTCGGTCAGCTCGATGTTGACCGCGCTGGCGCCGAGCCCGCCAAAGCGGTCGCCGTGCGCGTGGTAGGCCGGGTGCAGCACCAGGGTGCCGGGGCGGCATGGCAGCGGGCCGTCCAGGCTGGATTCGGTGTAGTCGCCGTCCAGCACCAGCGCCGCGTACGGCGCGCGATGGCGGTGCGTGGCCAGCGTGGCGCCGCGCGCATGCCGGGTGCGATAGGCGGCGCCGCTGGGATTCACTTGCGCGCGCCTGCGGTGCCGGGCTTGCGCAGGTGTTCGGCCAGACCGCGCAACTGCAGGCCCATGACCTGATCCACCACCGGTGCGAACTTGCTCAGATCGTCGGGCGTGTAGCCGCCGGCGCGGTAGAACAGCACGATGCGGGTGCCGCCGCCCTCGGCCGGCGACAGGCGGAACTCCGCCGCGCCGCTCAGGCCCATGCCCTGCAGCGGGCCCAGGCCGCCGAGCAGGCGCAAGGTCTTGCCCGGATCGACGAAGCCCACCGTCATGTGCTGCGCCTGCTGGGCGCCGCCGATCTCGCAGAAGCAGCCGCCGGCGCGCGCATCGATGCTGAGCTTGGAGGCCTTGCCCCACCAGGTGTGGTCCTTGGGCCACCACTGGTCGACGTCCTCGACCAAGGCCTTCCAGGCGGTGGCGGCATCGACCGGTACGAACTGCTCGTTCTCGACGGTGAACCCGTCCTTGGCCGCGTCCTTGACTGCCGCCGCGGCCGGCAGCCCGGCCAGCGCCAGCGCGATCGCTGCCGTCGTCATGATTGCCCGCATGGTGTCCGCTCCCCTCGCCGGCCGTATCGGCCTTGGCTGCGATTAGGGACCGCGTCGCCGGCGCGTGCAAGGGACGGAAGTTGGGGCCGGGCCATTTGATCTTGGCGTTGGGCGGTTACGGGGCCTGGCGCCCTTGGCGAACCCTTAGCCTTCCAGCTCGCTCCAACGCGCGTAGGCGTGGTCCAACTCGGCCTGGGTCTTGGCCAGTTGCGCGGTGTGCGCGGCCATCGCCGCCGCGTCGCGCTGATAGAACGCGGGCTCGTTCATCTGCGCGGTCAACTCGGCCACGCGCGCTTCCAGCGTTTCGATCAGCGCCGGCAGCTGCTCCAGCTCGCGCGCGTCCTTGTAGCTGAGCTTGCGCTTGGGCGCGGCGGGTGCCGCGGCCGGAGCCGGTTCGGCGCGGGCGGCGGGCGCTGTGGCGGCGGCGATCTTGCTCGCGCCCGTCGCCGCGGCCGGCGGCGCACGCTGGCGCAGCCAATCGCTGTAGCCGCCCACGTATTCGCCCACGCGCCCCTCTTGGCCGTCCTGCATCACCAGGGTCGAGGTGACCACGTTGTCGAGGAAGTCGCGGTCGTGGCTGACCAGCAGCAAGGTGCCCGGGTAATCGCCGAGCAGCTCTTCCAGCAGCTCCAGCGTTTCCACGTCCAGGTCGTTGGTGGGTTCGTCCATCACCAACAGGTTGGACGGCTGCGCGAACAGCTTGGCCAGCAGCAGCCGGTTGCGCTCGCCGCCGGACAAACGGGTGATCGGCGCGCGCGCGCGTTCGGGGGTGAACAGGAAATCCTGCAGGTAGCCGATCACGTGCTTCTGCTTGCCGCCGACCTCGACGAAGTCGCGGCCTTCGGCCACGTTCTCCAGCGCGTTCCAGTCCTCGCGCAGGGTCGCGCGGTACTGGTCGAAATAGGCGACCTGCAGGTTGCTGCCCAGCTTGACCTCGCCGCGATCGGGCGCGAGCTGGCCCAGCAGCAGCTTGATCAGGGTGGTCTTGCCGCTGCCGTTGGGGCCGATCAGGCCGATGCGGTCGCCGCGGAAGATCGTGGTCGACAGGTCGCGCACCAGCGGGCGGTCGGCATAGGCGAAATCCACGTCCTTGGCCTCGACCACCTTCTTGCCCGAGGACTCGGCCTGGGCGAAATCCATGCGCACGTTGCCGGTCAGGTCGCGGCGCGCGGCGCGCTCCACGCGCATGGCCTTGAGCCGGCGCACGCGGCCTTCGTCGCGGGTGCGGCGGGCCTTGATGCCCTGGCGGATCCACACCTCTTCCTGCGCCAGCAGCTTGTCGAAGCGCGCGTTTTCCTGCGCCTCCGCGTTCAGCCGCTCCTCGCGGCGGCGCTGATAGTTCTCCCAGTCGCCCGGCCAGCTGGTGACCTGGCCGCGGTCGATCTCGACGATGCGGTTGGCCAGCGCGCGCAGGAAGCGGCGGTCGTGGGTCACGAACACCAGCGCGCCGTTCCAGCCCTTGAGGAAGCCTTCCAGCCAGTCGATGGCGGCGATGTCGAGGTGGTTGGTCGGTTCGTCCAGCAGCAGCAGGTCCGGCGCCGACACCAGCGCGCGCGCCAGCAGCACGCGGCGCTTGAGACCGCCGGACAGGCGCTCGAACTCGGCCTCGCCGTCCAGGTCCAGCCGGCCCAGGGTTTCGACCACGCGCTGGTCGGCGCTCCAGCCGTGCGCGGCCTCGATCCTGGCCTGCACCTGGGCCAGGGCGTCGGTGTCCAGTTCGGGCTCGTGCAGCAGGTGGTGGTAGCGCGCCAGCCAGGCGCCCAGCTCGCCCAGGCCGCCGGCGACCACGTCGAACACGGTGCCGCCGGCGCCGTGCGGCACCTCTTGTTCCAGCCGAGCCACGCGCACGCCGCCCTCGCGGCGAATCTCGCCGTCGTCGGGCTGCAGCTCGCCGGCGAGCAGGCGCATCAGGGTGGACTTGCCGGCGCCGTTGCGGCCGATCAGGGCGATGCGCTCGCCGGCGTCGATGGTCAGGGCTACGTTTTCCAGCAGCAGCGGGCCGCCGACGCTGTAGTCGACGTTTTGCAGGGTGATCAGGGGCATCCCGCTATTGTAGCCGGCCGCCGCGTTCTGCCTTGCGGTTTTGCCTTGGGGTAGGAGCGGCGTGAGCCGCGAGCGTGTCGTGGTCGGAGCGGCGCGATCGCGGCTCACGCCGCTCCTACCCCAAAGCGGTTCGTCCAGTCAGGAACTGCAGGACAGCATCGAACAGCCGGCCTTGTCGCGCGCCCAATCCGGGCGGCGGCGGGCATAGGCCTCGCGGCCGGGCTGGTCGTCGTAGGGACGGCGCATCACCTCTTGCAGTTCGTGCACCCCGCCCAGGTCGCCGGCCTCGGCGCGGTCGATCGCCTCTTGCGCCAGGTAGTTGCGCAGCACGTAGCGCGGGTTGGCCGCGCGCATGCGCTCGTGCCGCTGCGCGGCCGGCAGCGGGTCCTGGCCCAGGCGCGCGGCGTAACGAGCGAGCCAGGCCAGCAGCCCCGCCTCGGCACCGGCGCGGCGGGCTGGGTCGTAGAAGGCGTGCTCGAACGGCGCCAACGTCGGTTGCGCGGGATCGATGCCGTCCAGCGCGCGGAACCACAGGGTCATGTCGACCTCGCCCGCCTGCAGCAGCGCGCGCAGCTCGTCCATCAGCGCCAGGTCTTCATCGCGGCACTCGGCCAGGCCCAGCTTGCGCGCGGCGCTGTCGCGCTCGGCCGCGGTCCAGGCCTCGACGTAGCGGCGCAGGCCGTCCTGCAAGGGCGCCACGTCGGCGAACAGCGGCGACAGCGCACCGGCCAGGCGCGACAGATTCCAGTACGCCACCTGCGGCTGGGTGCCGTAGCGGTAGCGGCGGCCGCCGGCGTCGGTGGTGTTGGGCGTCCAGTCCGGGTCGTAGTCGTCGATCCAGCCATAGGGGCCGTAGTCGATGGTCAGGCCCAGCACGGACAGGTTGTCGGTGTTCATCACGCCGTGCACGAAGCCCACCCGCATCCAATGCGCCATCAGCACCGCGGTGCGCTCGCAGATCTCTGCGAACCAGGCCGCGTGCAGGGCCTCACCCTCGCCGGTGAGGTGCGGAAAGTCGCGGCGGATGCAGAAGTCGGTCAGCCGGCGCAGCAGGTCGGTATCGCCGCGCGAAGCCGGCAGTTCGAAATGGCCGAAGCGCAGGAACGAGGGCGCGACCCGGCAGACCACGGCGCCGGGCTCGGCCCTGGGGTGGCCGTCGTAGAACATGTCGCGCACCACCGCTTCGCCGGTGCCGACCAGGCTCAGTGCGCGCGTGGTCGGCACGCCCAGGTGGTGCATGGCCTCGCTGCACAGGAACTCGCGGATCGAGGAGCGCAGCACCGCGCGGCCGTCGGCGCTGCGCGAGTACGGCGTGGGCCCGGCGCCCTTGAGCTGCAGCTCCCAGCGCGCGCCGCCGGCGACGACCGCTTCGCCCAGCGAAATCGCGCGGCCGTCGCCGAGCTGCCCGGCCCAGTGACCGAACTGGTGGCCGCCGTAGTTGCCGGCATACGGCTCCATACCCGGCAGCAGCGCATTGCCGCCGAACACCTGGGCGAACAACGGCGTGTGCACGTCGGCTTCGGCAATGCCCAAGGCCGCGGCCATCTCGGCCGAATGCGCGAGCAGCACGGGCGCGGCGACCGGCGTGGGCGCCACCTTCGAATACAGCGCACCGTGGACCTGGCGCACGCCCGGCCCCGGCTCCGGATCGCCGGGCAGTTCGCGCACGTAGGCGTTGTCGAAGGCGAAGGAAAGCATGGCTCAGCCGGCCACCGCGAACGGGCCGCCGCGCTGCAGCGCGCGCTGGTACGCCGGCCGCGCGTGGATGCGTTCCAGGAACGCGCGCATGTGCGGGCGCTCGCCGCCGGCGCGCGCGACCGCCGCCTCCACCGGGAAGCTCATCTGGATGTCGGCGACGGTGAAGCGCTCGCCGGCGAACCAGGCATGCCGGCCCAGTTCGGCTTCGATGTAGTCCAGGTGCAGCTTGAGCTGCGGGCCGACGAAGGCGGCCATGGCCTTGTCGGCGATGCCGCGGGCCACGGGCTTGGCGAAGAACGGCATCGGCGCCTTGCGCAGGCGCGCGAACACCAGGCTCAGCAGCAGCGGCGGCATCGCCGAGCCTTCGGCGTAGTGCAGCCAGTAGCGGCAGCGCAGGCGCTCGGGCCCGTCCACCGGTTGCGGCGGCGGCGACAGCGCGTGCGCGCCGTCGTAGCGCTCGGCCAGGTATTCCAGGATCGCCGCGGACTCGGCCAGCATCAGGCCGCCGTCTTCCAGCACCGGCGACTTGCCCAGCGGGTGGACCTGGCGCAGCTCCGGCGGCGCCAGCAGCGTGCGCGGGTCGCGCTGGTAGGCGACGATCTCGTACGGCAGCTGCAGCTCCTCCAGCAGCCACAGCACGCGCTGCGAGCGGGAATTGTTGAGGTGGTGGACGCGGATCATGGCGCAGCCGGCGATGGGGAGCGCCCATGGTAGCGGGCGCATCGCCTAGACTGCGCGACGATGGAATCCGCCCTCTCCCCCGAACCGCAGATCTGGGTCGACGCCGACGCCTGCCCCGGCGTGATCCGCGAGATCCTGTTCCGCGCCGCCGAACGCGCGCGCATCCAGGTGACCCTGGTGGCCAACCAATGGCTGCGCACGCCCGGTTCGCGCTACGTGCGCGCGATCCAGGTCCCCTCGGGGCTGGACGTGGCCGACAACGAGATCGTGCAACGCGTGGCCGCCGGCGACCTGGTGGTGACCCAGGACATCCCGCTGGCGGCCCTGGTGCTGGAGCGCGGGGCGATCGCGCTGAACCCGCGCGGAGACCTCTACACCGCCGACAACATCGCCCAGCGCCTGTCCATGCGCAATTTCATGGACGAGCTGCGCGGCGCCGGGGTGCAGACCGGCGGCCCGCCGGTGTTCCACGCCCGCGACCGCCAGGCCTTCGCCAACCAGCTCGACCGCTGGCTGGCGCGGCGGCGCTGACGATCCCCGCCCGCTTCGGCAAACCGTCTCCAGCCACGTCGCCGGGTATGCTGCGGTGGTCCGCCGCCACCGAGTACCGCCGATGACCGCGTTGCGCCGCCGCCTGCTGCCCGCCCTGCTCTGCCTGCTGCCGCTGGCCGCCGCCGCGCAGACCGCCGACTGGACCCTGGTCCACGCCGGCCATCTGCTCGACCGCCCCGGCCATGCGCCGCGCGGCGCCAGCACCCTGCTGCTGCGCGCGGGCAAGGTCGAAGCGGTGCGCGACGGCCACCTGGCCGCGACCGCGTTCGAAGGCGTGCCCGCGAACGCGACGGTGCTCGACCTGCGCGACCGCTACGTGCTGCCCGGCCTGATCGACTGCCACGTACACCTGATCTCGGACAAGGCCGGCCTGGAAGGCCGCATCGCCGGCATCGAGAACAGCGACGCGGCCAACGCCTACGAAGCCGCGGTGAACGCGCGCAAGACCCTGCACGCCGGCTTCACCACGGTGCGCAACCTGGGCGACGACGGCGGCGTGACCCTGGCCCTGCGCGACGCGGTGGCGGCGGGCAAGCTGCCCGGCCCGCGCATCGTCGATGCCGGCAATTCCATCTCCACCACCGCCGGCCACATGGACCCGACCCTGGGCTTCCGCGAGGACCTGCACGAGGCGCTGTCGGCGCACGGCAACACCTGCGACGGCGTGGACGACTGCCGCCGCGCGGTGCGGCGCCAGGTCGCGCGCGGCGTGGACGTGATCAAGATCGCCACCACCGGCGGCGTCAACAGCCGCATCGGCGCCGGCCTGGGCCAGCAGATGTTCGACGACGAGGCCCGCGCCATCGTCGAAACCGCGCACCTGTACGGCAAGAAGGTCGCGGTGCACGCGCACGGCGCCGACGGCATCGCCGTGGCCCTGCGCGCCGGCGCCGACTCGATCGAGCACGGCACCCTGCTCGACGACGCCAGCCTGGCCCTGTTCCGCAAGACCGGCGCCTACTACGTGCCCACCCTGTCCACGGTCAACGGCTACAAGGAGCGCCTGGCGCGCAACCCGGGCGCCTACACCGGCGAGGTCCGGGCCAAGATCGAATGGCGCATCGGCATCACCGGCAAATCGCTGGAGCACGCGGTGCCCGCCGGGGTCAGGATCGCCTTCGGCACCGATGCCGGCGTGAGCCTGCACGGCCGCAACGCCGACGAGTTCGAACTGATGGTGGCCCACGGCATGACCTCGGCGCAGGCGCTGCAGGCGGCCACGGTCAACGCCGCCGACCTGCTGGGCCTGGCCGACCAGGTCGGCAGCCTGGAGCCGGGCAAGCGCGCCGACCTGATCGCGGTCTCGGGCGACCCGCTGCAGGACGTGACCGTGCTCAAGCGGGTCGAGTTCGTGATGAAGGACGGCAAGGTCGAGCACGACACCCGGCGGTAAAGGCCGCAGCGCCCATTGCCTTGGGGTAGGAGCGGCGTGAGCCGCGACGGCGCTGCTGCAAATACCGCGCAAATCCGGGGCGCTCCGTTACAACAGGCTCAAAAACCCCGCAAATATTCAGCTTCGCCCGCCTCCCCGAGCCGGTGCTCCACCCCGGTCCGGTACACTATGCGGTCTTCCGACCGGCCTCCGCCGGCGCTGCCGAGCCGCCCCATGAGCGCCGAGACGCCCTCCGCTTCCGATACCCCGTCCCTGAAATTCACCGACCTGGCCCTGCCCGAGCCGCTGCTGCGGGCCTTGGCCGACGTCGGTTACGAGTCGCCCTCGCCGATCCAGGCCGCCACCATCCCGCCGCTGCTGGAAGGCCGCGACATGCTCGGCCAGGCCCAGACCGGCACCGGCAAGACCGCCGCCTTCGCCCTGCCGATCCTGGCCCGTATCGACGCCGCCCAGGCCGCGCCGCAGGCGCTGGTGCTGGCGCCGACCCGTGAACTGGCGATCCAGGTCGCCGAGGCCTTCCAGAAGTACGCCAGCCACCTGCCCGGCTTCCACGTGCTGCCGATCTACGGCGGCCAGAGCTACTACCCGCAGCTGCAGGCGCTCAAGCGCGGCGTGCAGGTGGTGGTGGGCACCCCGGGCCGGGTCATCGACCACCTCGAACGCGGTTCGCTGGACCTGTCGCAGCTGCGCTGCCTGGTCCTGGACGAAGCCGACGAAATGCTGCGCATGGGCTTCATCGACGACGTCGAGACGGTGCTGAAGAAGACCCCGGAAACGCGCCAGGTGGCGCTGTTCTCGGCCACCATGCCGGCGCCGATCAAGCGCATCGCCCAGACCTACCTGAAAAACCCGGTCGAAGTGGCGATCAAGGCCAAGACCGCCACCGCCGCCAACATCCGCCAGCGCTACTGGGCGGTCAGCGGCGTGCACAAGCTCGACGCGATCACCCGCATCATCGAGGCCGAGCCCTTCGACGCGATGATCGTGTTCGCGCGCACCAAGCTGGGCACCGAGGAACTGGCCGAGAAACTGTCCGCGCGCGGCGTGTCGGCCGCAGCGATCAACGGCGACGTGCAGCAGGCGCAGCGCGAGAAGACCATCCAGCAGCTCAAGGACGGCAAGATCGACGTGCTGGTGGCCACCGACGTGGCCGCGCGCGGCCTGGACGTGGAGCGCATCAGCCACGTGCTGAACTTCGACATCCCCTACGACACCGAAAGCTACGTGCACCGCATCGGCCGCACCGGCCGCGCCGGGCGCAAGGGCGAGGCGATCCTGTTCGTGACCCCGCGCGAGCGCGGCATGCTGCGCGCGATCGAACGCGCCACGCGCCAGCCGATCGAGCCGATGGAGCTGCCCAGCGTCGAGACGGTCAACGAGCAGCGCGTGAACCGTTTCCTGGGCCGCATCGCCGAGGCGCTGGAAGGCGCCGACCTGAGCCTGTTCCGCGACCTGGTGGAACGCTACGAGCGCGAGCGCAACGTGCCGGCGGTGGAAATCGCCGCGGCCCTGGCGCGTCTGGTCCAAGGCGACAACCCGCTGCTGCTGACCGCGCCGGCCGAGCGCCCGCGCGAGGCCGGCTTTCATGAGGCTCGTGGCCGCGAGCGCGACAACTACCGCGAGCGCAACGAGCGCCGCCCCGACAGCGGCCGCCGCGACAACGCCGCCAATGCCGGCTCGCACCGCCGCGCCGAGTACGAGCGCCCGGCCCGCGACAGCGCGCCCGCCGAACGCAGCCCGCCGCCGCCGCGGCACGAGCAGCGCCAGTACACCCCGCCCTCGGCCGAACGTTCGCTCAACGCCGCCGAATCCATGTTCGAGGACGACGCGGCGCCCGCACCGCGCCGCGAGCGCAGCGAACGCGCTCCCGAGCGCGCGCCGCGCGAGCACGAATTCGGCATGGAGACCTTCCGCATCGAGGTCGGCCACGCCCACGGCGTGCAGCCAGGCAACATCGTCGGCGCGATCGCCAACGAGGCCGACCTGGAAAGCCGCTACATCGGCCGTATCGATATCCGCGACGAGTACAGCCTGATCGACCTGCCCGAAGGCATGCCGCGCGAACTGATGGAACACCTGAAGAAGGTGCGCGTGGCCGGCCAGGCCCTGCGCATCCAGCGCGCCGGCCCCGGCGACGCCGAAGGCGGCCGCGGCCGCCGTCCGTCCGGTCCGCCGCGCGGCCCCGGCGGCCCGCGCCCGGGCGGCAAGCCGCACGGCGCCGGCCCGCGCAAGCCGTTCAAGCCGCGCGATCCGCGCTGAGCCGTCGTTTCCCTTCTCCCGCTGGCGGGAGAAGGTGCCCGAAGGGCGGATGAGGGCGCACGACATGTGGTCTACGGCGCAAGTTTGCGACCCCGCGCGCCCTCACCCCAACCCCTCTCCCGCACGCGGGAGAGGGGCTGTTTCCGCTGCAGTCGAACTGCTAACCAGAAGTCATAAGCCGGGCACGCCCACAGCGCACCCGCCTTTGGCATAGTCGCCAGCGTAAGCCGCGCCACCGCCCGCCCATGCCCCGCATCCTGGTTTTCCAACACGTCGCCGCCGAGCCGCTGGGCACGCTGGACCCGCTGATCCGCCGTCGCGGCCACCGCGTCCGCTTCAGCAATTTCGAGCGCGATCCCGACGCCCAGCCCAACGTCGACCGTTACCGCGGCCTGATCGTGCTGGGCGGGCCGATGAACGTGGAAGACCAGGCCCAGCGCCCGCACCTGCGCACCGAGCTGCTGGCGATCGAACGCATGCTGGAACAGGGCAAGCCCGTGCTCGGCATCTGCCTGGGCGCGCAGCTGCTCGCCCACGTGCTGGGCGCGCCGGTGCGCAAGCATCACCGCCCGGAGATCGGCTGGTACCCGTTGCACGCCACCGAGCACGGCGCGCAGGACCCGGTACTGGCGCCGCTGGCGCACAGCGCGCCGGTGTTCCAATGGCACCGCTACAGTTTCGAGGTGCCGCAGGGCGCGGTCCACCTCGCCCGCACCGACAGCTGCGAACAGCAGGCCTTCCGCTGGGGCGACAACGCCTACGGCTTCCAATTCCATCTGGAAATGGACGTGCCGCTGATCGAGCGCTGGCTGGCCAACCCGGCCTACCAGCGCGAACTGGCCGAACTGGGCCAGGACACCAGCGAAGCGGCGATCCGCGCGCAGACCGCCGAACACATCGCCGCCATGCAGCAGCGCGCCGACGCGGTGTTCAACAACTTCCTGGACCTGGTCGGGCGCCCGCAGCGCCGCTACACCCTGCCCTCGCGCGAGTGGGTGTGAGCGATCGCGTGGCGGCGGCCTGCGCTGTCGGCGGCCGTCGCGCTTGCAGCCTGATCACAACGACAAGCCGCTCTCGAATTGCCGTTCCTCGCCGCTGAGCGGGTCGGCGAACGACAGCGAGCGTGCCAGCAGTTTCAGCGGCCGCGCGTAGTCGTCGGGCGCCTGCGGTTCCGCGAGCGGGTAATAAGGATCGTTGAGGATGGGCGCCCCCAGCGCGGCCATATGCACGCGCAGTTGGTGCTTGCGGCCGCTGACCGGCGCCAGCGCATAGCGCCAGGCTGGCTCGCCACGCTCGATGACGTCGATCGCGGTCTCGCTGTTCGGCTCGCCCTCGACCTCGCGCATGCGGAAGAACGGTTCGCCGCGTGCCAGCCGGCTGCGCCTGAGCAGCGGAAACCGCAACTCCGGCAGCGGAGCGGCCAGGGCTTCATAGCGCTTGACGATGCGGCGCTCGCGGAACAGCGCCTGATACGCGGCGCGCGTGGCCGGCTCGCGCGAGAACAGCACCAGCCCGGCGGTGCCGCGATCGAGCCGGTGCAAGGGGGCCAGGTCGGTCTCGCCGTAGCGCCGTCGCAGCCTGGCCAGCAGGGTTTCGGCCACGAAACCGCCCGACGGCGTGACCGGCAGGAAATGCGGCTTGTCCACCACCAGCAGGTGCTCGTCACGCAACAGCACACGCTCCTGGAACGGGATCGCCGCCTCCTGTGCGATCGCGCGGTAGTACAGGATCTCCATGCCGACCCGATACGGCGCATCGGCGCTCAGCGGGCGCCGCTGCGCGTCGAGCACGCGCCCGTGCGCGAAGCGGTCCAGCCAGCGTTCGCGCGAGATCGCGGGGAAACGCGCGCACAGGCCATCGAGCAGGCTGACCCATGGCCCGGGTGGCAGCTGCAGGCGGCTGGCGGCGATGCCATCGTCGTCGGCGTGGGAATCGTGCGCGCTCATGCCGCCATCTTGGCCCAAACCCCGGCCCGTCCGCGCATCCGGCCGGACGCGCCGGCCGCAAGGGCCTAGAATGCGCGCTGCTTTCCACGGGGTTCGCCCATGGCGCCCAACGCCACCATCGTCAAAGTCGACCTGCAGATCAGCGACATGGACCGGCATTACTACGCCGGCCACGCCCTGACCCTGGCCCAGCACCCGTCCGAAACCGCGCAGCGGCTGATGGTGCGGCTGCTGGCCTTCGCCCTGTACGCGCACGAGCGCCTGGAGTTCGGCCCCGGCCTGAGCAGCGAGGGCGAACCGGACCTGAGCCAGCGCGACTACAGCGGCGACATCGAACTGTGGATCGACGTGGGCCAGCCCGACGAGTCGCGCGTGCGCAAGGCCTGCGGCCGCGCGCGCCGCGTGGTGATCCTCAACTACGGCGGCCGCGCCGCCGACATCTGGTGGGACAAGAACAGCGCGGTGCTGTCGCGCCTGAAGAACCTGAGCGTGCTCGACTTCGATGCGGCCACCGTCGACGCCATGGCCGACCTGGTCGAACGCAGCTTCCGCCTGGACTGCCAGATCCAGGACGGCGAAGTCGCGCTGACCAGCGACCAGGCCAGCCTGAACTTCAGCCCCGGCGTGCGCCTGGCCGCGCAGGCCGCCTAAGGCGATGGCCGAGGCCTACGACGTCATCGTGATCGGCGGCGGCGCCGCCGGCCTGATGTGCGCGCTCACCGCCGGCCAACGCGGCCGCCGCGTGCTGGTGGTGGAACACGCCAACCGCGTGGGCAAGAAGATCCTGATGTCCGGCGGCGGCCGCTGCAATTTCACCAACACCGGCACCACGCCCGCCAACTTCCTCTCGGCCAATCCGCACTATTGCAAGTCGGCGCTGGCGCGCTACACCCCGGCCGACTTCATCGAGCTGGTCGAACGCCACCGCATCGCCTACCACGAGAAGGAACTGGGCCAGCTGTTCTGCGACGTCTCGTCCAAGCTGATCGTGAAGATGCTGCTGGACGAATGCGCCGACGCCGGCGTGCGCGTCGAGACCTCCTGCAGCGTCGAACGCGTGCTGCACGGCGAGGGCGAGGCGCCGTTCCGTCTGCATACCGCGCGCGGCGCCTTCGCCGCGCCGCGCCTGGTGATCGCCACCGGCGCGCTGTCCATCCCCAGCCTGGGCGCGACCGGCTTCGGCTACGAACTGGCGCGCCAGTTCGGCCACAGCGTGCTGCCCACGCGCGCCGGCCTGGTGCCGCTGACCCTCAGCGGCAAACACCAGGAACGCCTGGCCGACCTCAGCGGCGTCGCCCTGCCGGTGACCGCACGCTGCAACGGCCGCAGCTTCAGCAACCAGATGCTGATCACCCACCGCGGCGTCAGCGGCCCGGCGATCCTGCAGATCTCCTCTTACTGGCAGCCCGGCGACGACCTGCGCCTGGACCTGCTGCCCGGCCACGAGGCAATCGCTTGGCTGCGCGCGCAACAGCTGGAGCGCCCCGCCGCCGAGCTCAAGACCGTGCTCGCCGACGCCATGCCCAAGCGCTTCGCCCAGCGTCTGTGCGAACTGTGGCTCAGCAACAAGCCGATGAAGCAGTACACCGCGCCCGAGCTCAAGCAGCTCGCGGCCACGCTGCAGGACTGGCCCCTGACCGCCAGCGGCACCGAGGGCTACCGCACCGCCGAAGTCACCCTGGGCGGCGTGGACACCGACGAGCTGTCGTCCAGCACCATGGAATCGCGCCGCGTGCCCGGCCTGCATTTCGTTGGCGAAGTCGTCGACGTGACCGGCTGGCTGGGCGGCTACAACTTCCAATGGGCCTGGGCATCGGGACATGCGGCGGGGATGGCGGTTTAAAGCGGCCCTCACCCCAACCCCTCTCCCGTGAACGGGAGAGGGGCTAAGAGCCAGCAACGTCGTATGCGTCCCCTCTCCCGTTCACGGGAGAGGGTTAGGGTGAGGGGATGAGCGCAAAGCGCGAATGCTCTTGATCCCAAACGCCGTTACCGCCCTCGCGGTCCCAATCGTCAGACCCGAAGAGCCTGCCCCCGCGAAGGCGGGGGGCGGCGCACAGGATGTGCGCGCCGTTTTTCGCGAGGCCAGGGATGGCCTATCGAAAAATCACCGCGCCTACTCCGTTCTCGCGCCGAACGGCGTCGAAATAAGTCTGCCCTTCTCTTTGGTTACTTTCTCTAGGGCGAGCAAGAGAAAGTGACCCGGCCGCTTGCGGGCGGAAGCGGTTGCTGTTGCTTCTAAGAGCAACAGCCAGAGCAAATCCCCCTCAACAAAGGGGGAAGACAAGCAAAGGGGGAAGCAAAAGACGGGGCGTACGGCGCAGCTTCGGATTCGCGGTCGCGGCTTACGCCGCTCCTACCCCAAAGCAGAAGCGCGCCGCCCCCGAGGGAGCGACGCGCCAGACCTCGCGAATAGCCGGCCTCAGCCGCGCCGCTGCCGGCGCAGCCCGAAGAACTGCAGTTCCGCGAACGCCGCCACCGCCACCGCCTGCACGATCACGAAGGCCGTGCCCAGCGCGTTCGGACTCACCCAGCCGCTGAGCAGCAGCACCGCGCTGTCCACCACCCAGGCCGCGTTGATCAGGATCACCGTCCACGCCTGCGCCGGCGTGATGCGCTCGCGCCGCAGCAGCCAGCCCAGGAAGGCCACGTAAGGCACCAGCACCAGCCCGGCGCCGAGCAACAGGTTCTGCGGCAGGTGCAGCCACTGCGACAGCGGCGCCGCGGTCGCGATCAGCAGCGCGGCCATGGCGGCCGTGGCGAAGGCATCGAGCTGCACCGCACGGCGCAGCAGATTGCTGGTAGGGGTGTGGGCGATGGCGTTCATGGCGTTGCTCCTGTCTGCTCTGGTTGTCGATTCGCCGCCATCTCAGCGCAGGCGCCTGCCGCGGTCGATTACCTGCGGGGTAATCCCGGATGCGGGCCGGCTGGGCTAAGGTGGCGCCATGAACGCGACCCGACCCGTAGGCGAACTGATCCGCGACTGGCGCCAGCGCCGGCGCCTGACCCAACTCGATCTGGCCGGCATGGCCGACATCTCCACCCGCCACGTCAGCTTCATCGAGACCGGACGCTCGCTGCCCAGCCGGGCCATGCTGCTGCGCCTGGCCGACCGCCTGGACGTGCCGCTGCGCGAGCGCAACTCGCTGATGACCGCCGCCGGGCTCGCGCCGATCTACGCCGAACGCCGCCTGGACGACCCGGCCATGCGCGAAGCGCACACGGCGATCGGGCTGGTGCTCAACGGCCACGAGCCCTACCCCGCGCTGGCCATCGACCGGCACTGGAACCTGCTCGCCGCCAACCGCGCGGTCGAGCGCCTGATCAGCCAGTTGCCGGCGTCGGTGCTGCAACCGCCGATCAACGTGCTGCGCCTGAGCCTGCACCCCGAAGGCCTGGCGCCGCTGATCGTCAATCAGGCGCAGTGGCGCGCGCACCTGCTGCACCGCCTGCGCCACCAGGCCGACGCCACCGGCGATCCGGTGCTCGACGCGCTGTACCAGGAATTGCAGGCCTACCCCTGCGCCGACGGCGACGCACCCGAACTGCCGGCCGCGCCCGCGGTCGCGGTGCCGCTGCGCCTGCGCAGCAAGGACGGCGGCGAGCACGCCTACATCAGCACCACTACCGTGTTCGGCACGCCGATGGACGTGACCCTGTCGGAACTGGCGATCGAGTCTTTTTTCCCCGCCGATGCCGGGACCGCCGCCGCGCTGCGCGCGCTGGCCGAAGCCGAGGCGGCGGCCGCGAACTGAGCGCGGTCCCGCTTAACCGCCCGGATCAATATTTTACCTAACGGTTGACAATCGCCCGCGACCGGCGGATATTCAACCTTATGGTTGATAAAGACGCCCAACTCGATGCGGTCTTCCACGCCCTGGCCGACCCCACCCGACGCGCGATGCTGCGCAGCCTGTCGCAGGGCCAGGCCAGCGTCGGCGAGCTCGCCGCGCCCTTCGACATGAGCCTGGCCGCGGCCTCCAAGCACATCAAGGTGCTCGAACGCGCCGGCCTGGTGCGGCGCGAGGTGCAAGGCCGCACTCACCTGTGCCGGCTCGACGCAGCGCCCATGCACGGCGGCCTGGAATGGATGCGCCACTACGAGCGCTACTGGAACCAGCGTCTGGATGCCCTGGACGCCCTGCTGCAAGCCGAAGACCGCGCCGCCGCCTCGGCGCGCAAGCCCCGGAGCCGCCGATGAACGACGCCCCTACCCTGATCCGCGTGTCGCACCGCTATACCGCCTCGGCCGAACGCGTGTTCGATGCCTGGCTGGACCCGCAGATGGCCGCGCGCTTCCTCTACGCCACCGACCAGGGCCGCATGCAGCGGGTCGAGATCGACGCGCGCGTGGGCGGCGGCTACGTCATCGTCGAAACGCGCGAGGACGGCGATGCCGCGCACTACGGCCGCTACCTGGAAATCGAGCGCCCGCACCGCCTGGTGTTCACCCTGTCGCTGGACCCTGCGCAGGCCGGCGACCGCATCACCGTGGAGATCCAGCGCGCGGGCGACGGCTGCGAGCTGCAACTCACCCACGAACTCGCGCCGCAGTACGCCCAGTACGCCGACCGCACCGAATCCGGCTGGCGCCACATCCTGGCCACCCTGGCCCAGCGCCTGGCCCAGCCGCTGCACTGACCCCACCTAGGAGATGGCCATGAACGACTACGGCACCCTCGCCGCCACCGACACCGTTCGCATCGAACGCCTCTTGCCCGGGCCGATCGAACGCTTGTGGAGCTACCTGACCGAATCGGAAAAGCGCAGCGCCTGGATGGCGGCCGGCCGCATGGAGCTGCGTCCGGGCGGCAAGGTCGAACACATCTTCCGCCACTCCGAGCTCACCGGCGGCGACGATCCGGTGCCGGAGAAATACCGCAGCTTCGACCCGGAAGTGCGCTCCTCCGGCGAAGTGCTCGAATGCGATCCGCCGCGCCTGCTCAGCTACACCTGGGATGCGAGCTCGCAGGTGCGCTTCGAACTGACCCCGCAAGGCGACCGCGTGCTGCTGGTCGTCACTCACAGCCGCTTGCCGAACCGCGACGAAATGGTCAGCGTGGCCGCGGGCTGGCACAGCCACCTCGACGTGCTGCGCGAACTGCTCGAAGGCCGCACCCCCACCCACTTCTGGTCGCGGCACATGCGCCTGGAAGGCGAATACGAAAGCCGCATTCCGGCCTGACGCCGCCCCTCCCCCAGGAGCCTTCCATGTTGCTCAGCGGCAAGATCGCCATCGTCCACGGCGGCAGCGGCGCCATCGGCGGCGCAGTCGCCCGCGCCTACGCCCGCGAAGGCGCGCAAGTGCACCTGACCGGACGCACGCGCGACAAACTGCATCGCGTTGCCGAGGACATCCGCGCCGCCGGCGGCCGCGCCGAGATCGCGCCGTTGGATGCACTCGACGCGGCCGCGGTGGATGCGCACGCCGACGCGGTCGCGGCGCAGGCCGGCGGCATCGACATCATGCTCAACGCTGTCGGCATCGTGCATGTGCAGGGCCCGTCCTTCGCCGAACTGTCGGTGCAGGACTATCTGCAGCCGATCGCCGACTACAACCGCTGCCACTTCCTCACCGCCCATGCCGCCGCACGCCACATGCGCCGCGGCGGCGTGATCCTGACCCTGTCCACCCCGGGCTCGCGCATGGCCGGCACCGGCTTTCTCGGCTACGGCGTGACCTGCGCATCCGTCGAAGCCTTCACCCGCCTGCTCGCCGCCGAACTCGGCCCCGCCGGCATCCGCACCGTCTGCCTGCGCCCGCACGCCATCCCCGAAGCCGTGCCGGTCTCGCACGCACGCGAGGTCTTCGCCGACAGCGCCCGCCGCGCCGGCATCTCCATCGAGACCATGCTGGAACAGGCGGGCCAACAGGGAACGCTGCTAGGACGCCTGCCGACGCTGGAGCAGGTAGCGGAGTACGCGACCTTCCTGGCTTCGGATCGCGCGGGCGCGACGACGGGCGCGGTGGCTAATTTGAGTTGCGGGGCGGTGGTGGATTGAGCGGTGTTGTGTTGCAGGGCCGATCGCGCCGCAACTTGCTGCATCGCGTGCCCTCACCCCAACCCCTCTCCCGCAAGCGGGAGAGGGGCTAAAGCCAGCGGCATCGAATGTGTCCCCTCTCCCGCTTGCGGGAGAGGGCTAGGGTGAGGGGGGAGCGCAACGCGCGAATGCTCTTGATCGGGCACCGAACTCGCAGCCGCAATCGCAGACCCCGAGGGCGGCGCACAGGGCGTGCGCCGTTTTTCGCTGGCACAGGATGTGCCATCGAAAAATCCCCGCGCCAACTCCGCTCTCGCACGGGAGCTCTGGCGTAGCGTTTTTCTTTGGTTACTTTCTTTTGACGCTTATCAAAAGAAAGTGACCCGGCCGCTTGCGGACGGAAGCTGTTGCTGTTGCTTCAACCAGCAGCCCCACACACCTGCGCGAGTTCGGAGCTGATCGCGGCTTACGCCGCTCCTACCCCAAGGCGCCAGGCTACCGGGGGCTTGGTCGCAGTTGCGGGTTCGCGGTCGCAGCTTGCGCAGCTCCTACAGGGGTGGGCGCAGCGTTCGTCCACCAGAGCCAATAGGCGTGGCGGCTTCGGGTATCCTCGCGCATCGACACCGCTTTCAGGGACGACACCGATGCGCCGCCACCTAGCCCTACCGACCGCCCTGATGCTGGGCCTGCTCGCCCTGAGCGCCTGCAAGCGCCCCCAGGCCGAAGAAGCGCCCGCCTACGGCGGCCGCATCGCCCGCTTCGAATGGGTCGACGAGCGCGTGGGCACCGGCCCGGCTGCGCGCGCCGGCCAGGACGTGAGCGTGCATTACACCGGCTGGCTCTACGACGAAAAGGCCGCCGACAAGCGCGGGCGCAAGTTCGACAGCTCGGTCGACCGCGGCCGCCCGTTCTCGTTCCTGCTGGGCGCCGGCCGCGTGGTTCGCGGCTGGGACGAAGGCGTGGCCGGCATGCAGGTCGGCGGCAAGCGCGTGCTGATGGTGCCGCCGGAATTCGGCTACGGCGCCGAGGGCGCCGGCGGCGGCGTGATCCCGCCGGACGCCTCGATGGTGTTCGAAGTCGAACTGCTGGGCGTGCGCGAGCACGTGCCCGGCTCGCGCTGACGCCGTCAGCCGCAGGCCAGGGCCGCGCGCGCCTGCGCGGCCAACTCGAACGAGCGCAGGCGTGCGGCGTGGTCGTAGATGTTCGCCGTCAGCATCAGCTCGTCCGGACGATGGCGCTCGATGAAGGCGGCGATGCCCGCGCGCACCGTGTCGGGGCCGCCGACCACCGCGCAAGCCAGGGCACGCTCGACGCCGCTGCGCTCCTCCCGCGTCCAGAATGCGTCGATGTCGTCGATCGGCGGCGGAATCAGGCCCGGTCGGCCGCGGCGCAGATTGACGAAGGCCTGCTGCTGAGTGGTGAACAGGCGCCGCGCCTGCGCGTCGTCGTCCGCGGCCACCACGTTCAAGGCCAGCAACGCATACGGCTGCGGCCACGCCGCCGACGGCCGGTACTCGCGCCGGTACACCGTCAGCGCCTGGTCCATCGCGTCGGGCGCGAAATGCGAGGCGAACGCATACGGCAGCCCCAATTGCGCGGCCAGACGCGCGCCGAACAGACTGGAACCCAGCAGCCACACCGGCACCCGCAGTCCCGCGCCGGGCACCGCGCGCACGGCTTGCCCGGGCTGCGCGGGTTCGAAGTAATGCAGCAGCTCGGCCACGTCCTGCGGGAAATGGTCGGCGCTGTCGTAATAGCGACGCAGCGCGCGCGCCGTGGCCTGGTCGGTGCCGGGCGCGCGGCCCAGGCCCAGGTCGATACGGTCCGGATACAGCGCGGCCAGGGTGCCGAACTGCTCGGCCACCTGCAGCGGCGAATGGTTGGGCAGCATGATGCCGCCGGCGCCGACGCGGATCGTGGAAGTCCCACCGGCGATATGCCCGATCAGCACCGCGGTGGCGGCGCTGGCGATGCCCGGCATGTTGTGGTGCTCGGCCAGCCAATAGCGGCGGTAGCCCAGGCGTTCGGCCAGGCGCGCCAGCGACAGGCTGTGGGCGAAGGCCTGGCCGGCATCGCTGCCTTCGGTGACCGGGGCCAGGTCTAGGACGGAGAACGGGATCATGGGCGCTCGCGGCGATGGCTCGTTTACATGCTTGGGGCGCGGCGCAGGGTTTGCCAGTGCGTGCGGCGCACGCTGTGTTTCGGAGGTGGCGTTGCGGGGTGAAGCAAATCCCCCCTGCCCCCTTTTTCAAAGGGGGGAACAGCCGCAGCCGTTTCTCTTTGCCTTTGATCCCCCCTTTGGAAAAGGGGGGTTAGGGGGGATTTGCTCTCCCCCTCACCAAAGATCGAACACCAGCCCCTCGCGCTCGTTATCCCAAATCGTACTAAACACCCACCAGCGTCCATGCTCATGGCACAGCTGGATGCTGTTCGCACCGCGCTTGAGCAGCACCGGCGAATCCGCCGTCGGCCGCGCCTCGTACAGGCTCCACACGTGCGCGACCTGGCCGAACCGCTGCACCCGGCGGTCGATCTCGACCTCGTAGAAATCGTTGGCGGCGAAGAACGGCTCGACGTTGGCGATGTAGCTGTCGGCATCGAACACCATGGCATGGGTGCTGCCGTCGGCCTCGACCACGGTGCGCAGGCTGCGCGCCTGCGGGTGCTGCAGGTAGCGGAAGCGCGCCCAGTCGCGCGGCGCGCCGGCCGGGCCGGAAATGCTGGCGTAGATCGCGCGCACGCAGCGCTCGATGTCCTGGGTGTCCTGCCACCATTCGGCGTTGTCGGTGTCCATGCGCGCTCCGCGATCAGAGTAGGTGCCGCAGGTCCGGCAGGTACTTCTCCGCCGAACCGGTATTGACCACGACCACGCGCTCGCCGCGCGCGATCAGGCCGCGTTCGATCAGCTGCGGCAGCGCCGCCAGGCAGGCCGCGCCTTCCGGGCCGATCCAGCCCGCCGCGCCGCCGCCCACGGGCTCGCGCCACAGGCGCGCGAACTCGGCCGCCGTGGCGCTTTCGTCCACCGCCACCGCGGCGCCGCCGCTGGCGCGCAGGATCTGCAGCACGCGGAAGTGGCCGACGCCGCCGGGCACGTTGAGGCCGTAGGCCAAAGTCTGTCCCGCCGCGAGCGCTTCGGTATCGGCCGCGCCGCTGTCGAAGGCGCGCACCAGCGGCGTGGTGGCCGCGCTCTGCACGCACAGCATGCGCGGCCGGCGCGCGTCGATCAGGCCCAGCGCCTGCAATTCGTCCCAGGCCTTCCACATGCCCAGCACGCCGGTGCCGCCGCCGGTGGGATAGATCACCGCGTCGGGCAGCGACCAGCGCGTGGAACCCGGCGCGGGTTCGGCCAGCTCCAGGCCCAGCGATTTCTTGCCCTCGATGCGCCAGCCCGGCTCCTGGAACGTGGCCACCGAGAAATAGCCCTGCGGCAGGTAGCGCTCCTTCAGCAGCGCGCCGGCCTCGCGGATGGTCGGACCGACCAGTTCCAGCGCCACCCGCTGCGGATGGCGCTGCGCGGCCGCGGCCACGTTGCCCAGGATCGGCATGGGCGTGTCTTCGGGCATGGCGATGGCCACCGACAGATCGCCGGCCAGCGCGTAGCGCAGCAAGGAATCGCCGGCATTGCCCTGGGTCGGCACCGCCAGCTTGCGCAAGCCCAGGCGGCGCGCTTGCGCGGCCACCATGGCCATGCCGCGGTCCTTGAAACTCTGGGTGGGATTGGCGCCGTAGCCCGCATGGGCGCGGCCCTCGTCCTTGAGCTGCAAGGCGATGCCGGCCGCGCGCGCGAGCGGATGCGCGGCGTAATCCAGCAAGGGCGTGCAGCCCTCGCCGAGCGCGACGATGTGGCGCGCGTCGTCGGGATCGGCGATATCCAAGGCCATCAGCGCGCCGAAGCGCCACAGGTCGCGGCGGCGCGGGTCGTACCAGGCCGCGTCGGGACGCTCGGCCGCCAGGCGTTGCAGATCCAGCACCATCTCCACCGGGCGGCCGTCGGCGGGGTCGAGATTCATCGCCGTATCGGCGGAGTACTCGATGCCCGAAGCCAGGCCGCGCAGACACCTCACATAGGACATGCCGAGCGCCTCGGATCAGAACGGTAAGGGCCAGCCCAGCGATGGCGCCACGGCCCAGTACAGAGCGCCCAGCACCACCGCCCACAGCAGCAGCTTGAGCGCGAACTTGACGACCTTGAACGCGAGATAGCCCGCGACGACCACGACCACGATAGCCAACCAACTCATTGCCTGCTCCTGCCGATGCCGGGCCGACCGCCCTGCACCGCCGAGCTTAGCAGCCGTGCGCGCGGGCCCCAGTGTCATAGGCCATGGCGCACAATGCCCGGCATGTCTTCCGCATCGCCCGCACCCGCGACCGGCACCGCGCGCGAAGTGTTCCTGGCCTTCCTGCGCCTGGGCCTGACCTCGTTCGGCGGACCGATCGCGCACCTGGGCTATTTCCGCCGCGAATTCGTGCAGCGCCGGCGCTGGCTGGACGACGAGCGCTATGCGCAGCTGTTGGCGGTCTGCCAGTTCCTGCCCGGCCCGGCCAGCAGCCAGCTGGGCTTTGCGATCGGCCTGCAGCGCGCGGGCGCGCGCGGCGCGCTGGCGGCCTTCGTCGGCTTCACCCTGCCCTCGGCGCTGCTGCTGTTCGCCTATGCCGCACTGCTGCCGCACCTGGGCGCGCGGATCGCCGATGCGCTCACCCATGGCCTGAAACTGGTGGCGGTGGCGGTGGTCGCGCAAGGCGTATGGGCGATGGCGCGCACGCTGGCGCCGGATGCGCCGCGGCGCGTGCTGGCCGTGTTGGCGGCGACGCTGGTGCTGGCCATCGGCTCGGCCTGGGCGCAGTTGGCGGCGATCGCGTTGGGCGCCGTGCTCGGGCCCTGGCTATGCCGACGTCTCACCGCCCCCGACTCCGTCGCGTTCGCGGTGCCGTACGCGACGCGCGTCGCATGGCTGGCATCGGCCGTGTTCGCATTGGGCCTGATCGCTGCGTTGGTCGTACCGCTGACCGCGCCGACGCTGCCGACCTTGGCCGCGGCCTTCTATCGCGCCGGCGCCCTGGTGTTCGGCGGCGGCCACGTGGTGCTGCCCTTGCTGGAACACGCCACCGTCGACACCGGCTGGCTCAGCGCCGATGCGTTCCTGGCCGGCTACGGCGCCGCGCAGGCGGTGCCGGGGCCGATGTTCTCGCTGGCCGCGCTATTGGGCGCGCAGACGCCCACAGGCGCGCCTGCCGCGCTCAACACGGTGGTGGCGTTGCTGGCGATCTTCGCCCCCGGTTTCCTGCTGCTGACCGCGGCGCTGCCGCTGTGGAACCGCATCGCCGGCTCGGCGCGCGCCGCGCGCGCGGTGGCCGGCGTCAATGCCGCCGTGGTCGGCGTGCTGGCGGCGGCGCTGTACGACCCGATCTGGATCGCCGGCATCGCCGGCCTGGGCGACGTGGTGATCGCCGCCGTCGCTTTCGCCCTGCTGACCTGGCTAAGGCGGCCGCCGCTGTGGGCGGTGGTCTGGTGCGTGCTGGCCGCGGTAACGCGCGCGCTGCTGCTCTAGCTCAACCGCCCGCCGCCGGCTTCTCGGGCAACGGCGCCAAGCGCAGGTCGTGGAAGTCGAAGCTGAAATCGGTGTTCGGCGAGACCGGCTCCATGCGCAGCTCGCGCACCGCGCCGTCGGGCGTGAGGGCGAAGCTGACGAAGGCGTCGGCGTTGAGCCAGCGCTCGTCCCAGCGCACGATGAAGGTGTCGTGCTGCCAGTGCCGCAGTTCGCCGTGCAGCGACGGCGTGCGCGAGAAGCGCATGCGCAACTGGCCCTGCCGCTGTTCGACGATGACGTCGCCGTACCAGGGATCGCGATAGGTCGCCGCATACCGGGCCAGCGGCAGCGAGGGCTGGCTGCGCGCGTCGCGCGCGGCCTGGTGCCGCGCCCAGTCGTCGTCGCCCTTGGCCAGCGACTTGTCCAGCGCCGCGCCGTAGGCCGCGGTCCAGTCGCGGCGCGGGCCGTCCAGGTAGGCGTCCAGCGCGCGCATGGTCACGGCCTGGAACGCGCCCGGCAGTTCGGCGCTGGTGAGCACCACGATGCCCAGCTTGTGCTCGGGCACCAGGGTCACGCGCGAGACCATGCCCGGCCAGCCGCCGGTGTGCCAGACCAGCTTGCGGCCGCGGTAATCCGACAGTTGCCAGCCTTCGCCGTAACCGAGGAAGTTGGGCTTGGCCGCGGCCAGATCCGGCACCGAGGGCTCGCCGATGTTCATGGGCGTGACGATCGACCACATCGCCTGCTGGCGCTTGGCCGAAAACAGGCGGCCCGGCTTGCCGTCGGCGCCGGTGTAGGCGCCGCCGTCGAGCTGGGCGCGCATCCACTTGCTCATGTCGTGCACGCTGGCGTACAGGCCGCCGGCGCCGGAGACGTTGGCCCAGGCCATGCGCGGCGCCGGCTGCAGGTCCTTGAAGTCGGCGCGGGCGTAACCGGTGGCGACGTTGTCGCCGGGGCGCAGCGCGTCGCTGTTGTAGCGGGTTTCGTCCATGCCCAGCGGCGCGAGGATGCGCGTGTGCAGGAAGCGCTCGTAGCTCAGGCCGCTGGCCTGCTCGATCACCAGTTGGGCCACGCCGTAGAGAATGTTGTCGTAGGCGTACTGGCCGCGGAAGCTGCCGGTCAGCGGCACGTCGCGCAGGCGCTGGGCGACTTCCTGGTTGCTGTAGGTGGTGGTCGGCCAGTACAGCAGGTCGCCCGCGCCCAGGCCCAGGCCGCTGCGGTGGGCGAGCAGATCGCGCACGCGCAGTTCGCGGGTGACGTAGGGATCGGACATGCGGAACCACGGCAGGTGGTCGATGACCCGGTCGTCCAGGCTGAGCTTGCCGTCGTCGGCCAGCATCGACAGCGAGGCGGCGGTGAAGGCCTTGGTGTTGGAGGCGATGGCGAACAGGGTGTGCGCGTCCACCGGCTCGGGGCGGTCGAGTTGGCGCAGGCCGTAGCCGCGTTCCAGCACCACCTGCCCGTCCTTGACGATGGCCACGGCGATGCCAGGCACCTCGAAGCGCCTGCGCACGCCTTCGACGTAGGCGTCGAAGTCCTGCAGTTGCTCCGGCAGCGGCGCGGCGGGCGCGGCGGGAGCATCGGATGCAGCGGGCTCGGCGGCGGCGCAGGCCAGGCTGGCGCTGAGCAGGGCGGCGGCCAACAGGGGCGATCGCATCGTGGGCGGATTCCGGTGGACGAAAGCGCCCGACGATACCCCAAGCCCGCCGCTGCGGCCCGGCGCGAAGGTCATGCGCGGCCGCTGCGGTCATAATGGCGCGCCCCGTCACCGCACCGCGCCGATGTCCCTTGCCCCTTCCACCCTGCCCGGCCTGGCCGTGATCGGCGGCGGCCCCGCCGGCCTGATGGCCGCGCAGGTCGCGCGCGCGGCCGGCTTGGACGTGGACCTGTTCGAGGCCAAGGGCTCGGTAGGGCGCAAGTTCCTGATCGCCGGCAAGGGCGGGCTCAACCTCACCCATGCCGAACCGCGGCCGGCGTTCGATGCGCGCTACCGCGAGCGCGCGGCGCAGGTCGGGCGCTGGCTGGACGTCTTCGACGCCGATGCGCTGCGGGCCTGGTCCAAGGAACTGGGCGTGGACACCTACGTCGGCAGCTCCGACCGCGTGTTCCCGCTGGACCGCAAGGCGGCGCCGCTGCTGCGCGGCTGGGTGCGCCGCCTGCGCGAGGACGGCGTGCGCTTCCACGTGCAACACCGCTGGCTGGGCTGGGACGCCGACGGCGCGCTGCGCTTGGCCACGCCCGAGGGCGAGCGCCGCGTGCAGGCACCCGCCTGCGTGCTCGCGCTGGGCGGCGGCAGCTGGCCGGAGCTGGGCTCCGATGGCGCCTGGGTGCCAGCGCTGCAAGCCGCCGGCATCGATCTGGCGCCGCTGCAGCCGTCCAACTGCGGCTTCGACCTGGCCTGGAGCGACCACTTCGCCCAGCGCCACGCCGGCGCGCCGCTGAAGCCGGTGATCGCGCATTGGCGCGACGAACACGGGCAGCAACGATCGCTGCAGGGCGAATGCGTGGCCACCGCGCACGGCATCGAAGGCAGCCTGGTGTACGCGCTGTCGGCACCGCTGCGCGAGGCCATCGCCCGCGACGGCAGCGCGCGCCTGGAACTGGACCTGGCGCCCGGCCGCGACTTGCAACGTTTGCAGCAGGACCTGGCCAAGCCCCGCGCCGGCCGCAGCTTCAGCGAGCATTTGCGGCGCCAGACCGGTTTGAGCGGAGTCAAGGCGGCCTTATTGCACGAGGTGTTGGACGCCTCGGCCAGACAGGATCCGGAGCGCGTGGCCGCGGCGATCAAACGCCTGCCCTTGACCCTGCTACGCGCGCGTCCCATCGCCGAAGCCATCAGCAGCGCCGGCGGCGTGCGGCTGGAAGCGCTGGATGAGGATTTGCAACTGCGTGAGCGCCCCGGCACCTATTGCGCCGGCGAGATGCTGGACTGGGAAGCGCCTACGGGCGGGTATTTGCTCACTGCGTGCTTCGCTAGCGGGCTGATTGCGGGGCGTGGCGCGGCGGCGGCGCTGAAAGGCGCAGGTTGAGGCGAATGGATCCGCGCTAGTCGTTGCAACGCGCGCATTTGCAGTTGCGTCTGCCCTCACCCAACCCCTCTCCCGCTAGCGGGAGAGGGTTAGGGTGAGGGGATGAGCGCAGCGAATGCACTTGATCCTCGCTCGGGCACCGAACTCGCCACACCAATAAAAGACCCGGAGAGCCTGCCCCCGCGAAGGCGGGGGGCGGCGCACAGGACGTGCGCCGTTTTTCGCTGGCACAGGATGTGCCATCGAAAAATCCCCGCGCAAACTCCGATCTCGCACGGGAGCTCTGGGGCAGCGTTTTTCTTTGGTTACTTTCTTTTGACACTTATCAAAAGAAAGTGACCCGGCCGCTTGCGGACGGAAGCTGTTGCTGTTGCTTCCCAGCACACCACACACCTCCGCGAGCTCGGAGCTGATCGCGGCTCACGCCGCTCCTACCCCAAAGCGTCAGAGCAGACCCCACGCCGACCGAGAGCTTGGTCGTAACTGTGGGTTCGCGGTCGCAGCTTGCGCAGCTCCTACAGGGGGAACCGCGGCATTCGTCGTAATTGCGGTCTGGCCGTCGGCGTTCGCGGCGGTCAGCGCGCGCGCTGGGCGTCGCGTTCGGCGTTGCAGACCTGGTCGATGCGTTGCTGGATCGTCTGCGGATCCTCGAGCCAGGCCTCCAGGCCTCCGGCACGCATCAGCTGGGTCGCGCGTTGCGCCAGGCGCGCCGCGCCGCAGGCGTTGGACGAGAGCTCGTCGGTCACCGGCATCAGATAGCGCGTGCGGCGATCCAGGTAGACCTCGCTGTACAGCGGCTCGACCTCGACGAACATGGCCTTGGCGCCTTCGGAACCGGCGTCGCGCAGCAACGACTCGCTGGCCCGCTGCATGTCGATCAGCGGCACCTTGCGCTCCACCGCCACCGCGCGCACCAGGTCGGCGTGCGGCGAATAGACGATGTTCAGGCCGCCGGAGCGGAACTCCGCCGTGGCCACCGGCGTCAGCAGCACCGGCGTGGCGCCGCGCATGCGCGCCTCGTCGACGAAATTTTCCAGATAGCGGCGGAAGGCTTCCGGCGCCACGTAACGCTGCGGCTGCTTGGACGCATCGTCGCCGCCGAAGGCGATGAACACCACGTCGCCGCCGCGGGTGGCGCCCATCAGCCGCGCCCACAGGCCTTCGTCCACGTAGCGGCGAGTGCTGCGGCCCTCGGCCGCGCGGTTTTCGTAACCGACCACGTCGCCGCGCAGCATCATCGGCAGCGCCTCGCCCCAGCCGGTGGCCGGGCGCGATTGCGGCGCGCGCGCGGCCATGGCGGTATCGCCGGCCACGCGCAGGGTCGGCGGCTGACGCGGCATCGGCGGCGCCGCGTGCGCGTTCGCGGCCGCCAGCGTCAACGCCAGCAGGCCGGCCCATGCGCGCGGCGCCCGGATCATCGGCTGGCCACCAGGTAGCTGGCGGCAGCGCACACGCTCACGCCCTTGGCGCCCGGTGCGGGCAGATCGTCGCCCTGCAGAGCCAACACCTTGACCATTTCCTGGTCTCCCTCACCGACCTTGGCCAGCGCAATGTAACCCGTAGGCGCCCCGCCGCAGAAGGCATCGGCCGGATTGGCGGTGGGCGGGGTCTGCTCGACCACGTGGCGCAGCTCCACCGGCTGGCTGGCGTCGATCTGCATGGAGGCGGCGTAGGTCGCGCCGGCGCTGTATTCGTCGCCGCCCTTGACCAGGGCCACGCGCTCGGTGCCGAAGCTGGCGCCGTTGGCGCCCTGCAGCTTGCTGTCCTCGATGCTCAGGCGGCCGGTGGCGGTGTTGGCCACCGGGGTACCGGGCACGAAGTCGCCCAGCGCCACGGGCTTGATCACCGGCGGCGCGGCGCGCTCGACCGGCGCGGCGTTGGGGTCCGGCGACGGAAGCGCCGGCGGCGGTGCGGCGACGGTTTCTTCAGGGGCGGCGGCGCTGACCGGCACGGCGGCCTGCTGCTGGCAGGCGCTCAGCGCGACCAGGGCGGCCAAAGGCAGCACGCAAAGGCGCATGCGCGGAAGCAAGCGGGAGTATCGGGGCATCAGGGGTCCTTCGTACGGGGGCTGGAAGAGACGACCCTGGATCATAGCCGCGGCGCCGCCTCGCGTAACCCCTTGATTTGTCTGAATGGGACCGCAGCCGCGTTTCTGCGCGGCCGCGCCGGCCCCGGGTTCGCGGCGCCCAGGCCACCGATTCAGGCCGCCGCGGGCGTGCCTTTGCGCTCAGCCGGTGGCGCCGTCTACCAGTGGTTGCAGCTGCGCATCCAGGGCCACGCGCTGGTCGAAGACGAAGCAGCGGCCGTCGTAGTGGCGGCCGCCGACGCGCTCGAAATAGCCCAGGATGCCGCCGTCGAGCTGCAGCAGGTTGTCCATGCCGTCCTCGCGCAGCCACAACGCGGCCTTCTCGCAGCGGATGCCGCCGGTGCAATAGCTGACCACGGTGGCGTCGGCCAGCTCGGCGCGGTGCGGCGCCAGCGCCTCGGGCAGGTCGACGAAGTTGTCGATGGGCAGGGTCAGCGCGCCGGCGAAGGCGCCGTAGCCGATCTCCTCGCGATTGCGCGTGTCCAGCAGCACGACGCGCCGGCCATCGTCGTCGTGGCCCTGGTCCAGCCAGGCGGCCAGCCGCTCCGGCGACACCGTGGGCGCGCGCTGCGGCAGCGGCGTGGCGCCGTCGCGGCGGAAGGTCACGATCTCGCTTTTGCGCTTGACCTTGAGCCGGTCGAAGGGCTGGGCGCGGCTGTGGCTGAGCTTGGCCTGCAGATCGGCGAAGCGCGGGTCGGCGCGCAACGCGTCCAGGTATCCCTTGAGTACATCCTCGGCGCCGGCCAGGAACAGGTTCACGCCCTCCTCCGCCACCAGCACGGTGCCGCGCAGCTCGGCCGCCTCCGCGCGCTCGCGCAGGGTCCCGGCCAGGGCGTCGGGATCGTCGATGCGGACGAAGTGGTAGGCGGCGACGTTGAGAATCATGCTCCGTATTGTAACGGCGCGGTTTGGGACCGATGGGGCAGAAGATGGCGATCAGGAGTTAGACGATAGCGAAAAGCCTGCTTTCGCTATCTTCTAACTCCTACCCGCTACCTCCTAAAGCAGCTTCACCGCTTGGTAGTCACCGCCCGCCGCAAATTGTTCCGCGCCGCCGCGTCATAGCGCGCGTGGTAATGCTCGCTCAGATAGATGCGTTCGCGCTTGAGCAGGGCCTTGAGGAAGCGGCGGCGGTTCAGGCGGAACAGCGGGCCGGGCACGTGGCCGCGGTACTCGGAGGCGATGCCGCGGTCGTAGGCGTCGAACGCCGCCGGTTCCGCGCCGAGGATGGCCATGTCGCCGTCCAGGAACAGCGCGGTCTCCTCGTCGACCTGGTCGCGGCCGATCTGGCCGTGGCGCGCGGTCAGCTCGATCAGTTCCCTCACCCGCGCCACGTCGATCCCGGCGTGGGGCAGATAGCGGGCGATGTGCTCGGCCGCGAGCTGCGCCGAGCGCGCCTCGTTGTCGCGGCGCCCGGCCTCGTAGATCGCGTCGTGGTACAGCACCGCCAGCGCGACCTCGGCCGGCTGCCGCCAGCCCGGGCCGGCGGCGACCTCGCCGTAATGGCGCAGCACTTCGCGAACGTGCTCGAAGTTGTGGTACGCGCGCGGCGGCTGCGCATAGGCGGCCTGCAGCGCCTGCCATTGCTCGGGCGGCAGGTCGATGGGCAGGGCTGGCAGGTCGGCAGGCATGGGGGTGGATGGCATCCGTCGATGGGACGGATATTGGCATCGAATGTGTGGGATAGGCGCGAATTCCCTGGCTGCCGGTTCAAGAGCATTCGCGCTGCGCGCTCATCCCCTCACCCTAGCCCTCTCCCGCAAGCGGGAGAGGGAACAAATCCGACGCCGCTTGCTGCTTTTAGCCCCTCTCCCGCCTGCGGGAGAGGGGTTGGGGTGAGGGCACGCGCAGCCACAAGTTCGCGCCGCGGCTCACCGCCCCCGATACGGCTCGCAGGCGATCCCGTCGCCATCGCGATCCAGATGCGCGCCGTACCCAGGCTCGCCGCGGCTCAAGGGCGCGGCGCCAGCGGCGCGGGCTTCGCTGCAATTGCGGTAGGCGCCGCCCGACCGCGCAGGCCCGCGATCAAACACGAACGAAGCCGCCTCATCGCGAGCGGACTCGCGTGCCGGCGCAGCCGCGCCGCCACCGCGGTGGCAGTGATAACCGCCGTTGCGGCGGTCGTTATGGCAGCCGTGCTTGTCCAGCCCGCCGCCATGGCCGGCCACGGGCGGCGCCCAACAGGCCGCGGCCAGGATCAGTCCCGCGATGCGCCAGCGCACGCGTCCCCTCCCCTGCACGCCCGTTGCGGGGCGCGCAAAAAAATGCCGGCGCGGCGTTCACGGCGACGCCGCGCCGGCGTTCCTGAGAACGGAGGGCGCGTCGCCGCGCCCCCGCTCGATCAGTACTTCTTCTCCAGGTTCAGCAGCACGCCATGGTCGCTATCGTCGTCGCTGCCGAACAGGCCGCGGTACTCGAACCGCAGGGTGAAGTCGCGCTCGGTCTGCAACACCGCGCCCAGGCCGAACACGAACCGGTTGCGCTTGAGACCGTCGATTTCGCCGCGGTAGAACGGCCCGCCCGGCAGGTCGGCGTAGCTCAGGGTCACCGAGCTGTCGTCCTGGAAGTCGTGCTGGTACTCCAGGCGCAGCTGCGGCGAGAACGTGCCGTAGCTGACCGGGAAGCGGTAATCCATGCGCAGGCCCAGGCTGGCGGTGGTGGTGTCCACATCCTGATCCTGGTAACGCAGCGCATAGATCGCGTCGCCGCGCTCGGTGTAGCCGTCCAGCGTGGCGCGGGCGATGTCCAGGCGCGCGTACGGGGTCAGCGACAGCTGGTCGCGGTGGTAATCGCCGCCCAGCGACAGCGAGGCGAACCACTGCTTGCCGTCGCGGTCGCCGCGCACCAGCGCGCCGTTGGCGGTCACGTAGCGGCGCGAGTCGAACGACAGCCACTGGTAGCCCAGCAGGCCGTCGACGAAGAAGCTCTCGCCCGGGTGGTAACTGCCGTACACGGCCAGGGTGTAGCTCTTGCCGTCGCTGCGGGTGCCGTTGCGGCCGACGTCGGTGTTGTCGCGGCCGTAGCCGATGCCGCCGCCGAAGGCGAAGGCCTGGTTCACGCGGGTGTCGATACCGGCGCTGATGCCGCTGGTCTCGAAGTCGAAGCCCGCGCTGCCCGAACGGCTGTCGCGGTCGCCGCTGTTGAGCGAACCGCCGGTCCAGATGGTCAGGCCGCCGCCGTCGCCGCCGCTGCGCGCGGCCGCGGCGTTGTCGACCGGCGCGGACTCGTCGAGCATCGACACCTGACGGCAATCGCTGCCCGGCGTGCGCCGCGCCTCGTCCTGGCAGCGGCGGTCGACGCCGAAGCTCAGGCCGTTGTCGAAGCGCGCGCCGCTGCCGCCGTCGTGCATGCCTTCCATACGACGCTGGAAGTTGCCGATCTGGGTGGTGGCGAAGCGCCGCGCGGTGGCGGTCTGCGCGCCCAGCAGGCCCATCACTTCCGCGTCCTGGGTCGGATCCGGGCGGCCGATGACGTCGAAGTCGATCGTCGCCGGCGCCGAGGTCGCGAACGCGTTGCTCAGGGTGAACGTGGCCGTGGCGGTGCCGGAGAACGTGGCCGCCGGGGTGAACGTCAGGCGGTAGCTCGCGCTGGCGCCGCTGCCCGAGGACGCGATCGTGGCGGTGCCCGCACCGGCCGGCGACAGCGACACCAGGTTGGCCGCGGTGAACGGACCGCCGGTGGCGCCGGTGGTCAGCTCGACCACCGCCGGGACGCCCGCGTTGGCGGTGACCCGGCGCGAGACCGCGACCGGCACCGGATTGACCGTGACCGTGGAGGTGATCGGAGCCGAAGCGCCGTAGGCGTTGTTCAAGGTGTAGACGATGCTCACCGTGCCCGAGGCCGAGGCCAGCGGGGTGTAGGTGATGTTGGTGCCGGTCACCGTGGTGGTGCCGGTGGCCGGCGGCGTCACCAGGGTCACGCCGGTGAACGGACCGCCGGTGGCGCCCACGGTGGTGTCGATGACGACCGGCTGGCCCGCCAGGGTGGTGGCGGTGCGCGGCTGGCCCACCGGCACCGGCAGCGCGGTGACGGTGATCGACACCGTAGCCGGGGCCGACGTGCCGCCCGGACCGGTCGCGGTGTAGGTGAAGCTGTCGGCGCCGAAGTAGGTGCCGGTCGGCGTGTAGACCACGTTCAGGCCGCTGACCGTGGCGGTGCCGTGCGCCGGAGCGCTGGCCACCGCGACCGAGGTGATCACGCCGCTGTCGTTGGCCGTGACCGGAATGGTCACCGCCTGCTGCGACGGCGTGGTCGCGCTGTCGTTCACCGCCACCGGGACCGCGTCGGCGATCACGATGGTGTAGCTCTGGGTGCTGTTGTAGCCGGCATCGTCGGTGGAGCGCACCACGAAGGTGTAGCTGCCGGCGGTCACCGGCGTACCGCTGATGGCGCCGGCCGAGCTGAAGGCGATGCCGACCGGCAGCGTGCCGGACACGATCGAGTAGGTGTACGGCGCGATGCCGCCGCTGCTGCTCAGGCTTTGCGAGTAGGCCACGCCCACCACGCCGCCCGGCAGGCTGGCCGGCGCGATCACCACCGTCGCCGGGGCGATGGTGAAGGTGTACACGCGGCTGCCGGTCTGGCCGTTGGCGTCGGTGGAGCGCACGGTGATGCTGAAGTTGCCGTCCGAACGCGGGATGCCCGAGAGCGCGCCGGTCGAGCTGAAGCTCATGCCGATCGGCAGCGCACCGGCCAGCAGCGAGTAGCTGTACGGCGCGACGCCGCCGGTGGAGCTGAGCTGCGCGCTGTAGGCCGTGGCCGCGGTGCCGTTGGGCAGGCTGGGCGGATCGATGGCGATCGCCGGCGTCGCCACCACGATGGTGTAGTTCTGCTGCACCGAGAACGGCGCGCCCGCGCCGGTGCTGGCATCGGTGGAGCGCACGGTGACGTTGTAGTTGCCCGGCACGGTCGGCGTACCGCTGAGCACGCCGGTCGAACTCAGGCTCACGCCCACCGGCAGCGAACCGGCGGCCAGCGAATAGCTGTACGGCGCGGTGCCGCCGCTGCTGGCGAAGTTGATGGTGGTGGCCGTGCCGTAGTTCATCGGCAGGTTGCCCGCGGCCGGGGTCATCGTCAGCGTCGGCGCGCCCACGGTCAGGGTGAAGACCTGACCCACGGTGAACGGACCGTTGCCGGTGCTGCTGTCGGTGGCGCTGGCGTTGAGGCTGAAGCTGCCCGCCGCCGTCGGCGTGCCCGAGATGGTCACGCTGTCGGCGGTGGTGCCGCTGATGCTCAGACCGGCCGGCAGACCGGTGACGGCGAAACCGCTGTACGGCGAAGTGCCGCCGGCCCAGGTGAAGGTCTGGCTGTAGCTGGCGCCGACCTGGGTGGTCAGCGGAGCGCCCGCGGTCACGGTGATGGTCGGGTTACCGACGGTGATGGTGACCGTGGCCGGCGCCGAGGTGCCGGCGCTGTTGGTCGCGGTGTAGGTGAAGCTGTCCGGACCGGCATAACCGGCGGCCGGCTGGTACGTGATCGAGGTGCCGCTGGCGATCGCCGTGCCGTGCGCGGGCGCGGTGCCGATGGCCACCGAGGCCGGAATGCCGCCGGTGATGTTCAGCGTCACCGGGTTGGCGCCGCTGCCATAGGCCACCGTCGCGCTGACCGGGTTGGCCACCGGCACGATGTCGTTGATCTGCAGGCTGTAGCTCTGCGGCGCCGACGAGTACGGGCCGCTGCCGGTGCTGCTGTCGGTGGCGATCAGGGTGAAGCTGTAGGTGCCCGGCGTGGTCGGCGTGCCGGTGATGGCGCCGGCGCCGCCGATCGACAGGCCCGGCGGCAGGCTGCCGGTGCCGACGGCATAACTGTAAGGCGCGGTGCCGCCGGTGGCCGGATTGATCGCCACGCCGTAGGCGCTGCTGACCGTGCCGTTGGGCAGGACCGACGGCGGCAGCACCACGGTCGCGGCGGTGATCAGCACGCTGTAGGACTGCGAACCGGTGTACGGGCCGCTGCCCGAGCTGCTGTCGGTGGCGGTGATGGTGAAGTTGAAGCTGCCGCCGGCGGTGGGCGTACCGGTGATCGCGCCGTTCGTGGCCAGGCTCAGGCCGGTCGGCAACGCGCCCGCGGTGACCGCGAAGCTATAGCCGGCGGTGCCGCCCGAAGCGGTCACGGTCTGGCTGTAGGCCTGGGCCACGCCACCGTCGGCCAGCGAGGCCGGCGCCACGGTGATCGTCGCCGCGCCCACGGTCAGGCTGTAGGCGCGCGAGCCGGTCTGGCCGTGGTTGTCGGTGGCGGTGATGGTGAAGTTGAAGGTGCCGCCCGCGGTCGGCGTACCGCTCAGGGTGCCGGCGCTCAGGGTGATGCCCGGCGGCAAGGCGCCGGCGGTGGTGGCGAACGTGTACGGCGCGATGCCGCCGCTGGCGCTCAGGGCCTGGCTGTAGGCCGTGCCCACCTGCGCGCCCGGCACGGTGGCCGGCGAAACCGTGATGGTCGGCGCCGCCACCTGCAGCACGTAGTTCTGGGTGCGTGCGAACGGTGCGCCCGCGCCGGTGGAGCTGTCGGTCGCGCGCACCGAGAAGGTGAACAGACCGGTGACGGTGGGCGTGCCCGACAGCACGCCGGTGCTGGCGTCCAGGCTCAGGCCGGCCGGCAAGGCGCCCGCCGAGATCGCATAGGTGTAGGCCGGGGTGCCGCCGCCAGCGACCCAGGTCTGGCTGAACGCACTGCCGTAGGTCGCGCTCAGCGTGCCCGCGGCGGGCGTCAGCGTCAGCGTGGGCGCGCTCACCGACAGGGTGAAGTTCTGCGAGACGGTGAACGGACCGTTGCCGGTGCTGCTGTCGGTCGCGCTCGGGCTGAGCGTGAACGAGCCCGCCGCGCTCGGCGTACCGGACACGGTCACGCTGTTGGCGGTGGTGCCGGTGATCGCCAGACCCGCCGGCAGGCCGCCGACGGTGTAACCGGAGAACGGCTGGGTACCGCCGTTCCAGGTGAAGGTCTGGCTGTAGGCCACGCCGATCTGCGCGGTCAGCGGACCGCCCGCGGTCACGGTGATGGTCGGGTTGCCGACGGTGATGCTGACCGTGGCCGGCGCCGAGGTGCCGGCGCTGTTGGTCGCGGTGTAGGTGAAGCTGTCCGGACCGGCGTAACCGGCGACCGGCTGATACGTGATCGAGGTGCCACTGGCGATCGCCGTGCCGTGCAGCGGCGCGGTGCCGATGGCGACCGAGGTCGGCACGCCGCCGGTGATGTTCAGCGCGATCGGGTTGGCGCCGCTGTTGTAGGCCACCGACGCCGAGACCGGATTGGCCACCGGCGGAATGTTGACGATCTGCAGCGCATAGCCGCGCGGCGCCGAGTTGTACGGGCCGGAGCCGGTGCTGCTGTCGGTCGCGATCACAGCGAAGTTGAAGGTGCCCGAGGCCGTGGGCGTGCCGGACAGCGCGCCCGTGCTGGCGGTCAGGGTGATGCCCGGCGGCAGAGCACCCGCGGTCACTGCATAGGTGTACGGCGCGGTGCCGCCGTTGGCCGGATTGAGCGTGGCGCTGTAGGCCACGCCCTGGGTGCCGTTGGCCAGGCTGGTCGCCGGCAGGTTCACGGTCGGCGGTGCGATCACCAGCGCGTAGGCGCGCGAGCCGGTGTGCGGCGCGCCGGTGCCGGTACTGCTGCCGGTGGCGGTCACAGTGAAATTGAAGGTGCCGCCCGCGGTCGGCGTGCCGCTGATGACGCCGCTGCTGGTGTTCAGGGTCAGGCCGGCCGGCAAGGCGCCGGCGGTGACCGCGAAGGTGTACGGCGCGATGCCGCCACTGGCGCTGACGGTTTGGCTATACGCCGCCGCCACCGCGCCGTTGGGCAGCGTGGCCGGTGCGACCACGATCACCGGCGGCGCCGACACCAGGGTGTAGGCGCGGGTGCCGGAGAAGTTGTTGGCGTCGGTCGCGCGCACCGTGAAGTTGAACGTGCCCGCCGCGGTCGGCGTGCCGGTCAGCGCGCCGGTGGTGGTATTGAGGCTCAGCCCCGCAGGCAGCGCACCGGCGGTGATGGCGAAGGTGTACGGCGCGGTGCCGCCGCTGCCGGTGAAGGTCTGGCTGTACGCCACGCCGACGGTGGCGCCTGGCACGGTGGCCGGGTTGACCACGATGGTCGGCGGCAGGATCACCTGCAGGGTCACCGTCTCGATCTCGGCGTAGCTGCCGGTGCCGGTGCTGCTGTCGGTGACGCGAATGCCGAAGGTGAAGGTGCCCACGGTGGTCGGCGTGCCGCTCAGGGTGGCGCCGCTCAATGTGAGGCCGGGCGGGAGCGGGCCGGACGCGACTTCGTGCGCGAAGGCATACGTGGGCACGCCGCCGCTGGCGGTGAAGGTGACCGAGTAGGGGATGCCCTGCGCAGCCACGGGCGGTGGCTGGGGCGCGAGGACCAGGGTCGGATTGGCGGCCGAACCGCTGAAGGTGCGCACGCCGCTGTCGCCGACGTTGTCGGTGGCGCGGATGGTGAAGGCGTAGGCGCCGCGCCGGGTCGGCGTGCCGCTGATGGTGTTGCCGCTCAGGCTCAGGCCCGGCGGCATGGGGCCGCTATCGAGAGTGAAGGTGTACGGCGCGGTGCCGCCGCTGCCGCTGAGGGTGGTGCTGAAGGGCACGCCCACGGTCAGCGCGACCGCCGGGCTGGCGCCGATGGTGATGGTCGACGCCGGACCGATGGCGACGGTCACGGTGATGTCGTTGTTGAAATCGTCCTTGATGATGAACGTGTCGGAGGTCGCGCTATCGCCGTTGTGGGTGTAGGTCAACGGGATATTCGCGCCCGACTGCACGCCCACCGTGCGGGTGCCGTGCGGCGTGGCCGCGCTGCCCGCGGCGATACCGAAGCCGCCGTGGCAGTGGTTGATGTTGATCGTCTGCGAGCCGCTATGGGCCACCGACATGCTCAGCGTCGGGCAGAACGTAGACGGCGCCGCCGCCGCCATCCGCGGCCACAGGCTGCCCAGCAACAGCAGCGCTAGTGCGAACCAGGAGAAGAACGAAGAAAAGAAGACGTGCGAAGGCGCACGCGGCGTCTCCACGCTATGCGCAAACTGCTGATGCATGTTCTGCCCCTGTTGGCACCGCACAGGCCCGAACGCCCACGGGCTTTCGAGCCAGTCCGGCGAGACCTGTATCCTTGTCCGCGGACACCGGGCTTAGGACCCGGGCCGCACCCCTTGCGAACTGCTCACTACCATTCAAGCAGGATTCGTGGCACAAAGAAAGTGCCACATAGCTCACACATTTTCCTTGCTGCACCGCCGCAAAAATTTCGCTTGTACGGTGTACGGAGTGTGAGCGAGAGTAGCGCCCGCGCCGGACATGACGTCCGTGCCACCAACCTTTCGGGGGAAAAGGTATGACCGAAGTCTTCCTCGGGCAAATCATGCTCACGGGGTTCAATTTTGCGCCCAAGGGATTTGCCCTGTGCAACGGGCAACTGCTCGCGATTGCGCAAAATCAGGCCCTTTTTTCGTTGCTAGGCACCACCTACGGCGGTAACGGCACCACCAATTTCGCGCTGCCGAACATGCAGTCGCGCACTCCGGTCGGCGCCGGCAACTCGGTCGATCCCAGCTGGAACCCCTCGCCCTACAACCAGGGCGAAATCGGCGGCGTGGAGAACGTGACCCTGTTGACCACCCAGATTCCGCAGCACAACCACCTGGTCAACGGCACCAACGTGGCCGGCGCGCTGCGCAACCCCACCAACGGCCTGTACGGCACCAACGGCACCAACATCTTCGGACCGGCCACCGGCGCCCTGGTCCCGCTGCAGGGTGTGGGCCCGGCCGGCGGCAGCCAGCCGCATCCGAATCTGCAGCCCTACACCGTGATCAATTTCGTGATCGCGCTGGTCGGCATCTATCCGTCGCGCAACTGACGCTTCCGGCATCCACTACAGGAGTTCCTTATGAGCACCCCTTACGTCGGAGAAATCCGGATGTTCGGCTTTTCGCGCGTGCCCAACGGCTGGTTCGCTTGCGACGGCTCGCTTAAGTCCATCGCCGAGTACGAGGTTCTGTACACCCTGCTCGGCACCACCTACGGCGGCGACGGCATCAACACCTTCGCCGTGCCCGACCTGCGCGGCCGCGTGCCGATCCACCAGGGCCACGGCCAGGGCCTGGGCACCTACGTGATCGGGCAGATGGCCGGCAGCGAGAGCGTCACCCTGATCCAGGGCCAGCTGCCCATCCACAACCACCCGCTCATGGCCACCACCGCCCTGGCCACCACCGGCGCGGTCGGCAACACCGTTCTGCCCGCCGCGGTCTCCGGCGAAACCATGTACGTCACCGACATCACCGGCGCCACCGGCGCGGCGCTGGCGGCCAACGCGATCGTCGCCACCGGCGGCAACCAGCCGCACGACAACGAAATGCCGACGCTGACGGTGCAGTTCTGCATCGCCTGGGCGGGCATCTTCCCGTCGCAGGGCTGAGCCGCCACCGCGCGCCATCACGATTCGAGGACACGACCATGACCGAACCTTTCATCGGCGAAATCCAGCTGTTCGGCTTCAACTTCCCGCCGCGCGGCTGGGCCTTCTGCAACGGCACCACCCTGGCGATCCAGCAGAACACCGCGCTGTTCTCGCTGTTGGGCACCCAGTACGGCGGCAACGGCCAGACCACCTTCCAACTGCCCAACTTCGTCAACCGCGTGGCGATCGAACAGGGCCAGGGCCCGGGCCTGACCCCGCACAGCATCGGCGAGGTGTACGGCAGCAACACGGTGACCCTGACCCAGAACACCATCCCGTCGCACACCCACCCGCTGACCGTCTACAACCAGCCCGACGAAAGCAAGCGCACCGCCACGCCGGCAGCGGGCAACTACCTGGGCCTGCCGACCACGGGCAATCCCTTCGTGCAGAACGCCACCGCCAACGCCCAGTTCAGCCCCAACATGATCGGGCCGGCCGGCGGCGGCCAGCCGCACGAAAACCGCCAGCCCTACCTCGCGACGAACTTCTGCATCGCGTTGCAGGGCGTGTTCCCCAGCTTCGGCTGAGGACATGCAGGCGCCGTCGCAGCTCACTTCGTTTCCGGCGGGCCGCGACGACCGCCTGACGGCACCCGCGCTCCTGAGCGAGCGCGGGTACGCCTTGCGGCCGCTGCACGACGGCGACCTGCCCTGGCTGCGCGAGCTCTACGCCAGCACCCGCGCCGAGGAAATGGCCCCGGTGCCCTGGCCCGACGCGGCCAAGCGCGCGTTCCTGGCCAGCCAGTTCGCCTTGCAGCACCAGCACTACCTGGCGCACTACGGCGACTCCGACTTCCTGGCCATCGAGCGCGACGGCGCGCCGGCGGGACGCTACTACCTGCAGCGCGCCGCGCCGCATCACCTGATCGTGGACATCTGCCTGCTTCCGGACGAACGCGGCCGCGGCGTGGCCGCAGCGCTCATCGCCCACAGCCAGCGCACCGCCGCCGCGCAAGACTGCGGCCTGCAATTGCACGTGCAATCGGACAACGCCGCCGCGCGCCGGCTGTACCAGCGTCTGGGCTTCGTGATGGTCGAGGATCTGCGCTCGCACCTGCTGCTGCGCTGGGTGCAGAGCTAGCTCGCTACTGGCGCATCCTTCAAGCCTGCGCACTGCCCCATCCCCGTCATTCCCGCGAACGCGGGCATCCAGGGCTTTGGGTGCGAGAACGCCTGATGAGCAAAGCCCTGTTTAGAGTTAGCAGCGGCGTAAGCCGGACCCGCACCCCACCTACCCCGTCAGTTAAAAATCGCCTGGTACAAAAACCCGGCCTGCTCGCGCGCCACCGGCACCAGGAAGATCCCCACCTCGCCGACCTCGGCATGGCGCATCAGATAGGTCTGCTGCGGGAACAGGAACGCCGACGCGTTGCGGAACAGCAGCGAGAACGGCACTCGCGCCCCGCCGGGCAATACCTGCGACGAGTTGAGCGCGCGCGCTTCCACCAGCACGAACGGGATCTCGCCGTCGTTCATGACCGCCGAGAAGGTTTCGTCGACGTGACGGGCGAAATGGTCGAGCGTCAGCAGTTCCATGCGGGGTTCCCCTAAACCAAGCCGCATGGTCGCCGCGCGGCGCGCACGATGCAAGCGCGCCGGCGGACTGGGGCGCGCAGCGGCGATCCGCCGCGCGCCGCGGGGCTCAGGCGCCCATGTAGTCGCGCTTGCCCACTTCCACGCCGTTGTGGCGCAGGATCGCGTAGGCGGTGCTGACGTGGAAGTAGAACTGCGGCAGGCCGTAGTGCAGCAGGTAATCCTGGCCGGCGAAACGGCGCTCCTTGGGCGTGCCCGGGCGCAGCACCACTTCGCGCGCCTCCGCGCCCTCGAACAGCAGCGGCTCCAGGCTGTCGATATAGGCGACGGTCTTGGCGATGCGCGCCTGCAACTGCTCCACACTGGTCTCGTCGTCCGGATACGAGGGCACTTCGGCGTCGGCCAGGCGCGCGCTCACGCTCTTGGCGAAATCGGCGGCGATCTGCACCTGGCGCACCAGCGGGAACATGTCCGGGAACAGGCGCGACTGCAGCAGCACCTCCGGTTCGATCTTCTTCTCGGCGGCGTAGGCCTGGGTCTTGTCCAGCAGCGCGCTGAGGCTGCCGAGGAACTGCTTGAACACGGGGACGGACGCGGTGTGCAGGGAAACGGTCATGACGGGCTCGTGGTGGGGCTCGTGGTGGAGCCGGCATGGTACGCGTTCGGCGCGCCGCCGCCCTCTGCCTGCCGATGGATCGCTGCGTCCTGCCGGCAGCGCCGATCCCGCCGGGTTCGATCGAACCCAGATTCAATTGAACCCCGATCCGATCGAACGGCGCGCGCTAGGCCTCGTGATGCTCCCAACGCTGCGCGCCCTGCCCGTCTTCGGCCAGCACGTCGCCGGGGTTGGCCAGGCGGCAGCGGTCGATCGACAGGCAGCCGCAACCGATGCAGTCGTCCAGGGTGTCGCGCATCTGCACCAGCTTGCCGATGCGCTCGTCCAGCTCCTCGCGCCAGGCCGACGACAGCCGCGCCCAGTCCTTGCGCGTGGGCGTGCGCCCGTCGGGCAGGGTCGAGAACGCGGCCAGGATCGTCGCCAGCGGCATGCCCACGCGCTGGGCCACGCGGATGATGGCGATGCGCCGCAGCATGTCGCGGCCGTAGCGGCGCTGGTTGCCGGCGGTGCGGCGGCTGTGGATCAGGCCCTTGGTCTCGTAGAAGTGCAGGGTCGACACCGCCACCCCGCTGCGCTGCGCCATCTCGCCCACGCTGAGTTCGCCGCTCATCGCTTGACCTCAACTTAACTTCAGGTCTTATGCTGCCCGTCCCCACACAGCCGGTCAAGCCATGGACAACCGCTCCCAGCGCGCGGTCGAACTCGACGAGCGCGCCAGCGACGACGAACTCGCGGTCGTCGAAACCGCCATGCAGGCGGTGCGCTACGACCGCTACGGTGCCGCCGACGTGCTCTACGCCGCGCGCGTGCCGCTGCCCCAGGCCGGGCCCGGCCAGTTGCGCGTGCGGGTGCGCGCGGCCGGCGTGCAACCGGCCGACATCGCCCGCCGCAGCGGCGACTTCGCGCGCCGCGGCATCGGCGCCGACGCTCCCTTCCCGCAGCACCCCGGCTACGACTTCGCCGGCACCGTCGACCAGGTCGGCGACGGCGTGCGCGGTTACTACCACGGCCAGGAAGTGCTGGGCTGGTGCGACGGCGGCGGTTACGCCGAAGCGCTGACCGTGTCGGCCGCGCAGGTGGTGGCCAAGCCGCCGATGATGTCCTGGGCGGTGGCCGGCGCCTTGCCCTCCTCCGGCCAGACCGCCTTGCTGTCGCTGCAGGCCTTGCGCCTGCGCCGCGGCGACACCCTGCTGGTGCACGGCGCCGCCGGCGGCGTCGGCACCCTGGCCGTGCAGCTCGCGCGCCTGGCCGGCGCGCAGGTGATCGGCAGCGCCAGCCGCGAGAACCACGCCTACCTGCGCTCGCTAGGCGCCGAGCCCGTGCTCTACGGCGAAGGCCTGGTCGAACGCGTGCGCGCGCTCGCGCCGCAGGGCGTGAGCGTGGCCCTGGACGCGGCCGGGCGCGGCGCGATCGAGGCCTCCCTGGCGCTGGGCGTGGCGCGCGAACGCATCGCCACCCTGGTCGACGGCGACGGCGCCCAGCGTCACGGCGTGCTGCGCCTGCGCGTGGAATGCGAGCGCGAGCGCCTGCACGCGCTGGTCGACCTGTACGAACAAGGCCACCTGCACGTGCACGTGCGCGAGATCTATCCGCTGGCCCACGCCGCCGTCGCCCACCGCGACGTCGAAACCGGCCACGGCCGCGGCAAGGTCGTGCTGATGGTCTACCCCACCGGCGACAGCGGTTTCGATCCGTGAGTCAGGCCTACGCCAACGCGGGCGAACCGTCCGAAACGACCGCCACGCAGACCGCCAGCCTGTTCGATCGCGAACGCCGCGCGCTCAGCATCGGCGCGATCGCGCTGGTGGCGATGGGCGCGTTCGAAGCGCTGGCCGTGGCCACCGCCATGCCGACCGTGGCGCGCGCGCTGGACGGCCTGTCGCTGTACGCGCTGGCCTTCGGCGGCAGCCTGGCCGCGAGCGTGGTCGGCATGGTCGCGGCCGGCGCCTGGGCCGACCGACGCGGCCCGGCCGCGCCGCTGCGCCAGGGCATCGCCTGGTTCGCGCTGGGCCTGCTGATCGCCGGCCTGGCGCCTAGCATGGGCTGGTTGCTGCTGGGACGCGTGGTGCAGGGCTATGCCGGCGGCCTGATGTCGGTGTCGCTGTACGTGGCCGTGGGCCGCACCTATCCCGAGGCGCTGCGCCCGCGCATCTTCGCCGCGTTCGCCGCCGCCTGGGTGATACCGGCCGTGGTCGGCCCGGCGATCAGCGGCGCCATCGTCGAGCACCTGGGCTGGCGTTGGGTATTCCTGTCGGTGCCGGCGCTGGCCCTGGCCGCGGCGGCGCTGGTGCTGCCCGCGCTGCGCGGTTTGGCGACACCGCCAGCGGCCGCCGATCCGGTGGCGCGCACGCGCTTGTACTGGGCGGTGGGCGCCGCCACCAGCGCCTTGCTGCTGCATCTGGCCGGCCATTGGCCCGGCATCGCACGCTGGGCCGGCCTGGCACTGGCGGTGGCCGCGCTGATCCTGTGCGCACGCCGCCTGCTGCCCGTCGGCAGCCTGCGCGCCGCGCGCGGTTTGCCCACCGTGATCGCCTTGCGCGGCCTGGCCTCGGCCGCGTTCTTCGGCACCGAAGTGTTCGTGCCGCTGCTGCTCTCGCGCGAGCACGGCTGGTCGCCGACCGCGGCCGGCCTGGTGCTGACCCTGGGCGCGGTCGGCTGGTCCACCGGTTCCTGGTACCGCGGCCGGCCGCGGCAGCGCTACGCGGCTCCGCAGGTGCTGCGCGCCGGCCTGCTCGGCATCGCCCTGGGCGCGGCCGCGATCGCCGCGACCTTGCTGCCGGCGGCACCGGTGGCCCTGGGCGTGGCCGGCTGGCTGCTCGCGGGCCTGGGCATGGGCCTGGTCTATCCCACGCTGTCGGTGCTGGCGCTGGAACTGTCGCCGCCGGAGAGCCAGGGCATCAACGTCTCCGCGTTGCAGTTGGGCGATGCGCTGTTCACCGCCAGCGTGCTCGCGGTCGGCGGCACGCTGTTCGCCGCACTACTGCCGGTCGCGCCGTCGGCGGCCTACCTGGCCGGCTTCGGCGTGTCGCTGGCGCTGGCCGCGCTGGGCGCGTGGCTGGCGCCGCGGGTGCGGCCGGTGGGTTGATTTAGTTCGTCCTGACACCCTCCACTTCCCACACACCGTCATTCCGGCGAAAGCCGGAACCCATTGTGCCGTTGCTCGATAAGTCGCCGGCTGCGAAAAAGGCTGAGCTGCGGCAGCAAGATCAAAATGGGTTCCGGCTTTCGCCGGAATGACGGGACGGGAACGACAGCGCCCCACGACGGCCCGGCGAATGGGAACGTCGCGCGCAGCCGCTGCTAGGCCGCCTGCACCGGCTCTGCCGCCGTCCGCTGCCGCGCATGCGCCAAGCGCTGATACAGCGCAACCACCTGCTCCATCAAACCGTCCGCGCTCCACACGCGCGCATCCGACGGCCCCGCCGCCGACAACGCGGCTCGCGTCTCCGGCGAGCGCAGCACCCGCGCCACATGCCCGGCGAACGCGGCCTCGTCCTCCTCGCTGATCACCGCGCTGCGCGCATCGCGCAGCACCGTGGCCGTGCCCATGACCGCAGTGGAAACGATGGGCACGCCCAGCGCCATGGCCTCGATCAGCACCAAGCCTTGGGTTTCGGTGGGCGATGCGAACACGAACACATCGCCCGCGCGGTAGGCATCCAGCAGCGTGGTGCGCCGGTCCAGGTTGCCGAAGAAGCGCACATGTTCCTGCAACCCCAACTCGGCGCTGAGCCGCTTCAGCCGCGTCGCGTCCGGACCTTCGCCGGCGATCAGGAACAGCAGATCCGGAAATTCGCCGACCAGACGCTGCGCCACGCGCAGCAGGAAGGCGATGTTCTTCTCCACCGCCAACCGGCTCACCGTGACCAGCGTCGGCCGCTCCGGCGCGATGCCATGCTCGGCGCGGAAGCGCGCGCCGTCGCCACGCGCGAACTCGCTGAGCTCGATGCCGGTGGGCAGCACCGTCGACGGCGTGGTGATGCCGTAGCCGTCCAGCACCTGCACCATCTGCGCCGTGGGCACGATCAGGTGATCCACGCCGTGACACAGCGAGCGCGAGGCGCGACGCGCGAACGCACGCAGCAGCGGCGCCGGCGCCCACGGCAGGTAGTGGCCCACGTATTCCTCGAAATAGGTGTGGTAGGTCTCCACCGTCGGCCAGCCGCCGCGCCGCGCCAGACGTACGCCCAGGCTGTGGGCGCGGAACGGCGTGTGGATGTGGATCACGTCCCAGCGCCGCTGGGCCAGTTCCTCCTGCGCACGGCGCAAGGCGCTGGCGCGGATCAGCCGGTCCTCGGGGTCGAAGAAGATCACCCGCGCCGGCAGGCGGATCACCTCGAACTCGCCGTGGCCGTCGTGCTGCTCCTGGCCGCTGTCCGGCCCGTAGTCCGGCGCCACCAGGGTCACCCGGTGGCCCATGCGCGCCAGCACCTGGGCGAAGGTGCGGATCGAGGTCGACACGCCGTTGACCCGAGGGAAGTACACGTCCGACAGCATCAGGATGTCCATGCCGCGCAGACTATGGCCGGACGATGACGGATTTGTTGCGATAGGGCCTGGACCCGCAAAGCGCCTGGGGCGCGACCGGCAAACGCAACGAAGCCCGCCTGGGCGGGCTCCGTTCGCGCTCAGTTCTCCACCACCACCGGATCGCCAATGGTCACCTTGCCGCCGCCGCTGCTACCGCCACCACCGCCGCCGCCACCCGCGCCCGGGTTGTAGCCGCCGCCGTTTTCGCCAGTTTCGGCACCACCGCCACCGTCCGCGCTGCCGCTGCCGTTCGTACGCTCCTCGATTTTTATCCCTTGGTAGAGGTCATCATCCGAGAGAACATAGGTCGCACAGTGCGTGCTGTCGCAGACCATGATCGAATCCCCGGCCACCATGTTCAGCCCTGGGTTTATTATGCTGGCCGGAAAAGCGGGGCCGTGATCCAAAGCGTCAATAAACGCGTCGGTGGCAGAATCCGGCATGGGCATACCTAAAGCACAACCGCCAGAACACAAATACGGACCAAACGATCTGCTCCCAGGATCGGCCGCAACTACGATCAGAACGGATAGGCCCAAGCACAGCGCCGCCCATCCAAAAAACATCCTATTCATAGCACTCCATTCCACCCTTTATTTGCAGCAGCCATTGAAAATCTGGACGCCGCGCTGCTTGGCTTGCTCCATTTGTTCACGGGTCAATTTGCGCTCGAGCCTCCCGATGTAATTCCGGGTAAAGTTTGGATTCACCATGCCCGCTGCGTAGAAGTACGAATACGCTTTGACCAAATCTTCCTTGGCAATAATCCCGCTCTGGTACGATTTCCCCAGCGAGATCAATGCGTCCACGTTCCCGGTGTTGGCCGCGCGTTCCAAGTACGCGATCGCCTTGCGTCGGTAGCGGATCGTGTCCTCAGGCGAGCGCAACATATCCGCTCTCGAGCCGAGCACAGCACGAGAGTCGGAGGCGTACATCAACTGAGCGATTAGATAGCCGGCGTCAGCGGATTGCTCCAACCAATATCCCGCCCGTGGCTCCTTGATCTTTGAGTAGTTCGCACAGCCATCTAGTGTCCGTGCCTCTGCGTTCAGTCGATTCTGCACTGCTTTTGCATCGGAATAGAGACGCAGCTCTGCTTGGCTGACGCCATCCTCCAGCGCTCGCCTGCACTCCTCGAACTTCAAATAGAGCAGAAAGGCCGCCTCCGCATCCCCGGCCTCAGCCAAGAGCGTCAGGCGTCGCGCGACATCCTCGACATCGCCTGCGGGTGCGAAGTAGCTGCGTTGGTTGAAGTAGGCTCGCCCTTTACGCGACTCGACAGCAACGACGCTCCCCCCCTGCCCCTCACCCAGCCTTGAATTGGAATTGGCAGGTTGGCCCTTGCGGTCTAAGTTGACGTGCGTTGATAGTTCCGTCTCTTGGAGTCCAGTCGAACGTCTTGACCAAGTCAGGCACGCGATTACCAAACAAATGGCGGCCACCGCCGCGATTGGAGCCCAGCACATTCGCTTGTTGGCCAACTCCATAACCGTCCTAGAACTCCGTTACAAGCACAAGCAAGCACAGCGCTGTAGAGGCGAAAGCAACCCATATATAGAAAAGTGCTGAACAACTCCCGCGAAAGTAAGAGCGCAAGAACTCACTGTATTAGCACCTCATTTCCACATTTAATCATTCGCAAACGCGCGTTGTGCTCACTACTACCGCCCAGTTTCCTGGCAGCGTACGCAACGAAGCCCGCCGAAGCGGGCTCCGTCTGTGCTCAGTTCTCCACCACCACCGGATCGCCGACGATCACCCTGCCGCCGCCGCTGCTGCCGCCACCGCCCCCGCCACCGCCCGCGCCGGGGTTGTAACCGCCGCCACTGCCGCCGGTTTCGTTACCGCCGCCGCCACCCGTGCTGCCGCTGCCGCCGTCCTGGATCGGGCGGGCGTTGAAGCCTTCGTAGCTCTGCTCGTCCGGGTAAGCGATACGGTAGTCCACGCAGTAAGCCGTGTTGCAGACCACGTAGACGTCGTCGGCTTCCCAAGGCGCGCCCATGCCCCACATCGGCCGCAGGTCGTTGATGAAGGCCTTGGTGGTGGCATCCACCAATGGGTTCTGCAGCGGGCAGTGGTTGCAGGTGAACGGGCCCATGCGGTCCTCGGCGTACAGCCACAAGGCCGTGGCCAAGCCGGCCACCAGCACCGCGGCTACCGCGATGCGCTTGCCGCGCTTGCGGGTGTGTTTAACGCTTGCAGCATTGTTCATAGATCCTTCTCCCCTGTTGGGTCGCTAACGACCGTTGTTGCGGCGACAGCCGCTGTTCGACCTGGCGCATGTGGCCCAAGCTCAGATTCGGATCGCCCGCCAACTGCAGGGCGTAGAAGTAGGCGTAGGCCTTGCCCAGGTCCTGCGGCACGCGCTTGCCGCTGGCGTAGACGTAGGCCAGGCGGTTCATCGCCTCCATGCCGCCGCGCGCGGCCTGGGCGTTGAGGTAGTCCAAGGATTTGCGCGTATAGCGCTGCAGCGCCTGCGGATCGCGCAGCCATTCGCCGCGCGGGCCCAGCACGCTCTCGGCGCTGTCGGCGTACAGCAGCTGCGCGTAGGCGTCGCCGGCGTCGGCGCTGCGCTCCAGCCAGCGCCCGGCCTCGCGATAGTGTTCGGCGCTCAGACTGCGGCACTCCGGCGGAATCAGCGCCTGCACGTCCGTATCGGGCGCACGGCGCATGGCGATGCTCGCGCGCAGGCGGCAGTCGTTGACCTTGGCGTACAGACTCAGCGCGGCATCGATATCGCCGCCGCGTGCGCGCGCTTCCAGTGCGGCGTAGACCTCGGCCGCATCGCCGGGCGGCGGAAGGTAGCTGCGCTCGATGCCGGCCGATGCGGGCGGGCGGGCCCGAGCTGCGTTGCCCGCGGGCGACCGGCTCGCATCGTCGCGTGCGGCATCGGCGGCGTCGCTGGCCGGCCCGTGCTCCTGTACGGCCGGCGCGCCCGCGACGCCGCCCGCTTGCGAATCCGGCTTCGCTGCCGACCACCACCACGCCGTCACCGCCAGTGCGGCGACCGCTGCCGCGACCGCGACGCCTTTTGCCTTGTCTCTAGATGCCACTGTCACGTCTCCCCGTCGCCATCCCTGGAGCCGACGCGATCCCATTCGGAGAACGCGGCGGCTTCATTTGCGAACGAGGAAAACACAATCCGAAATTGACAATCAAGACCAACTAAAAATTGTCAACATCGGGAGCATTCTTTCCGTATAAAACAGCAGCAAACTCGATGCGAGAAATGCATCTGTATTGCGTAGAGCGTGATCGCGCGCACTGCGCGCATGTCCGCTGCGCGCGCCGCTTGCCGTATCGTGTGGGCATGCAGCGGTTCCATTATCTGGGCGGTTATCCAGAACCCGTGCTTGCGCGCGTGCGCGAGCTGATCGAACAGGGTCGCCTGGGCGCGCGTCTGCGCGAACGCTACGGCGAAGACCACGAGATCCGCAGCGACCGCGCGCTGTACGACTACGCCAACGAACTCAAGGCGCGCTACCTGCGCAAGTCCGAGCCGCTGCACAAGGTGCTGTACGACAGCAAGCTGCGGGTGATCGGCCAGGCGCTGGGCACCCACACGGTGATTTCGCGCGTGCAGGGGGCCAAGCTCAAGGCCAACCGCGAGATCCGCATCGCCAGCCTGTTCCGCGACGCACCGGCGCCGTTCCTGAAGATGATCGTGGTGCACGAACTGGCGCACCTGAAGGAACGCGATCACAACCGCGCTTTCTATCAGCTGTGCACGCACATGGAAGCGAACTACCACCAGCTGGAGTTCGACCTGCGCCTGTACCTGACCGCATTGGAAGTGGAAGGCGCGCCCAGCGGCGCACAGCTGTAGGGTACGGCGACAACCGCACCGTCACGTGCTCACCAACCGTAGAGAATCCGTCGTCATTCCGGCGCAAGCCGGAACCCATTTTGACTGTCGCTTGGCCCGTCCAAGCGGCCGCCCTGAAAGCGCCGCAATGACCGGAAATGCAGGGCCGCGGCGGACCGAATGACGGAACTGGTACGGCAGGTAGCGAAGCGCAGCCCTCAGGGCCACAGCAGCCAGGCCGGCAAGGCCATCAGCGCCAGCAAGGCGACGATCGCGGCCACCGCCGCCAGCACCCGCAGCGGCTCGCGCCGCAACTGATCGACGAAACTTTCCTCGCGGCCTTCGCGGCGGTCCTGTTCGGCCTGCTCGCGTGCGCGCGCCTGTCGCTGGCGCTGGTAGTCGTCCAGCAGCGCGCGCGCCGCGGCGTGGTCGCCGTCCTCGGCCAGCCACAGCCCGCCGTGCGACACGCCCCAGCGGCTGGGTTCGGTCTGGTAATGGCCGATGCCGTGCGCGTCCAGCAGCGCGCGCACTTCCTCGACCTCGTCCTCGGGCACGTGCCGCAGCACCATCAGCAGTTTCGCCATGCGCCGATGATACCGCGCGGCCTTCAACTGCCGCTTACACGGCCCGCGCTACCGTCGCCTGAACCCGCCCCGACAGGAGTCGCGCATGTACCCCACCCGCCCCGCCCCCGCGCCGGACCTTCGCGCGTGAGCGACCAGCACGACTACACCTACGGCATCGAGGAGGAGTACTTCCTGGTCCGCCCCGGCGCGCACGGCCTGGCCACGCGCGCCCCGAGCAAGCTGCTCAAGGACGCGCGGCGCGAGCTCGGCGACTCTGTCGCCAACGAACTGCTGCAGTCGCAGATCGAAATCTCCAGCCCGATACTGCGCGACGCAGCCGATGCCGCGCGCACCTTGACCGGCCTGCGCCAGGGCCTGTCGCAGGTGGCCGCGCGCCACGAGCTGGGCCTGGTGGCGGCCGGCACGCATCCGCTGGGCGTGTGGCGCGAACAGGAGCGCACGCCGCGTTCGCGCTACCGCCGGATGATGGAAGACTTCCAGATCGTCGCCCGCCGCAGCCTGGTCTGCGGCCTGCACGTGCACGTGCAGCTGCCGCCGGGCGTGGACCGCGTGCAGGTGATGAACCGCGCCATGCCCTGGCTGCCGCTGTTCCTGGCCCTGTCCACGTCCTCGCCGTTCTGGAACCGCTCGCGCACCGGCCTGCTCAGCTACCGCCAGGCGGTGTACGACGAATGGCCGCGCACCGGCGTGCCCGACTTCTACGCCGACGAAACCGAATACGACGCCCTGGCCGCGCTGCTGACCCGGGTGCGCGCGATCCCCGACGCGCGCGCGCTGTGGTGGGGCATCCGTCCCTCGCCGCGCTACCCCACTCTGGAGCTGCGCATCGCCGACTGCTGCACCCGCGCGCGCGACGCGCTGGCCATCGCCGCCTTGTACCGCTGCCTGCTGCGCTACCTGGTCCGCCACCCCGAGCACGACCCGCCGCGCAGCGCCCTGACCCGCCGGGTCATCGACGAGAACCGCTGGCGCGCCAAGCGCTTCGGCACCCAAGCGCTGCTCTTCGACGAGAGCGGCGACGAGCCCGAACCGCTGCCGCAGGCCCTGGCCCGCCTGCGCGCGATGTGCGCGCAGGACATCCGCGACCTGGACAGCGAAACCGCGCTCGCGCCGCTGGACGCGATCGTCGCCGAGGGCAGCAGCGCCCACGTGCAACTGGCCATCTACCGCCAACAGCGCGACGCCGGCCTGCACCGCGTGCGCGCGCTGGACGCGGTCGTGGACTGGCTGCGCGCCGCCACCATCGACTTCGAGGACACCGCCGCATGAACGCCGCCGCGCGCAAACTGATGATCGGCCTGTCGCCGCGGCTGATGCGCAACCTGCCGGTGCAGTACGGCTTCCGCAACAAGACCCTGCAGTACCTGGAGCAGTCGATGGCGCACTGGGTGCTGTCCGCCGGCGCGCTGGTGGCGATGATCCCCACCGTCGATCCCGACGGCGACGTGCAGCGCGCCACCCTGTCGGTGCGCGAGTACGCCCGGTCCTTCGACGGCCTGATCCTGCAGGGCGGCGCCGACATCGACCCGGTGGCTTACGGCGAACAGCCCAGCGAGCTGCTGCAGACCACCGACCCGGTGCGCGACCGTTTCGAACTGTCGCTGCTGCGCGCCTTCATCGATGCCGGCAAGCCGGTGCTGGGCGTCTGCCGCGGCATGCAGCTGATCAACGTGGCCTACGGCGGCAGCCTGTATCAGGACCTGGTCGCCGCCGGCGCCACCGCCAACCAGCACTACCTGCCCGAACGTTACGACGAGCACGTCCACCGCCTGCGGGTGGAACCCGGCGGCTGGCTGGCGGCCTTGTATCCGGCCCAGGACGAGGTGCGGGTCAATTCCATCCACCACCAGGGCGTGCGCCGCCTCGGCGACGGCCTGGCGGTGGAGGCCTGGTCGGAGGACGGCATCCCCGAATGCATCCGCGTGCGCGAGGCGGCGTTCGTGGTTGGGGTGCAATGGCACCCGGAGTTCCACGATGCGCGCTTTCCGGAGCTGATGCCGGGGCGGCCGCTGCTGGAGGCGTTTTTAGCGGTGGCGCAGGATCGGCGGGAGCGCGGGGACTGAGGCGGATCGCGCGCGAAGCAAAGGCAAATCCCCCTCAACCCCCTTTTTCAAAGGGGGAAGACCAGCGGCGGATCGCGCTTTGCTCCCTCCTTTGAAAAAGGTAAGAGCGTGCGCATGCGAACCGCAGGTTCGCGCACGATCGAACGCCAGCAAGCTGCGCTTGCTGGCCGGGTGGACCGGGGAGGATTTGCTTTCGCGCCTCTTACAGCGCCGCCGTTACCACGATCTCGATCTTCCAATTCGGATTCGCCAGCGCCGCCTGCACCGTCGCCCGCGGCGGCGTGTGCCCGTGCAGCACCCAGCGGTCCCAGACCTGATTCATGGCCGCGAAGTCGGCGATGTCGGCCAGGTAGATCTGCGCGCGCAGGATCTTGGACTTGTCGGTATCGGCCTGCTTGAGCAGGGCGTCGATGGAAGCCAGCACCTGCCGGGTCTGTTCGGCGATGTCGGCATGCTCGTCGTCGGCCACCTGGCCGGCCAGATAGACCACGCCGTTATGCACGGCCGCCTCGGACATGCGCGGTCCGATTTCGTAGCGCTGAACCATGGGACACCTCGCCGTTAGGAAACGGGCGTCATTATCGCGCGTTGCGGCGGGGCCGGCGTGAGCGCCCGGCCTCAGCCCGGAGCCGGCGTAGTGCCGGCGCGCAAGGCGCTCAGCAGGGCCAGCATGGTGTCCGGCACGTCGGACTGGGCCAGCTTGGCCTGCCAGTCCGGCGCGGTGGCGGCGACCACGCGGAAGCGATGCTCGTCGTACACGAGGTAACGGGCCGGGCCCAGGTGGGCGGTGCGCGCGATCACCTCGGCTAGGTCGGCCTCGCTGGCGCTGTCCACACTGAGGCCGGGGCCGAGTTCGCTGATGTGCAGCAGGATGTCCATGCGCTTGCCCTGAAAGCTGCCATAGTGGCGTCGGCTGCGAGCATCGCATGCGGGCTGCGTCCGATGCGGTTTGCCGGCAGCGCAGCGCGCCCCGCTCTGTACCGTCATTCCGGCGCAAGCCGGAACCCATTTTGATCTTGCTGTACCGGCCTGGACTGCGCTGCAACCAGAGCGAACGTCAGATGGGTTCCGGCTTACGCCGGAATGACGGGGTACTCGTATGCACAGCCCGCACACCCCGCCACCCAGCAACCTACGGCAGCTCGCCGTAGCGGCGCACCACCTCGTACAGGAAGCGGCGCGAGTCCAGCAGCGATTTCACCCGGATGCGCTCGTTCAAGCCGTGCGCGCCGCTGCCACGCGCGTCGTGGAAGGCGCCGGTCATGCCGTAGGTGGGAATGCCGGCGGCGTTGAGGAAGCGCCCGTCGGTGGCGCCGGTGGCCATGGTCGGCACCACCGCCACGCCCGGCCAGAGCGACGCGGCGACTTCGCGCACCGGGCCCAGGACGCGGTCGTTCAAGGGCGGCATCGTGGTCGCCATGCCCGGCTCGCCGCGCGCGCTCACGCTGATGCGCTCGTCGGCCAGCACGCGCGCGATCTCGTCGCGCACCGACGGCACCGGCACGCCCGGCAGGATCCGGCAATTGACGTTGGCGCGCGCTTGCTGCGGCAGCGCATTGGGCGCGTGCCCGCCGGTGGTCTGGGTGATCGCGCAGGTGGTGCGCAGCATGCTGTTCCAGCCCGGGTTCACGTCCCACAGCCGGCCGGCCGCGGCTTCGTCCTTGGGATCGGCCAGCACCGCGCGCATGTCGGCGGCCACCGCCGGCGGCGACAGTCTGGCCTGGGCCTCGAAATAGCCGCGCGTGACCGGGTTCAGCGCGATCGGGAAGCGGTACGCGTCCAGACGCAGCAAGGCCGCGGACAGGCGCACGATGGGGTTGCTGTGGGTGGGGCGCGAGCTGTGGCCGCCGATGTCGGACGTGGCCAGCTCGAAGTCCTGATAGACCTTTTCGCCGGCCTGCACCTGCAGCGCCAGCGCACGGCCCTGGTCGTCGAGCTCGCCGCCGGCGCCTTCGTTGACCGCGAACTCGGCATCCAGCGCCTGCGGGTGCGCCTGCAGCAGCCATTTCACCCCGTTGAACACGTCGGGGGTTTCCTCGCCGCAGGTCAGCGCCAGCTTCAGTCCGCGGCGCGGCACGTGGCCTGCGCGGCGGTAGCGGATCAGGCTGTCGGTGAGCACCGCCGCCATGGCCTTGTCGTCGGCCGCGCCGCGCGCGTAGAACCAGCCGTCCTCCTCCACCAGGGTGAAGGGGTCGCGCTCCCAGTCCTCGCGGCGGGCCTCGACCACGTCGATATGGGCCAGCAGCAACACCGGCTTCAGCGCCGGCTCGCGGCCGCGCAGCAAGGCGATCAGCGCGCCGTCGCGCGGCCGGTCCGGCGGCGCCAGCACCTGCATGTCGGCCTCGGGCAGGCCGGCCGCGCGAAGGCGCGCGCGCATGGCCTCCGCGGCGCGGGTGCAGTCGCCGGCCGAACGCGTGGTGTTGATCTCGACCAGTTCGCGGTACAGGGCGCGGAATTCGGCCTCGTCGGCCGGCACCGCCGCCGCACTGCAGCAGGCCCACGCGGCCAGGGCCGCACCGCTCCACCACCGCCACGCCTTGCCCGCCATGCCGTCGCTCTCCGCCTCGGAAAGCCCAAGACTGGAACGCGCGGCGCGCACAGGCAAGTCCCGCCGCCGTGACCGGTGTCGCGGCGGCGGGCTGCGCTTAGCTCACGCGGCGGTAACGCACCTGCATGATCTGCTGCCACTGGCCGTCGTCGCCGAGCATGCGCGAACGCAGCACGTGCTCATTGTCGTCGACGATATCGATGATGTCCTGATAGTCGCGCAGCTCGCCCGTGCTCCAATCCGGACCGCGCGTGTCCAGGGTCAGGCTGCGACCGCCGGCATCGACGCTGCCGCTGTAGATCCACTGGCTGGACATCATCGAGCCGACGAAGTTGCCGACATAGCGGCCCTGGGCCGGGTCGTAGCCCAGGGTGATCAGCATGGTCGACGGCGAGGAGCCGTCGTCCATCTCGTTGCTGGCCTCGCACTGGATCCACAGCTCGCCGATCGCGCGCACGCTCTGGCGCGAGCGCCAGGTGCTGGTGCCTTCGCCGGCCGGGCCTTCGGCCTCGCCCTTGCCTTCCCACTCGCCCACCAGCTTGGCCAGCCAACGGTGTTCGGACTGCGGTTCGTTGTTCATGACTTCACTCCTTCGATGAGGGATAGCGTGGATCGCTTACTTTGCCTGCTGCACCGCTTCGACCTGTATGCGCAGGGTGACGTCCATGGTGAAGCCCCAGTCCTTACCCGCGTCCATGCCGAACGCGTCGCGCTGGAAGGTGGCCAGGGCGTCGGCGCCGCACAGCTCGCGCGGCTTGTGCAGCGGGTGCGGAATGCACTTGAACGAATTGATCTTCAGTTCCAGCGGCTTGGTCACCCCGTGCAGGGTCAACTCTCCCACCACCTTCGTCGGCGCACCGTCTACGAAGCCCTCGAGCTTGCCCTTGTAGACCGCGGTGGGGTACTTGGCCACGTCGAACAGGTCGGCGCCGCGCGCGTGCTCGTTCATCTGGTCGTGACCGAAGTCGATGCTGCTCGCATCCACGGTGACCTCGACCGTGCCGGCGCCCTTGGCCTTGTCCAGCACGATCTTGCCGCTGGAGCCGTTGAACTTGCCGCGCCACATCGAGATGCCCATGTGCGGAGCCTCGAAACTGGGATAGGTGTGCGAGGGGTCGATGTCGTAGGTGACCGGTGCGGCGGCCGCGGCGCCGCAGAAAAACGCCAGCGGAATCAAATACTTGATCTTCTTCATGGACCTGAGCCTGGGGCTGGGGGTTGGGAGCCGCACGCTAGCACCGCGATGGGGCGAAAAAAAGTTACGCCTGTCATGTCGATTCCTCGCCCCCTGCTTCGTCGCCCTGAGTAAGAACGCCGCCATGACCGCGGCGTCCCGCACCCCAACCCAGGAGAGTCCGCCATGCGTTTCATGCTGATCGTCAAATCCAACGCCGCCGCCGAAGCCGGTGCCATGCCCAGCGAAGAACTGCTGACCGCGATGGGCAAGTACAACGAAGAGCTGGTCAAGGCCGGCGTGCTGCTGGCCGGCGAAGGCCTGCACCCGTCCGCGCGCGGCGCCCGCGTGCGCTTCTCCGGCCAGCGCCGCAACGTGATCGAAGGCCCGTTCGAGCAGGCCGACAGCCTGATCGGCGGCTTCTGGCTGATTCAGGCCAAGTCCAAGGAAGAAGCGATCGAGTGGGTCAAGCGCTGCCCCAACCCAGGCGACGGCGAATCGGAGATCGAGATCCGCCAGGTGTTCGAAGCCGAGGACTTCGGCGCCGAACTCACCCCGGAGCTGCGCGAACAGGAACAGCGCCTGCGCGCGCAGACCGCGCATTGACCCACGCGGCGGCGCGCGCGTTTGCGCCCGCCGCCCTGCCCTCCATCCAACGACCGGACCCGCCGATGAAGTTCCTCGCCATCTACACCCCCGACGCCGACCGCACTTGCGACGACGAACCCATGCAGCAACAGCGCCTGGGCGAACTGATCGAACAAGGCTTCCGCGAGGGCTACCTGCTGTCCACCGGCGGCCTGATGCCGCAGGGCGGCGCCCGCCTGCAGCGCCGCGGCACGCAGATCTCGATCACCGACGGCCCCTACAGCGAAGCCAAGGAAGTGATCGCCGGCTACGCGCTGATCCAGGCCGAGTCCACCGAAGCGGCGATCGAATACAGCCGCCGCTTCCTGGCCGTGGCCGGCGACGGCAACACCGACCTGCACCTGATCGTCGAAGGCGATCCGGCCTGAGCCACCCCATCCGCCACCACCGGAGCACACCCATGCACGTCACCCCTTACCTCACCTACGACGGCACCGCCGAACAGGCCTTCCAGCACTACGCACGCGTGCTGGGCGGCAAGATCGAACTGCTCACCCGCTACGGCGAAGCCCCCGCGGGCAGCGGCTGCGACGACTTGAGCGAGGCCGACCAGCGCAAGGTCATGCACGTCAGCCTCAGCGGCAAGGACTTCATGCTCATGGCCTCCGACGCCAACGCCCTGTACCCCTACGAGGGCGTCAAGGGCATCTCGGTCTCGCTCAACCTGGAATCGGCGAACGAAGCCGAGCGCGTGTTCGCCGGCCTGGCCGAAGGCGGCAAGATCACCATGCCGCTGCAGGCCACGTTCTGGGCCGAAAGCTTCGGCTGCGTGACCGACGCCTGGGGCGTGCCGTGGATGATCAACGTGCCCAAGCAGGGCTGAGCCGCGCCTGTGGCCACCGCGGCGCGGCGTGCCTACGTCGCGCCGCGGAATGTCCACTACCTCGCAGTTCATCGCCTCGCCTACCCCATTGGGCGATGATTCGCGCGACACTATTGATCTTCGTGTTGCCAGCGCCGCAACGGCGCCCGCCACCCCACTTTCGCACCTCATAGGACCTGGCTATGCGCTTCATGCTGCTGATGATTCCCAAGGGCTACGAACACGCCGCGCCCGACGCCATGCCCGAAGCCGACCGCGTCGCGGCGATGATGAAATTCAACGAAGACCTGCAGAACGCCGGCGTGCTGGTCGGCCTGGACGGCCTGCACCCGCCGTCGTCGGGCGCGCGCGTGAGCTTCGCCGGCGGCAAGGCCAAGGTCGTCGACGGCCCCTTCAGCGAGGCCAAGGAAGTGCTGGGCGGCTACTGGATGATCCGGGTGAACTCGCGCCAGGAAGCCATCGAATGGGCCAGCCGCTGCCCGGGCAGCGACAACGAAGTCATCGAAGTGCGCCAGGTGCAGGAATTCGACGACTTCCCCGCCGACGTGCAGCAGGCCGCCGCCGGTTTCGAAGCGATGCAGCGCGACATCGGCCAGCCCACCTGAGTAAGCTGCCGGCCACCCTTCCGCCTCCCACGCCCGGACCCGCATGAGCACCGACACCCATCGCGCCATCGATGCCGTCTGGCGCATCGAATCGCCACGCCTGATCGCCGGCCTGGCGCGCATGGTGCGCGACGTGGGCCTGGCGGAAGAACTCGCGCAGGACGCCCTGGTCTCGGCGCTGGAGCGCTGGCCCGAGACCGGCGTGCCCGACAACCCGGGCGCCTGGCTGATGGCCACCGCCAAGCACCGCGCCATCGACCGCCTGCGCCGCAGCAAGCTGCAGCAGCGCAAGTACGAGGAACTGGGCTACGAGCTGGAGGACTGGCAGGACGACGCCGAGGCCGCGTTCGAAGCCGCCATCGACGACGACATCGGCGACGACCTGCTGCGCCTGGTGTTCACCGCCTGCCACCCCGTGCTGTCCACCGAAGCGCGCGTGGCCCTGACCCTGCGCCTGCTCGGCGGCCTGACCACCGACGAGATCGCACGCGCCTTCCTGGTGCCCGAACCCACGGTGGCCCAGCGCATCGTCCGCGCCAAGCGCACTTTGGCCGAAGCCCGCGTGCCGTTCGAAGTGCCGCGCGGCCCCGAGCTGGGCGAACGCCTGTCCTCGGTGCTGGCGGTGATCTACCTGGTGTTCAACGAAGGCTATTCGGCCACCGCCGGCGACGACTGGATGCGCCCGGCGCTGTGCGAGGAAGCCCTGCGCCTGGGCCGCATCGTCGCCGAACTGATGCCGCGCGAACCCGAAGTGCACGGCCTGGTCGCGCTGATGGAAATCCAGGCCTCGCGCGCCCGCGCCCGCGTCGACGCCACCGGCGCCCCCGTGCTGCTGCTGGACCAGGACCGCGCGCGCTGGGACCACGTGCTGGTCAACCGCGGCCTGACCGCGCTGGACCGCGCCGAAAAACTGGGCGGCGCGCGCGGCCCCTACGCCCTGCAGGCCGCCATCGCCGCCTGCCACGCCCGCGCCCGCACCGCCGACGAAACCGACTGGGCCCGCATCGCCGCCCTCTACGACGCTCTGGCCCAACTCGCCCCCTCGCCCGTGGTCGAACTCAACCGCGCCGTCGCCCTGGCCATGGCCTTCGGCCCCGCCGCCGGCCTGGAACTGGCCGACACCCTGGTCGACGAACCGTCGATGAAGCACTACCACCTGCTGCCCAGCGTGCGCGGCGACTTCCTGTTCAAGCTAGGGCGCTACGAGGAAGCCCATGCCGAGTTCAAGCGCGCGGCGGGGCTGACGCGCAACGGGCGCGAGCGGGAGTTTCTGGTCGAGCGTGCGAATGCGTGTTCGCGCAGCTTGGCGGCGTTGAAGCACGAGTAGGGCTCGACTCAGCGCGGAGTACGCTGCCGACAGAAAGCGACGCGGCCATCAGGGAGGCGGATCAAGCGATTCGTTCGCTTTCTCGATCAGACTCCCCAAAAAATCGGAAACGCCATTCACATAGCGCTGCACGTCCAACTGGAGCGCCTCCAGGTCTTTGCCCAGATGAGGAAAAAAGAAAGCCAGTGCCTGCAGCCGGCTTCCGACGACGGGATCGTGCTTGATCGCATTGTTGACCAAGCGACACTCATCCGCATTGGCATAGTTCTCTAGCGCGGCCAGATCGATTCCCAGCTGCTCGTACGAACTCACGAAATGGTCCCAGCGGTAGGGCGCGTTCACGCCGTTCTCGTCCACACTGTCGCGAAACGCAACGAAGCCCCTATACACCTTCCCAAGAAACTGTTCCGCGATCGTCCATAGACCCACCACGATCATCTGATCGGCATAAGCACGGATGCGCCTGTTCTCCGAATCCACACCGATCGCATAGTTGGCCAGCCTCGCCCACCTATGGTGCTCCGGGGAATCCATATCGCCGCAAGCTGGCGGTGGCTGAGGGTTGAGTTGATCGAGCGCTACATCTATCCGATGAATCTCCTTGTATACGCATTCGTGAATGCGGCAGAAGTCGTCCATCCGGAAATGCAACTCGCCCTGCAGACGCCCCAGGGGACCGGCGATATTGCTCAGGAATGGCAGAGGCCCCTCTCCGCACCCTGCGTACTCTCGCCCCAACGTGAAAATGTGCTTCCTTTGCATCGTCGTTCCTTTGTCTAAACGAAGCGCTCCTTCATCCTGTGCTATCACGCGATGGAGAATCCCGCTGAATGATGAACGCAAAATCCCTGGCATCGCGCCTGGTTATCGGGCCTCCGCGCCAGCAGCCGCCGACGCCGCATCACCAAGATTCTGCCGCAAGAAGCCGGCGATCCCTGACCACGCGATCTCCAGCGCCAACGGATCGTCGAAGCTGTGGCCCTCGTTCGGGAACGCCAGCACCACCGGCGGACGCCCGGCCAGGTTCAGCATGCGCACCAGCCGACGCGCATGCTCGAAGTCCACGCGCAGGTCATCGCGGCCGTGCACCAGCATGATCGGCAGCTTGAGCTTGTCGATGTTGTACAGCGGCGAGGTCGCCTGCATGTCGGCCAGGTCCTTGCGCGGGTCGCCGATGGTGCGCTCCATCAGTGCGCGGGTCTGGGCCGAGCGGGCGCTGTCGCTGGCGGTGAAGAACAAGGCGCGGTCGCTGACCCCGGAGATCGACACGACACAGCGGAACCGCCCGGGCCAGCGCATCGCCGAGACCAGCGCCGAGTAGCCGCCATAGCTGCTGCCCACCGCGCACAGCCGCGCGCTGTCGATCGGATACGAAGCCAGCGCCACTTGCAGGGCGGCGTCGATATCGTCCTCGATCAGCTTGCCATGGTTGCGGTGGCCGGCCTCGCGGAAGGCCTTGCCGTAACCGTCGGAGCCGCGGAAGTTGACCTGCAAGACCGCATAGCCCAGCGACGCCAGGTACTGCACTTCCCGATCGAAATGCAGCCGATCGCCCACGCCGATCGGGCCACCGTGCGGCAGCACCACCAGCGGCCGCTTGTCGGGCGCCTCGGGCAGGGTCAGGAAGGCCTCGATCGGTAAACCGTCGCTGCCCTTGGCCGCGATCAGCTTGACCGGCGCATAGCGCTTGTCCGCCAGCCAGGGGTAGACCTCGTCGATCAGCGAGGCGCGCTTGGCGACCAGGTCCATGTGGTAGAGCTGCGGCGGCTTGTCGCTGCCATCCACCCACAGCACCAACTGCTTGCCGTCCAGGCTGCGGTCGATCACCGCCACGGTGCGGCCCGGATAGGCCGCCTGCAGCGTGGCGGCCAAGGCGCGGTCGCCCTCGTCGAAGTATTCCGTCACCAGCCGGCCCGACTGGTAGTAGCGCGCCGCCACCGGCTCGCGCCGGTGATTGAGCACCGGCGACACCACGTCCACGCCGCGCTTGCTGAACAAGGTGCGCACGATGCTCTTGCTGGCCGGATCGAACACGACCAGGTCGCGTTGATCGCGGCCTTCGTCGCTGAGCCCGTAGATCAGGTTGCCGTCGAACGACAGCGCCAGCGGCTGGAAGCCGTCCTCGCTGTCCAGCTCCAATACCTCGCTGTACTGGCCCGGGCGCCCATGCACCATGACCACCCGTTCGTCGCGCTTGACCACGGCCGCGCGCAGTTGGCCCTGCCCGTCGGCGTACCAGCCCAGGTCGTTGCTCATGCCCTTGTTGATGCGGTCGCGGCTGGCCGCGGTCTGGAAACCCAGAATGCTGCGGTCGCCCACCGTCAGATCCACGCGATGGACCGCCAGCGCATCGCGGCTGTCGAATCCCTCGAACAGGATCTTGCCGGGCTCATCGGGCAGCATGTCCACGATACGACCCTTACCCAGCAAGGGCAGCACCTGCGCGGCGCGCTTGCCGCCGGTGGCCTCGCCCACCCGCACCACCGAGTAGCCGCCCTCCTCGTCGCTGGCCATCAGGATGCGTTCGCTCTCCCAAGCCAGCGAGCCGATGTAGCGCTTGCCCGAACTAACGCGCTGCGCCTGGCCGCTGGCCAGGTCGATCAGGTCCAAGGAGTAGCGGCCATCGTTTTCGCGCAGTATCTCGGCCAGCAATTGCCCGTTCGGGTTCAACGCGACGTCGATGACCCGCTGCGGCTTCCACATCATCTCGGCCGAGATGGGCAAGGTGCCGGGTTTGGGCGGTTCCAGGCCGGCGTTCAATTTGGCCGGCGGCTCGGCGTTGCCCGCCCGTGTACTGCGGTACAACTCCGGAAACGGATCGGGATAACGACCCGAATAGCTCAGGCCGTATTGGGCGTATAGCGCGGGATGCTGCGCTTCCAGCCAATCGATCACCGGCAGCGAACGGTTGGACACATGCATCATGGTGCGCAGCAGGCTGACCGGACGCAGCACCAGGTCGCCGCTGTAATTCAGCTTGCCGGCTTGAACTTGGAACCGGTATTCGGCGTCCTTGATCGTATAGCGCGCGCGCCGTCCGCCGGCGTAGATGTTGACCTCGGCCCACTCATATTCGCCGGCCTTCAAGGCGTACAACTGCAGATTGCGCCCGATCGGCAGGCTGTCGAGCACGCCCTCGGTGGGACCGCGCCCGGCCTTGCGCACGTGCACGCTGCCGATGTTGCTGTTGGTATCGACCACCAGGGCCAGCAGGCCTTCGTCGGCCGCCAGCTTGGGCGCCTCGCCCGGATCGATCTTGCGCATCGCCGCCGCGTCCAAGACGCAGGACATCAGCAGCGTAAGCGCTAGCGCCACTAAAGCCCGAACCCGCTTACGGTCGGCGAGAAATCCTGCGAACGACATCGCTCCCCCTGGCCGACTGCGGGCCCATTTTCCCCGCTGCGAGCATAGCGTAGGTGGCGGTCTGGCTGCCTCTTTCCATGTGTGCGAACCGCCGGATTGGCCTTGAAAAACACACACTTAGCGTGCCGTCGTGGCAAGTGGCGCGCCAAAACGGCACGCGCGCGGACAAGCGTCACCCACCGCTGCGACAATGCCGCCAGCGCAGCCCTGTCTGCGCCCAATCGAGGGGACCCGATGCTGCACAAATTCATAGGTCTGGGCCTGATCGCCACTGGTCTGGTGCTGGCGCTGCGCGGCCACTGGTTCATCGGCCTGGCATTGCTGGCCGGCGGAGCGCTGCTGATGCTGCTGGCCGGGCGGATGTCGGCCGCGCAAGGCGGCGGCAGCAGCGACAGCGGCAGTACGAGTACTTACGACTCCAGCAGCAGCTGGAGCGACAACAACTGCGGCAGCGACTCCTCGGGAGGCGGCGACTGCGGCGGTGGCGATGGCGGCGGTGGCGGCGGCGACTGAGGCCGCCGCACCCGCGCGTCGCTTTTAGCCGCGGTTGACCGAAACGCCGCCCTCCACGGCCAGAGTGCTACCGGTCATGAACGAGGACGCGTCCGAGGCCAGGAACAGCGCGGCCTGGGCGATCTCCTCCGCTGCGGCCACGCGCTTGAGCGCGTACAGGCCGGCGACGTAGGCGCGGGTCTGTTCGTCGTCGCCGAATTCGCGGAACGCGGGGGTGTCGGTGGCGCCGGGCAACAGGGCGTTGCTGCGCACGCCGCGCGGTCCGAATTCGACCGCGATGCTGCGGGCCAGGCCCAGCAGGGCGGCTTTGGCGGCCGCGTAGGCGGTCAGGCCCGGGAAGGCCGCGGTGTCGCCCACGAACGATGAAGTGAAGATCAAGCTGCCGCCGCCGCGCTCGAGCAAGGCCGGCAGCTGATACTTCGCGCCGAGGAACGCGCCGGTGAGGTTGTTGTCCAGAGTGTCGCGCCACTGCGCCAGGCTCAGCTCCGGGGTCGGCGCCATGACGCCCAGTCCACCTGCGTTGTTGAACGCGATGTCCAGGCCGCCGTAGCGCTGCTGCGCGGTCCGCACCAGGGCCTGCGCGTGCGCCTCGTCGCGCACGTCGCCGGCCACGGCGATCGCCTGCCCGCCCGCGCTTTCGATCTCGGCCGCCACCGCGGCCAAACGATCCGCGCCGCGCGCCGACAGCACCACGCTCGCGCCTTCGCGCGCGAAGCACAGCGCGCTGGCGCGGCCGATGCCCGAACTGGCGCCGGTGACGATGGCCACCTTGCCCTGCAGTCTTGCCGTCATGTCTTGGTTCCGAAGTGAGCCGCGTTCGCGGCGGTCGGAACAGACTGCCCAGGCGGCGGCGCGATCGATATCCGATTCCTGCACCGCTGCCGTCTCAACCTGTGAGATCGCGCTAGCGCAGGCTGTCGCCCCGCGACTTGGGAGGGAGCGCGCATGCCCAGCTACTACGTCGACCGCCGACCGCAGGCCAACGGCCACCATCAGGTGCACGCCCAGGGCTGCCCTTACCTGCCGCTGTACCGCTTGCACCTGGGTGACTTCGTCCACGGCGCCGCCGCCCTGCGCGAGGCGCAACGCCACTACGCGCCGGCCGCCGCCTGCCGGCATTGCGGCGGCGAGAACCTGCGCTAGCGCGGCCCCAACGCCAGCGCCGAGCCGGTGAACGGGATCGCGAGCTGGTAACCCGCCGGCGCGTCCGCCGGGGTGCCTGCCGCCGTGCCGAACTGGGTCACGCCCGCGCCCAGGATCTCGGCCAAGTCATAGCGGCGGCCGCCGAATTCGAACGGCCGGCTTTCCAGCAGCCAGGCCGAGAACACATTGGACGCGAGCACGGCGGTTCGATGCTTGCCCTTGCCCTCTTCGACGGTGGTGCCCACCACCAGCCCGGTGCGCCGCAGCGTGGCGATGCATTCGCCCTGCGCGAATGAGGCCGGATCGTCGAAGTGCGCCGCGGGCTCGCGCTGCAGATACAACGAGAACTCGCCGACCGGATCCAGGCCCAGTTGCAGTTCGCCGTTGTGGACCTTGCGCGCCGCGAATGGGCGCGCGGCGAAGGTGAAATGCGCCTGCGCCGCGCTCATGTCGTCGGCGAACAGCGGCGCGTCGATACCGGCCAGGTGCAGGAAGTAGCCGTAGTCAGCCAGTTCGTTGTCGTCCGACAGGTAAAAGCGGCCGGTGACGTACCAAGCCAGTTCGCCCGGCAACAACCGCGCCGCGCGCAGCTGCGCGCGGCGGCTCGGGCGTGCGGGCCGGCGGCGGCTGGCGGCGCGCGCGCCGGGATGACGGGGCGGGTTCATGCGATCGGCTCCGCGGGCGGTGCCGACGATGGTAAGCCGGCGGCTATTGCGGAACCACCCGGCAGCAGATCGCGGTGACCACGTAGTCGTAGGTCTTGCTGGTGTGGTTGTCGCCGTCGCACATGTACCAGCCCGCGTTGCCCAGGGAGCCGTTCAACTGGCCCGGTTCCGGGTCGCCCGGCGCGCTGTAGCGCCAGGCGCAACCGCCACCGACGCGCACGGAGCGGTCCGGCTGGTACCACAGGCTGGGGCATTCGGCGAAACCACTACCGTAGTTGCCTGGCGGCAGGCTGAACACTTGGGTGACCTTGGAACAGACCATGGCGTTCTGCGGCGCGACGGCGAAATAGCCGACCACGTCCACCACTACGTCCACGCCGGCATAGGAATACACCGACAAGCCGTACTGCGATCCCGGATCGGCCTGCTTGGCGATGATCTCGTTGCCGACCACTTCGCCGACGCGGTAGTTCAGGCTGGACGCGAACGGCAGCTGCGTGCCGTACGGGAACACGGTGAGGTAGCCCGCGTTCGCCGGCGACACCGCCACCACGTTGACCACCACCGCGCGCGCATCGGCCGGCACGCCGCAGTCGCCGGCATGGCCGCCCTGCGCGCTCATATCCGCGCCGCTGGTCTTCAAGTGCAGCAGGCCGCCCTCGCCCAGGCGAGCGCCGGCGACGCGGGTGTCGGCCAGGCGACACGGCGCCAGCATGTTGTAGGCCAATTGGGCCGGAGCGGCTTCCAGCATCTGCGCCGCTTCGGCGGTGCGAGCGTCGAAGGCCGACAGCGCCGGAATCTCGCGCTGTGGCTGCGGGGTGAGCGCGGCGATCATCGCGTCGAAGCTGGGCATCTCGGCCGCGCGGCGCAGTTCGCGCTCGCTCAAGCGCATCAGGCTGGGGCGCATCGAACGCGCCCATTGCTCCGGCGCGGTGCCGTAAACCTGTTGCACGTGCGGCGACCACTGCCGCAGCAACTGGTCGGCGGCCGCGCGCGCGCCGGGAGCGGCTTCTGCCGTATGCGGGATAGCCTGCGAGCCCGTCGGCGCCTGCGAGCCGCCGACCGTATCGACCTGCGGCCACAGGCGCGGCGCGGCGGCCGCGAACATCAGGCCGGCCGGCACCAGCAGGGCCAGCGCGGCGAGGGTCTTCTTCATGCCGGCCTCCCGCTTAGCGGCCCGGCAGGCGACAGCACATCGCCTCGGCGCGGATCGTGACGTTGTTGTTGCTGCCGCGGTTGCGCGCCTGGCAGGCGTAGCTGCCGCTGGCTTGCGGGCCGAAGCTGAAGAAGTACAGCTCTTCGATCGACGGATACACGTTGGAACTGCAACCGCCGCCGGTCGCGGTGTAGCCGGCCGGACACACCGGCGACACCGCCGATACCACCGCACCCGCCGCCACGTTGATGTAGTTCGAACTCACCTGCTGGCAGTCCAGCGGCTCGCCCTTGGCCGCGCTGAAGTAGCCGGCCACGTCGATCACCAGGTCGGCGCCGGCGTAGCTGTAGACCGAGAACGTCGGAAACGGATCGCCGCCCAGGCGGGCGATGATCTCGTTGCCGACCACGTCGCCGGTGCGGTAATTGAGACTGGAGGCCAACGGCCGCGTCGCGCCGGTGGGAAACACGGTCAGATAACCGGCGATATCCGGATTGACCACGGTGATGTTGAGCGTGACCGCCGAGGCATCGCTGGGAATGTTGCAGCCGAACTGGCTGCCGCCCTGCGAGGTCAGCGATTGCAGGTTGAAGCTGCGCGCCTCGCCCGCGCTCATGCGCTGGGCGACCGTGCGGGTATCGGCCAGGCGACAGGGCGCGAGCATGGTGTAGAGCAGACGCTCGCTGGGCACGGCCGCGGCCGGAGTCGGCGACGGCGCCTTGGCCGCGCCGGGCGCGGAGCGGTGCGCATAGGGCTCGCTGGCGGCCGCCATCATCGCGGTGTAGTCGGTCATCTGTGCCGCATGACGCAGGTTGGCCAGCGGCGCGCGTGCGAAGGTAGGCGCCATGCTCTGCGCCCAACGCTGCGGCGCAGTGCCGTACACCTGCTGCACATGGCCGGCCCAGCGCCGCACCAATTCGGCGGCCAGGCGGCCGCGTTCGCTGCGCGGCTGGTAACGCTCGCCCTGCCCGCTCTGCGCCAGCGTCATGGTCGCCGGCCACACCAACAGCGCGCAGGCCAATACGGTGCCGCGCAACGACTTGCCAAAATTCATTCGAATCCCCTGTGGGCGCCCCCGCGCCTGAATACGCTCGGTTCAGCCGCCGTGGGTGGCTCGACCGGATCGCGCCGCATCATGGCCGAAGCGCCCCGCGCCGACAAGGCCGCGGGCACCGGTTCGGCGCATCAGCGGCGCAGCGCGCGCCGCGCAAACACCACGCAGATCACCCCGAACAGCATGTGCGCCAGCACGCTCCAGGCGATCCAGTCGGGGTGGTCGAACGAGGGCGAACGGCCGACGCGAGACAGCGGCATGACCACGAAATTCATGGCCAGGTACAAGACCACTCCGTAAGGCAGGCCGTAGCGCCAGACCCCGTCCAGCAGGCCGCGGTGGCGGCGCGCCACCAGGGCGTAGATCAGCACGATGGCCGTGGCCATGAACACATGCAGCGCTCCGCCCAGCAACGCCGCATTGAGACCGCCGTCGAAGCTGGCCGGCCCCAGCACGCCCACGGCGATGGTCTGGAACAGCCGCAGCATGCCCGCGCCGTCCCAGCCGAACCACAGCGTGGCGGCGAAGGCCATGTCGCCCAGGGCGACCAGCAAACCGCCCAGCAGCAGCGGGCCCCAGGCAAGCGACGAACTACGGCTCTGGCTAGCGGACATGACGCCACTCGATACGAGGACGATCGGATCATAGGCAGCGCTCACGGGCCGCGTATGTGCCGAAGGCGGGGGATGCATCTGCTTCGACGTATCGCCCTGGCCGTCAACGGATAGGCTGTGCGGGCACGGCACCTACGCGAACCTTGCGGCCGCTGCCTTGTCTGCGATTGAACACGCCGCCCCGGCCGCGATCGCGGAAGTCAGCGCAACTGGCTGTCCTTGCTGCCGCGACGATTGTAGCCGGCGACCGTGCCCTGCTCGCGGTCGTGCGCCTCCTGACAGTTCACGCACAGGCGCACGCCGGGCACGGCCTGGCGCCTGGCCACGGGAATCTCGGTGTCGCACTCCTCGCAGCGCTCCAGGCCCGGGCCCTGCGGCAGCTGGCTGCGCGCACGCTTGATCGCGTCCTTCACGGTCGCGTCGATCTGGTCCTGGACGGCGCCGTCGCCTGCCCATCCGGTCGCCATGCCGCCCTCCGGTGCGGTGGAAAGGCCGCAAAGCATAGCGCCGGCGGCCTGAGCGCGGCGCGAATGCGGCGCCGCGTCGCGGTTCCGCCCTACGCCGGCGTGTGTCCGTCGCGTGCCTGGGCTACTATCGGTACACACACCTGCCAGCGAAGGACCGCGGCTACGGACTCCAAGGGAGGGGGAATGCACGTACCACCAGGCCGGACCGACCGTCTCCGGCCCCACCGCGACCCGGGCGCCGCCGCGCCGCTCGCCATCGACCGACTCCCGCCGTCCGCGCCGCGCCCCCGGCTGCCGCGCCTGTCCGGCGCCGCCCGCACGCTAGCGCTTTCCGTCCTACTCGTTACCGGATGCCAACCCGCCATGTCCACGCAGCCCGTCTACGACCCGCCGAACAAGACCGACCCCAGCCGGCCGCTGACCTTCGCCCAGCACGACTTCGGCGCCGCCGCCTACGACACCTACGGCGCGACCGTGCTCTACAACGGCGAATACGCGCTCAAGGACGACCCGGAGACCTTGGCGCCGTCCTCGGCCACCCTGGGCCCGGACTACCGCAGCAAGCACCTCACCGCGCCCTGGGCCGGCATCCGTAACTTTCCCGGCCCGGTGACCGTGAGCTGGCGCTCCAAGGACGGCAGCGCGCACGAGGCCCGCATCGACCTGGCCCAGCTGTTCGCCGACCGCCACATCCGCCACCAAGTACCGCGCGAGCAGCTGGCCGCGTCCGGCGTGCTGGCCGAAGACCCGCAGATCCTGCTGGAAATCAACGACCGCACCATCACCGTGCTCACCCGCGCGATGGTCCACACCCGCGAGCCGCAGGTTCCCGGCAATCGCTACAGCGATTTCCGCAACGACCTGATTCAGGTGTACAGCCACACGTACTAAGGATGGGTGCGATGACGGACGACAAGAAAAAGAAGGGACCCGACGGCGTCAGCACCTACCCGGCCGACGCCCACGACCTGGCCAGCTACGAGCAGGCCAGCCAGGCGCTGTCGCAGCTGTCCACGCCGGTGCTGGTGCGCAGCTCCAATCCGCACGAGCGCCTGTTCGTGGCCGCCTTCGACGGCACCGGCAACAGCATGCTCAAGGACGCGCCGGCCAACCACACCAACGTGGCCGACATCGTGCGCCAGACCGCGGCGGCCAACAGCCGCGGGCTGACCAACGTGCGCGTGGAGTACATGGAAGGCCCCGGCACCCAGGACGGCGCGCTCAAGCGCGGCTGGGACGCGGCCACCGGCAACTCCTACGAAGACCGCGTGGAAGAGATGTACGCGCGCTTCACCGCGCAGAGCAAGCGCTGGCTGGCCGAAGACCCGGAGGCGCAGATCCGCGTGGTCAGCGTGGGCTTCAGCCGCGGCGCCGAACAGGCGGCCGGCTTCACCCGCCTGGTCGACGAGCGCGGCATCCAGGACCCCAAGGGCCGCGTGGAAGACCGCGACCTGTTCGGCAACCTCAAGCAGGTGCGCTACCCCGAGCCCGCGCTCGTGCCCGCGCACCAGGTGCCGCAGGCGGTGGCGCTGTTCGACCCCGTCGGCACCGGCAAGCCGCGCGACCACGACCGGCGCCAGCCGCCGTCGGTGCTGTCGGGCTTCCAGATCACCGCCGAGGACGAACGCCGCAATCTGTTCAAGTCCACCAGCATTCTCGATCCGGGCGCGACCGAGAACGGCCGCTTCCTCAACGTCACCGTCGGCGGCGCGCACAGCGACATCGGCGGAAGCTACACCCTCAACGGCCTGTCGGTGCGCAGCGGCAACCTGATGGTGGACTACCTCAACTCGCTCAGCGACCAGCCGTTCCTGGCCAAGCGCGCGGTGCCTGCGGCGCCGGAGATGAACGTGGTCCACCGTTCGGAGGAGCATTCGCGCCTCTACCGCACCTCCGATTTCGACAAGGACGGCCAGCGCGACCGCATGGAGCGGCTGACGCCGAGCAAGAAGGTCGCCCATCCCAACGACAACGAGCCGCGCGACGAGGCGATGAACGAGCGCTTCGCGCACCGCCCGGTCGCGATCGGCCCGGTGCCGGCGGAACGGCCGCGCCTGCAGGACGGGCCGGCGCCGGTGGTGGCCGACACCCACGCCTTGTTCGAACGCCTGGGCCGGGCTGCGGTCGACGGCGATGTCGACGGCGCGCGCGCGGTCGGCGGCAGCTTCCTGGCCTCCGAACAGGGGCTGTCCTTGCAGCGCCGCGGCGGCGAACAGGCGCAGGCCGCCGCGCCCGCCGAACCGGAGCGGCCGCGCCAGCAGGCCGAAGCCAACGACCCCACCCCGCCCACGCAGCCGCCGCCGGGCTACGAAGGCCCCGAACGCCGCCAGACGCCGCGGCTCTGACAGCAGGACGAGAGTAAGCGCACGATGGAGAAACAGGATCTAGAGCTGTTCGCCGTCCAACTGATGGGCGTGGCCAAGATGTTCGAGGTGGTCTGCGAAAAGGCCACCGACCGCTTCACCCAGAGCGCCACCGAGCTCAAGCGCACCGCCGACATCTGGGAAACCAATGCCCAGTTGCTCACCCGCGACCTGGTCGCCAGCGTGGGCGATCAGACCCGCGGCGCGATCGAACAGGGCGTGGGCCAGGCCTCGGCGCAGTACGGCCAGCAGCTGCAGAACACCGCCGCGGCGCTGCGCGAGGTCGCGCGCAACGCCGAGAAGACGCTGTCGCAGATGGACGACCAGCGCCAGCAGCTCAAGCGCGAGCAGAAGTCGCTGATCTGGACCGGCCTGATCGGCCTGGGCGTGGGCGCGGCGCTGGCCATGGGCGGCGCCGGCTACATGATTTGGCAGAGCGGCCGCGAGATCAAACGCGCCGAGTTCTCGCGCGACATCCTGCGCGCGACCAAGTCCGGCGCGCTCAGCCGCTGCGGCGAGGCGCTGTGCGCGCGCGTGGACCCCAACGCCAAGCGCTACGGCAAGAACGGCGAGTACCTGCTGCTGGAGCAGTGAGGCGCGCCGCGCCTCAGTCGTGAGTCTCGCCCGACAGCGGCGTGGCCCGCATCGACGGGCGCTCGCAGAAGGCCCGATACCAGGCCGACAAACGTGGGCGCCCGGCATGGAAGTCGGGCAGCTCGCGGAACTCCAGCCAGCTCAGCGCGGTGGCCACGGCGATGTGGCCCACGTGCACGGCCGCCTCGGTATCCAGTTCCCGCTCCAGCCAGTCGTAGCTTTCCAGCAGCTTTTCGATGTAGCCATCGCGCAGCGCCGGATAACGCAGCGCTTCTGGGCGGCGCACGGTTTCCCAACGCACCTTGATGCCCGCATCGCCCAGGCCTTGCGCGACCGCCTGCACGCGCAACGCATGCCAGCGCGCCTCGCCGGTTTCCGGAATCAGCTTGCGGCCCTCGTGCAGGGTGTCCAGGTAGGCGCAGATCACGTCCGAGTCGAACAGCGCCGGCTGCCCGGGCCGCAGCAGCACCGGCACCTTGCCCAACGGGTTGGCCGCGTACACGGCTTCGTTGCGCAGAGTCGGGCTGGTTTCGTGGTGCAGCACTTCGATGCGCGCGCCCAGGCCGGCTTCGTGGGCGAAGACCAGGGCCTTGCGCGCGTACGGGGAATGGGTCTGATAGAGCAGTTGCATGGCGGACTCGCTGAGTCGATGAGTAAGAGGATGGATCAGGCGTGGGCACGGCCGGCATCGTGCAGCAGCCGCGCCAATACTTCGGTGATGCGGCGCGCCGTGGGCAGGTGCAGGAATTCGTTGGGTCCGTGCGCATTGGATTGCGGCCCCAGCACCCCGGTGACCACGAACTGCGCCTGCGGATAGCGCTGCCCCAGCATGGCCAGGAACGGAATGCCGCCACCGCCGCCGATCCAGGCCTCGGGCTCGCCGAACGACGCCTGCGACGCAGCGCTCAGGCTCTGCGCCAGCCACGGCGCGCTCGCCGGCGCGTGCCAGCCTTGCGAGACCATGTCGACCTGGAATTCCACTTGGGCTCCGTAAGGCGGATCGGCTTGCAGCAAGGTCTGCAGTCTTGCGGCCGCCACCTCGGCATCCAGCGTCGGCGGCAGACGCAAGCTGAGCTTCAGCGCCAGCGCCGGCACCATGACCGCGGCGGCATCGGCGACCGCGGGCAGTCCGTCCAGCCCGGTCACGGCCAGCTGCGCGCGCCAGGCGCGGTTGAGGATTTCGTCGGCGGGATCTTCGCGTACCGGACGCAAGCCGTCGGCCAAAGGCAGTTGCGCGTGCAAGCCGCCGTCCAACGCCGGCGCCGCGTCGCGCGCCTGCGTGCGGCGCGCCTGCGGGATCGCGACCTGGAAGGCCTCCGCTATCTCGCCGCTGTCCGCATCCTCCAGGCGCGCCAGCAGCTGGCGCACGATGCGCAGCGGCGAGGCCACCACGCCCGAGGCATCGCCCGAATGCACGCCCTCTTCCAGCACCCGCACGCGCAAGGTGCCGGCCACCTGGCCGCGCAAAGACGTGGTCAGCCACAGGCGGTCGTAACTGCCGCAGCCGGCATCCAGCGCCACCACCGCGGCCGGCGCGCCGATGCGCGGGGCCAGATGGTCGATGTAGTGCGGCAGATCGTAGCTGCCCGATTCCTCGCAGGCCTCGATCAGGGCGATGCAGCGCGGGTGCGCCAGGCCTTGCTCGCGCAGCGCCTGCACCGCCAGCACGGTCGCGAACAAGGCGTAGCCGTCGTCGGCGCCGCCGCGGCCGTACAGGCGCTCGCCTTCCAACGATGGCGTCCAGGCGTCGCGTCCGTGGCTCCAGCCGTCCATCGGCGGCTGCTTGTCCAGATGCCCGTACACCAGCACCGGCGCGCCTTCGCCGGGAACATCGACCAGCAGCACCGGCGTGCGCCCCGGCAGGGTCAGCACCTCGACGCTGGCGCCGGGTACGTCGGCCAAGCGTCCGCGCGCCCAGTCGCGCATCAACGCCACCGCGCGGTTCATATGGCCCTCCGCCTGCCAGTCCGGATCGAACGCGGGCGATTGGCAGGGAATGGCGATGTAGTCCTGCAGCGCGGGCAACAGATCGTCCTGCCAGCGTTGCGCGATGATGTGCCGAAGTGCGGGGAAGTCCATGGTGCATCGCTTGCGAAAGGAGCTAGCATCGTAGGAGCGCGGCGCCGCCGTTTCGCCGCGAACGCGCCCCGTTGCGCGGGTTTTTTCCGCGTTGTTCGCCCTAGCCGAGGCCCCGCATGCGCCTGGACCGTTTCGATCGCCAACTGCTGAACCTGGTGCAGGAGGATGCCGCACAGACCGCCGAGCGCCTGGCCGAACAGGTGTTCCTGTCGCCCTCGGCGGTGCAGCGGCGGCTGCGCCGGCTGCGCGAGGCCGGCGTGATCGTGCGCGACTCGGCCGTGGTCGATCCGCGCCAGGTCGGCCGCCCGACCTTCTTCGTGGTCTCGCTGCAGGTCGAACGCGAGCGGCCGGAACTGCTGGCCCAGCTGCGCCAATGGCTGGCCGCGCAGGAACATGTGCAGCAGGCCTTCTATGTCACCGGCGAAGCCGACTTCGTGCTGATCCTGACCGCGCCCGATACCGAGACTTACGACGCGCTGATGGCGCGCATGGTCAGCGACAACCCCAACGTCAAGCGCTTCACCACCAACGTCGCGCTCAGCGTGGTCAAGCGCGGCCTCAGCATTCCGGTGCCGCTGGACGAGGACGAAGACTAAGGGCGGATCGCCGCGCGGCCGGTGCCGATACCGCGTTTTCCCCGCGCGTGCAGGGCCCGCTACGCGGCCGATCCGCGTGCATTGCGACGCACACTGGCGCCATGCAAACACACGATGCGCATTGGGACCTGACCGAGCTCTGGGACGGCTACCGCCCCACCCCGCTGCTGCCGCTGCCCGCGCTGGCCCGGCGCGCGGGCGTCGCCCAGGTGCTGCTGAAATGGGAAGGCGAGCGCCCGCTGGGCAACTTCAAGGCACTAGGCGGCTTGTATGCCGGGCTGCGCGCGTTGGCGCGCGCGGTCGGCGCCGGCTCGCTGACCGAACTGCAACGCAATCCGGCCGCCGCGCGCCAGCGCCTGCTGTGCGCCAGCGACGGCAATCATGGCCTGGCTGTCGCGGCCGCGGCCGCACGCGTAGGCGCCGCTTGCACGGTGTATCTGCCTGAGCACGTCGATGCCGAGCGCGCGCGACGCATCGTGCGCCTGGGCGCGCGGGTCGAGCGCGTGCGCGGCACCTACGACGACGCGGTGGACGCGGCCGCCTACGCCGCCCAGCGCGGCGAAGGCCTGCTGATCGCCGACACCGGCCCCGACCCGAACGACCCGGTGGTGGCCGATGTGATGGCCGGCTATGGCCTGCTCGCGCACGAGTTGCGCGCGCAACTGCGGGAACAGGGCGACGGCCTTAGCCAGGTCTACGTGCAGGCGGGCGTGGGCGGTCTGGCCGCCGCCATGGCCGACGGCCTGCGGGATCTGCTGGTCGGACCGGGCCGGATCGTCGTGATCGAACCCGCGGCTGCGGCCTGCGTGGGGCATGCCATGCGCAACGGCCGACCCGAGCGGATCGACGGCGATCTGGCCACGGCCGCCGACATGCTGTCCTGCGGCCTGGCGTCCGCGCCGGCGCTGCAACGCTTGCTCGCACACGGCGCCGTCGCCGAGACGGTGGACGAAACCGAGTTGGCGGCAGCGCCGACGATACTGCGCGACTGCGGCGGCCCCGCCACCACCGCTTCCGGCGCGGCCGGCATCGCCGGCCTGTTGCGCGCCGCCGCCGATCCCGCGCTGCGCAGCGCGCACGGGCTGGCCGGCACCAGCCGCGTGCTGGTGCTGGCTACCGAACGGCCGCCGGACTGAAATCGCTCAAGCGGCCGCCGCGTCGGCGTTGCGCAACGCCGCCGCCGGAACATCGCGGCCGATCGCCCGCGCCGTTTCCAGCTGCGCCGCCGGCCCCTGCGCATTCCAGCCCAGCAGCAGCTCCGAGCGCAGCACACGCGCGCCGCAGTAGTCGAAGATGCCGTGCTCGATCTGCACCCGCATCGCCTCGCTGTAGCCGCGCCGCTGGTAGGTCGCGGCGGTAGCGCCGCCGATGCCGATCAGGTGCACGTTCAAGCGGCGCAGCAGCTTGGCCACCTTGCCGTCCGCGCCGGCATCGTAGGCCCAGCCGTTGGCGAACACGCGGTCGATCCAGCCTTTCAGCAGCGCCGGCATCGACCACCAGAACACCGGATACACCAGCACCAGCGCATCGGCGCGGTCCAGGCGCGCCTGCTCGGCCAGCACGTCGGCCGGCGGCGGCGCCACGCGGTTGTGCACGTCGATATCGGCGCGGCCGAAGCGCGGATCGAAACCTTCCGCGGCCAGGTCGGCGACCTCGCAGGTATGGCCCGGCCCCGCCGAGGCGATGCCCGCCGCCACCTGCGCGGCGACGGCATGGCTGAGCGAAGCGGGGTCGGCATGGGCGACGACAATGAGCGTGTGCATGGGAGCTCCGTGGGCGATTTGCGGCCGGGGCGGCCGCTGCTATATACTATTAGTAAGTTACTAATGGTAAGTAATCGTGTCAAGCCCCGTGCCTACCGGATCCGCCCCTGCCGAACCCGCCGATCGCCGGCGCCGCCTGTCGCGAGACGATCGCCAGCGCCAATTGCTGGACGTGGCCTGGCGCCTGATCCGCGAGGAAGGCACCGAAGCGCTCACCCTGGGGCGCCTGGCCGAACAGGCCGGCGTGACCAAGCCGGTGGTCTACGACCATTTCGGCACCCGCCCCGGCCTGCTCGCCGCGCTGTTCCAGGAATACGACGCGCGCCAGACCGCGCTGATGGACGCGCAACTGCAGTCCAGCCGACCGACGTTGGCCGCGCGCGCCGCCGTCATCGCCTCGTCCTATGTCAATTGCGTGCTCACCCAGGGCCGCGAAATTCCCGGCGTGATGGCCGCGCTGACCGGCTCGCCGGAACTGGAACAGATCAAACGCGAATACGAGCGCGTGTTCCTGGAGAAATGCCGCGCCGTGCTGTCGCCCTTCAGCAAGAGCGGCCACATAGAAAGCCCCGGCTTGTGGGCCATGCTCGGCGCCGCCGACGCGCTGTCCTGCGCCGCCGCCAGCGGCGACATCTCGCCCGAGCAAGCGCAGGACGAGCTGCACGACATCATCGTGGCGATGGTGGCGCGCAGCGGGCGCGATTCGGCCAAGGTGGTCAAAACCGCGAAACCGCGCAAGAAATAGAACGGCGCGCCCTCAATCCGGGCGCACCGATGCGAGGCCTGGCGATTGGCTCCGTCGCGTCGCATCGAATTGGCACTCCAAGCGCGTGGGCGGCGGGCCTAAGGTCCGCCCTGCCCCACCCACTCACATGGAGGTCCACACGATGAACACCCGCACGCGTCTGCTTCCCCACCTGGCCGCGATCGCCGGCCTGACCCTCGCCGCCGGCGCCCAGGCCGGCGAGTCCGGCCTGGCCTTGGGCCACGACCACCCGGACCACCCCATCGCCCGCTATTGCGCGCGCCAGTTCGACATCGCCCAGCGCATGGACATGGAGTCGTTCCGCGATTACGACGCCGACACCTTCCGCGCCGTGCACGACGAGCGCGCGATCACTGTGTTCGGCAGCGGCGCCACCCGCATCGGCATCGACGCGATCATGGCCACCTTCGCCAGCCACTTCGCCAACCGCGAAGCGCTGTGGTCGTGGACCGAGCGCTACCGCGTGGTCGACGGCTGCAATTCGGCCTTCATCCTGTACGAAACCGTGTACGAGATCCCGCGCATCGGCTACCGCGCCCGCGCTTTGACGGGCGTCACCTACACCTACAACCGCGGCAAGTGGCTGGCCGTCGCCGATCAGGGCACGCCCTTGCCCTGAGGCCGGCTCCGCAGCGGGCGGCCAAGCCGCCTGCTGCGTTCGCGGCGCTCTGCGATACTGGGCCAGCCCCAACGCGATCGCCGCCATGCCCCACGACCCGCATGCTCCCGCCACGGCCGCCGACGACGCACGGCCCCTGGACGAACGCGCCTACGCGGCCTTCGACGAGGGTCGGCTGAGCGAGGCATCGACTCTGTTCGCCCGCTTACTCCAATTGCAGCCCGAGACCGCCCATTACCACTACATGCGTGGCCTGGCGCACAAGTACCTGCTCGATTGGCCGACGTCGCTGCGGCACAACCTCAACGCGCTAACCCAGGGCGATCCTAAGGAAGACGAGCCGGACGAAGCGGCACTGTGGAACGCCGGCATCGCCGCCACCGCCCTGGGCGACTGGGCCAGGGCACGCGAACTCTGGAACCGCTGCGGCATCCAAGTCCCGGCCGGCCAGGGTCCGATCGAAGCCGACTTCGGCGTCGCCAGCATTCGCCTCAATCCCTGGAGCGACGGCGAGACCCTGTTCGCACGCCGCATCGACGTGGTACGTGCCCGTCTGCTCAATGTCCCGCTGCCCGAGAGCGGCTATCGGTACGGCGATATCGTGCTGCACGACGGCGCCAGCACCGGCGAACGGACCTACGGCAACCAGCGCGTGCCGGTGCTCAATGCGCTGGCACGGCTGGAGCCGTCGCAGTTCCGGACCTACGTTGTCTTCGTCCATTGCGACGGCCCCGAAGACATCGAAGCTTTGCGCGCGATGTCGCGCCCCGGCATCGCCGATGTCGAGGACTGGAGCGCGTCCATCGTCAACTACTGCATGCGCTGCAGCTACGGCGCTGCGCACGCCCATCGCGAAGACGACGCGGAGCCAGCCTGGGACCCGGAGCGCAGCCTGGGCATCGCGGCGCAGGGCCGCAGCGCGGTCGACCAGTTGCTGCGCGACTGGGCCGGCAACGGAGCGGGCCGCCGCATCGATTCGGTCAGCGCGCCGGAACACGCGCCGCCACCGCCCCAGGACGGCCACGTGTGGTGGCGCGGGCCCGACGACGACAGCGGCGACCCGAACTGATCCGGGTCAGATCTCGCGCAAACTGCCTTCGGCCGCCATATAGCTCCCCATCCGGTCCGCCCACTGCATATCGGCGCCGGCCGGCGGCGGCGTGCTGCGCATGGTCAGCGAGGGATCGACGTAGTCGGCGAAGGTGCCCGACCACTGCTGCGGGGTCTGCGGCAGGGCATGGCTCAAGACCGTGGTGAGGTTGACGATGGAATGGCGCGAGATCGCGTGCGGGAACCATTCGCCGCGCACGTAGAAGGCGGTGCGGAAGCTCGCGCCCACCGGCAGGAAACCGAAATCCGACGGCGGCAGCGAGGGCACGTAGTCCCAGAAGTTGTAGACGCGCAGGCTGGCGCTGTCCGGAATGCGCGCCGCGTAGGCGACCTGCCAGCTGGCGGTGCCGACCATGGGGCTGGAGAAATTGAGGTTGAGCGCGGTTCGCGGCTCGCTCACCGTCAGGTCCAGCGAGAACAGCTGACTCAGCGCGGCGCCCAGGCTGTGGCCGGTCACGTACAGCAACTGCGGCTGGTACTTTTCGATCAGCGCGAACAGCTGTTCGCGCATCGACTGGGTCATGGCATCGCCCTTGCCATCGTAGATGCCGTAGAAGCCGGCGGCCACGTGCGCCGGCGGACTCAGGCTGCCTTGGGTGGGCAGGAACTCGACTTCGAGGAAATGCGCGTCCTCGTAGGCGTCCAGGTCCGAGTCGGTGCCGCGGAAGGCGAAAATGTAGGTGCCCGGATCGTCGCTGTTGCGGAACACCAGGCCGTACTTTTCCTCCGAACCGGTGAACAGGAACGCGTCCCAGCCGGTCCAGGCATCGACCTGCACGTAGCCGGGCGGCGGGGTGATCGGCTTGCCGCCGTAATAGTCGTAGGCGGCTTTGGAGGCGACCGCCAGGGCCAGGGTCAGGCTGGGGTCCAACGCGGGCTGGGTCGCGGCAGCGGCGGCTTGGTTCACGGCAGGCATCCTTGCGGGGTGAGCGCCGATCTTAACGGTGCCGATGCCAGCCCGGCCGACCGCTGGTCCTGCCTGTCATCCCGATCCCCCGGTGTGCGTTGTCCAGCACAACCGCCATCGCCAGGATCGCCATGCACCACCTGCCCGCCCGCCGCATCGGCGCCACTTGGCTCGGCCTGGGCCTGTTCGCCAGCACGCTAACCGCAGCCGCACCCACACCGGCGCCGGCGCCGGCGGCCATCGTGCAACGCGACCTGGCTTACGGCCCCGATCCTGCGCAACGCCTGGACGTGTACCGCCCGCGCCAGGCGCGCAAGGCGCCCATCGTGCTGATGGTGCACGGCGGTGGCTGGCGCATCGGCGACAAGGCCGGCCGCGGCGTGGCCCGGAACAAGGCCGCGCATTGGAACGCGCAAGGCCGCATCGTCGTATCGATCAATTACCGCCTGCCGCCCCAGGCCGATCCGCTGCAACAGGCCGCGGACGTGGCGCGTGCGCTGGCCTACGTGCAGCGCGAAGCGCCGCGTTGGGGCGGCGACGGCGACCGCGTCGCACTGGTGGGCCATTCGGCCGGCGCGCATCTGGTCGCGCTGCTGGCCGCGGCGCCGGAACTGGCGCGCGCGCAAGACGCACGGCCCTGGCGCGGCACGGTCGCGCTGGACAGCGCCGCCTACGACGTGGAGGCGCTGATGCGGCGCCCGCACCTGCGCCTGTACGACCAGGCCTTCGGCGCCGACCCGCGCGGGTGGCGCGAAGCTTCGCCGATGCAGCGACTGCGCAGCGCACCGGCACCGATGCTGCTGGTGTGCTCCAGCCAGCGCCGCCAGTCCTGCCCGCAGGCGCGGGCGTTTGCGCGGCGCGCCGGCGAGTGGGGCGGCCGCGCCCAAGTGCTGCCGCTGGACCTGGACCATGCCGCCATCAACGCCGAACTCGGCGCCGACGGCGGCTACACCGCGCGCGTGGACGCGTTCCTGGCCTCGCTATAGCCGGATCGCGAGCATCAACTGATCGCGATCGCCAGGTTGAGCACGGCTAGGCGATTGACCGGCGCCGAGATCATGTCGGCATTGCCGTTGCCGTAGGCCGTGAACGCATCGCACAAGCCGCCGGGCGACGGGGTGCCGAAGCCCGGCGCCACCAGGGCATTGGCCAGGGCGATGAGCGTGTCCCGGTACGGCGCCAGCAGCTTGGGATCGGCACGATAGGCCTGCAGCAGGTAACGCATGAACACGCCCACGCCGGTCTGGTAGTCGCCGTAGTCGTTGCCCGGCGGCACCTCGATGTACGGCGCGGAACTGCCCACCGACAGCCAGGGCAGCGGGAAGCTGCCGCTGACCGAGCCGTAGCTGCGTGGGAGAAAGTAGTTCGCGAACACGCCCTGGATCAGCGCCGGATACAGGCTCAGCACCGACGGCGGCGAACCGGAGTACATGGACTGCGCCTCGCGCAGCGCGCCGATCAGCAGGCCCTGGTCGCCGCTCCAGGTCATGCCCTGGTTGTACGAGGAGTCCCAGTAACGCACGCCGTCCACTACCTGGAAGGTGGACACGCGCTCGCGCACCAGCGAGCCGCCCTTGGAACCGGACTGCGCCGACAGCAGCAGCGTCTGCATCGGTTCCGGTGTCGCCTGCATCCACTGCTGCCACCACGCGATTTGATTCTTCCAGGCCTGATTCAAGGCCGGCAGATTGAGGCCGACGTCGGTGAAGTAGCGGGCGAAATCCGGGTTCTGCGCGGCCAGCGACAGGCGCAGGCTCAGCAGCGCGTATACGACATTGGTGACGGTGTTCTGGATCGGATTGAGCGTATCGCCGGTGCCCTGGTATTGGCCGACCGCGTCGGGGTGATCGGTGGCGCTGAACGGCGAGTTCCAGATGCCGCCGGGCGTGTAGCGCGGGCCCAGTTCGGCCTGAGTCGTCGGCGATACCTCCGGCCAGGTCAGCTTGATGTTCTTCCAGCAGTTGGGCGCGCCCAGGTTGAAGGTGTGGGTGCGCGCGAATTCGGCCCAGCCGGGCTGATCCGTGTACGGGTACACGCCGTTCTGGGTCGAGGAGGTCGACCAGCCCGGCCCGTACATGTAGCACCAGGCGTTGATCGCGATCTTGAGGAACTCGTAACGGTACTGCGGCGCGAAACGCTGCTCGGCCGCACGCAGGGCGGCGATGCCGATCCAGCCGAAATCGTCCCACCAGTTGCCTTTCTTGGTCGGGTCCAGCGCGCCCAGCGCGTCGTTGACGTAAGGCGCGCTGTCGATGCCGGTGACCGTGAAGTAGTCGATCAGGCTGTCGAAAGCGCAGGCGGTGCGCCAGACGTTGCCGGCGCTGTTCCACATCGGGTAGATCTGCCCGAACAGCCGGGTCGCCTCGATCACATAGGCTTTTACGTCGGGCTGCGCGTTCGGCTGTGCCGCGTCGCTGTCGGTGCGACCGTCTTGGATGTCGTTCATGGCTTCGTCCTTGAGTGAGGGGAACTGCGATCTTTGCTGCTCCTGCTGCGCGTGCTGCACCGGCGAGGAATTCCGCGCCGGCGGACTGCGACTCTCACGGCCTTCCGTGATCGGCGACGCCAGGCGGCGTCGCGTGGGCCGGACGTTGCGGTGGCCTACTGCTGCATTTCGGGCGTGCTGGCCTCGATGACCCTCATGGCCTCGTCGGCCTTGCGTTGCGATTCGCGGATCTCCGCCGCGGTGGGCGAGCTAGAAGCCGGCGCCGCCTCGGTCGCGCCCGTCGCCGGCGGATCGCTGGGCCACTCCAACTGCACCGGCGCCAGCGAAGGCACCGGATCGGCCGGAGAGGCCGGTTCGGCGGCGGCGCGGTCGCCCAAGGCGGCGCCCGCGCTCCAGGCGGTGCGCTCCAGCAGGGCGCGCACCAGCAGGGTGAAGATCAGCACGCCGACCAGGGTGGCGATCCACCAGCCCAGGTTGGCCGAACGTGCGGAGCCGCGCGGCCTGCGCCTGGGCGCCGAAGCCGCCGCGGGTGCAAGCGCCAGCGCCGCGGCCGGGTCGCCGCCCCAACCGCTCTGGGCGGCGATGGGCTGCGGTTCGAACAGGGCCGCCGCTTCGGACAACGGCGCCAGCATCGCGCGCACGCCCACGCCGTCGATCAGCTGCACATGACCCTGCCGCTGCGCGGCGGCCTGCGCCGCGTCGGTAAACTCGCCGCTGCTGATCAGCACCGCGCCGGTGGCGCCTTCGTTCACCATCAGGCCGAGCAGCTCGTGCACCGCGTTATGGGTGACCTGGTTGGCGTTCCAGTGCTTGCACTGCACCAGCACGTAGGCGTCGTCGCGGCGCAGCTTCAGGTCGATGCCGCCGTCGAAGCGCGCGCCGCCGGCGCCCGTGCCCACGTGTTCGACCTGGTAGCCCTGCACGCGGTAATACGCGGCCAGCAGGGCCTCGAAACGGTCCCAGGGGATGCGCGTCAACGCGTCGTCGTGGCGCTGGCGCACGGGCTTCAGACTGCGTCGGTCCATTGCCGCCCCCCGCGGACAGAATCCGTTGCCATCCGGCGCCGGCGATGCCGGCGCAGGCGCTCAGGATTGCCCTTCCCCGTCGCCGGCGCAAGCGTCGGCGGCGAGGTGGCGCGGACCGGACCCGCGGGGTCGGCGCTTCAGCCCAAAGCCGGCGGCGCCTCCCACACGATCTCCACGTTCGACAGGCCCAGGGTGTAGACCGTCATCGCGCTGGCCTGGACCTTCTCGTGGTCCTTGCTGGTCGCCTGCCAGGCGTAGACGCCGGCCGCGCCGCCGGCCGCGGCATTGGCCACCACCGGGCGCGAACCGGTCAGGCAGTGGCCCATGTCCTGGTCGGTCAGGCAGGCGCCGCCGGCGATCATGGTGCTGCGCCGGCTCTCGTCGCCGCCCGGATGCAGGGCATGGGTGACGGTGCGGTCGTGGTGGCTGACCGCGCCGAAGCGGTAGTACTGGTAATCGGCCTGCAGCGGCGTGCCCACGCGGGCGCGCACGCCGATCGCATAGGCCTTGAGCGTATGCGGGCTGGGCGCGGTCAGGTCGGCGCTGCGGATCACCACCTGGCATTGCCGCTCGTAGGCCGCGGGCGGGCGGCCGTCGGGCTGGGCGAAGCCGCAGGCCTGCAGCGCGGCGTTCTCGAACACGTCGACCTCGCCGCCGCAGCCGGTCAGCAGATAGTCGCCCGGCGGCTGCAGCGCGATCACGTGGCGGCTGCGCCGGTCGCTGGCCTGCTTGGTGAAGATCTGCACGTCCCACAGATCGTCGGGGTCGTGCAGTGCGACCACGGTGATGGCGTGGGCGACCTTGGAGGTGAACTTGATGTCCTTCATCCGCGCATGCCAGGTCCAGCGCTGCTGGCGGCCTTCGCCGGTCACCGAGGGATAGCTGGCGACGACGAAGTTGCCCTCCTTCTGGCTCAGCCCGGCCACGCCGCCGGCCAGGGCCTTGTAGCCCGGCGGCAGCGCGAGTTCGCCGCGAAAGTGCTGCTGCTCGTGGTCGTAGCGGCGGGTGATCACGGCCAGGCGCATCGACGGCGGCTGGGTCAGCGCCAGCAGCGCCGCGGTCAGGTCCGAGGCCGTGGCCGGCGCTTTCAAGCGCAGCGCATCGCGCACGCCCAACGCGGCCACGGACGGAATGAACAGCTCGTTGACCCAGGTCTGCTCGAGCAGCTCGGCCATGGTCTTGCGCTCGAACCCCAGCGACTTGGTCTGCAGCTGGCCGACGATCTTCCACACCGGCACCTCGTCGCTGCGGTCGATCACCTGCCAGTGCGCGTTGGCCTTGACGCTGGCCAGCCACAACTCGCTGGGCAGTTCCGGCAAGCCGCCGAGCACGCTGGTGGACACCGCCACCTGTTGCTCCTTGACCATGCACGACATCGCCGTGGAACTGGCGCGCGCCCCGCTGATGCCGCCCGAATGCGCGGTGGACAACGAACCGGCGCCGCTGAGCCCCACATAGGACACCGAGGCCGACACCGCCCAATTCGTGGCGTTGGACAGGGCTTCGTCCAGCGTGCGCATGCGCTCGACCGAACTGCAGCTGGCCTTGGCCACGTGCTTGTACCAGCCGCCCAGCACCACCGAACAGAACACGTGGCTGCCGAAGCTGCGCAGGAACTCGGCCGCCGCCGCGCGCCGCGCCGCCGGCGCCGCGGTCTCGATCGCGCGCAGCGCGTCCAGCGCGTCCTCGCTGAGGGCGAAGCGGTTGCTGGGCAGGCTCAGCGTGGCCTGCGGCGCCCACTGGTAGTGCACGCGCAGCTTGGTCGCCTTCTGCGAGCGCCGCATCTCCGCCTCGTCCTTCTGCCGCTGCGAGGCGTTGGCGTACTGCACCATCAGGCTGGCCGCGCCGATGCCGGTGCCCAGGAACATCGCGCCCTTGGCGCTGTTGGCGGTGGCGTAGGAGCTGGCCGAGGTTTCGAACTGCTGCGAAGCCTCGCTGTAGGCCTCCTCGCTGCTGTACTCGAAATCCAGCGTGCTCACCGCGGTGGCCTTGCCCAGCAGACCGGCCATGTCCAGCAGGTTGGACCCGCTGGCCCGCGCCAGCCCGGCGGCGGTCACGCAGTAACCGCGCAACAGCTGGTTTTCCTCCACCAGCTCGGCGGGCGTGCGCGGGCGCTGATCCAGGTAGGCGTTGAGCGAGTCGGCGATCTTGCTCTGCAGGCCGTCCTGGATGCGCTCCAGGGCCGCGCCGGCGCTGGCGATGGTGGCGAAACTCAGGTCGCCGCCCTTGAGCAGATCCTTGGCATTGGCCCTGGCCAGCACCCGGTCCAGCTCGGCCTGGGCGTGCTTCACCGCCGCCTCGCGGTCGGCCGCGGCCGCGTCGGCCATGTCCTTGCGCAGCTTCTCCACCGCCTCGATGGCGTCGGCCAGTTGCTGCTTCTTGCGTTCGAAGCCGGCGCCGCCGGCCTCCTCGGTTTCCTCGGCCAACCGGTCGATGTAGTGCTGCACCTGCTTGGCGGTGAGCTTGTCGATGATGCCGGCGGCGATGCGCGCCGGCCCGTCCGGGGTGTCGCCGCGGATCTGCTGGGCCAGCGCCTTGCGCTCGGCGGCGGTGGCGCACACCGCCTTGAGGAACTCCAGCGAGTCCACGCCATAGGCCTTGATGATCTTGATCTGGTTCTTCAGGCCCAGCGAGCGCAGATAGTCCTCCAGCAAGGCTTCGTCGCTTTTCTTGGCGGGTTTGGGCATGGCGGCGGGCTCCGTGTGGGTGGCGACGGGGCGCGGCGCGCCCTCCCGCTACCAACGTCACAGCCCGTGGGCCGTGAAGGCGCCGGCCCTTGCCCATAGGTGCAATACCGGCGCCGCCGCGGCGGGTCCACCATCGCCGGCATCGGCTTTGGTTGTGATCGAACTGACACCCTGGGGAGGGCTCTCATGTTCCGCAGCACGCACAAGCTCGTTTCGTTGTTGGGTTCCACCGGCGCGCTGGCGCTGGGCCTGTCCGGCCTGCTGGCGCCGTCCACCGCGCGGGCCCTGGATTGCGGCAGCCACAACGGCTACACCTGCCAGGGCGCGGCCAGCCAATACGCCGGCGGCTTCAGTCCGGGCGTGGGCAGCGGCGGTTTCGGCGGCGGCGCCTGCACCGCCACGCGCACGCCGGTGGTGTTCGTGGCCGGCAACGGCGACAGCGCGATCAGTTTCGACATGCCGCCCTCGCCGGTGGCCGGCTACACCACGCCGGCCAACTCGGTGTACGACGAACTCAAGGCGCGCGGCTACAACGACTGCGAACTGTTCGGCATCACCTACCTGGACGCCGACGAGCGCGCCGCGCCGCAGTACAACTACCACGAGCCGGCCAAGTACCAGATCCTCAAGACCTTCATCGACAAGGTGAAGCTCTACACCGGCCGCAGCCAGGTCGACATCGTCGCCCATTCGCTGGGTTCGTCGATGAGCCTGGCGATGCTGCGCTACTACGGCTACCAGTCCAGCGTGCGCCGCTTCGTCAACATCGCCGGCGGCCTGCGCGGCCTGCAGACCTGCCTGAGCACCGGCTATCAGTCGCCCTATGCGCCCACTTGCAATGCCGAGGCCTACGTCTGGCCCTACGACTACTACACCTTCGGCCTCTACCCCAGCAGCGGGGTGACCTACTACGGCTACAACCGCTGGACCGGCAGCGGCAGCAACAGCCTGCGCGCGATGCCGGCGCTGTACAGCGGGATCGCCTACTACACCATCACCGCCGGCGCGCAGGACCAGGTGCACTGCTTCACCACCAGCTACGCCGGCGGCTGCAGCAGCGGCGCGTTGTTCGCCGCTTCGGCCAGCGTCAAGGCGCAGGTCGACATCGGCACCGGCAGCAGCGCCTACGCCTACGACTGGGATTGGAGCGACGGCAGCCCCTACAACCTGGGCGGCGGCGACACCAGCAACGGCGTCGGCCATTTCCGCTCCAAGAGCAACGCCGGCCGCATCGTCTACAACATGCTGGCCACCACCTGCACCACCGGCTGCGCCAACGGCTACGTCGGCGTGAACGGGCCGGCGGTGAACCGCTAGGGCGCCGGGTCGCGGGCGGTGAAGTTCAAGATCAGGTAGCGGCTGAACACCGGCTCGTAGCCTGCATACGGCAACGGCTGGGCCTTGAGCACGGCCGTTTCGATCGAACGCCGGCCGGCGGCGTCGAACTCGCAGTCGGCCGACGCCTGCGCGGACAGGATCGCGCCGCCCGGCAACTGCCGGACTTCGAGCCGGCAGCGCTGCCCTTCGACCACCGACGCGGGGCGCGTCCATCGGGCCAGGATCGCCTGCTGCACGGCCGCGACGTAGCGAGCTGTCAGGGCACCGTGATCGTGACCGACCGCGGCTTCCTGCGCTCCGGCATTGGTGCACATGCCCACGGCCAATAACGCCACCCAGCAAGCTCTACGCATAACGCCCCTGACCGATTCGGACTACGAAAACAGCTACTTTTCGCCGCTTATACCGCCAGCGCGAAGTCGATCGCCGCGCACACCGCCGCGGCCTGCGCGGCGTTGCACTGCTCGGGCGTGGCGCGCGGGCTGTCGGGGTAGACCTCGGTGGTGGTGGTGTAGCGCGCGCCGGTGATGCCGGCGCACAGGCCGAGCTTGCGCATCGGGTAGTGGATCACGCCGTGCGCGACCACGGGCGATCCGATGATCTCGCCGCGCGCGTCGGCCGGGGCGATGTGGGTCACCCGCTCCACCGCCGCGATCACCGCCTGCTGGAACGCCGGCTGCGGATTGTCGGTGTCGTCCACCAGGTAGAAGCCGTCGGGGATCTCGCCGGGCTCGAACGGCTTGCCGTCGCGCGCGGCCAGCGCCGGACGGAACTCGGACTCGTCGCTGTCGGTGGTTTCGTGCAGATCGATATGCACTAGGAAACGCCCCAGCAGCGGCGCCACCAGCGCCATCAGCGCGGCCGATTCCGGCGCCGGGCTGCCCTCGCGGAAGGAACGGTTCGGGTCCAGCGCGCCCGGGTTCCAGCGGTGGATGCGCTCGTAGGCCCAGGGGCTCACGCAAGGCGCCACCAGCAGGTTCACGCGGCCTTCGTAGTCGGCCGCATGCCGGTCGACGAACTGCAGCGCACCGTGCACGCCGCTGGTCTCGTAGCCGTGCACGCCGCCGGTGACCAGCACCGTGGGCAGGTCGTCGCGCCAGCCGCGCGAGCGGATCGCGTACAGCGGAAAACGTTCGGGCGCGTAGTCCAGTTCGCCGTACTGCTGCACGTCGAATCGCTCGCGCAGGCCGTCGATGCGGCTGAGCACGTCGTCGGCGTAACTGCGCTGGCGGCGCTGGCTGGCCAGCCACTGCGCTCTTTCCGCGGCGCCCCAAGCTTGGCCCGGCGTGCCGATGGGATAGAAGGCGGTGCTGGTCATCGCGTCGCTCGCTGCTGTGCCGTGGAGGGTGGCCGGCATGTTAGCACCGGCCCCGCCCCGCCCGGCCGCGGCGGTTCAGCGCAGCAAGGTCTGCACATCGCTCACGCTTTCGCCATAGCGGTGGTTGTGGCCCTCCACGACCGCCCTGGCCAGGCGCGCCAGGTCCACGTCCGTCAGCTTGCGCGGCGACGGCCCGCCGCCTTGTTCGTAGTTGAACACCACCACGTCCAGGAACACCGGCCGGGCCAGACGCCTGCCCTGGAACAGCCGCACCAGCGCGCCGGCGATCGACGGGTACGGCGTGAACTGCGGATTGGCCAGCCACTGGCGCAGATCGGTCTCGGGCACGCTGAAATCCAGGCCCGAGTAGCGCATCGCCTGGAACGCATCGATCGGCAGCGGCGCCAGCGGCGGCGCTTCCACCGTGGCCGGCTGCTGGATCACGCCCACCGGCTCGATCTTGAAATTCAGCGTGACTTTGCCCTCGTCGTTGTCCATGCCCATGCTGCCGGGGCCGGCGGCGGCGAAGGTGCGGGTAGTGGTGCCCACCACCTCCCATACGTCCGGGTCGAAGATGCCGCGGTCAAATTCGCGCACGTGGCAGGTCACGGTGACCGGCAGCGGGCCTTCGTGGGTCAGCTGGCGGTCGATGCGCAGGGTGCCGCCGGTGTTGGCCTCGGCCATGTGCACCATCTCCACGTCCGCCTCGGCGCCCAGCCCGCAATGCACGCGCCAGTCGCAGGCGCCGCCCTCGCGGCAGTCGTCGATATGCATGTCGCTCACGGCCACCAGCACCCTGCGCGAACCCAGGCCATCGGGCGGGAACGGGAAGCCCGCCTGCGCCAGCCGCCAGTTCTGCGCGGGGCGGCCGTCGCAACTGGCCAGGCTCATCTCGAAATGGATGGCGTAACTGGGCTGGCAGAAGCCCCCGCCGCCCACCTCCGGAAACTCGCAGCCCGGATCCAACAGCTCGACATCGGCGACCCAACCGGTGGGCGGTTTGCCCGGGCGGGTGCCGTGGGTCAGGCATTTGTTCGGGTCCACGCCCACCGGGCGCAGGCGGCCGTCAAACGGAAACGCCCAGCGCTGCGAGGCGCTGCCGTTGCACTCGCGCGTTTGCACGGCGACGCCGTTGCGCGGCGCTTGCTCCAGGTCCAGGCAGCGCACGGGCGTGGTCTGCGGCAAGCGCAGCGTCGCGCTGTCGCGATCGAACTGGAAGTTCTGGCCCGGGGCGCCATTGCACGCGGCCAGCGTCAGCGACCCGCCGCGGGCGGGATCGCCGGCATCGACGCATTGCCCCGGTAGCGCCGGTTGGGTGACCGGTTCGGTGGCGGCGGGAGCCGTAACGGACAACAGAACGATCGCTACCCATGCCTGTCCGCAGAGGCGCTCCAGGTCGGGCCGACCCTGGACGCATCCCGTCACCCGCTCATTACCGCTCATGGCGTTCTCCTTGCCTGGCTCGCATCCGTGACCGTCGCGGCTTCCGCTGCCGCTATGCCGGCGATGCTAAGCATCCGCACCGCGCCGGCGTTCGCCTCTCGTCGGCTGCGCCCGGATCTGTGCGCCGGCCGCACAGGCGCTGTTCGCCCCATCGTCTGGGACCTGCCGGCCCGGGCCAGCACCATGGCCGCCCGCCCCCACCAGGACTTTTCCATGCGCATCTCTTCCCTGTTCGGCGCCGCCGCCCTGGCCGGCCTGGGCATCGCCGCCTTCACCGCCCCCACCGTGCGCGACGACCTGGCCGCCGGCCGGCTGCTGCGGGTGCTGCCCGGCCACCACGCCGGGCGCCGCCACTACTATGCGGTCTACCCGCACGCCCGCCAGCTCGCGCCGCCGGTGCGCGCGTTCACCGAATTCATGCGCGCCCACTACGCCGCGCCACCGCCGGCCGCCTGAGGCCCAACGGGCGCCGAAAAAAAATGTTTGCCGGCCGTGTCGATTCCGGCCGCCTGCGTTCGTCGCCTGGTTAAGAGCCCCGCTGCGGGCGCTCGCCACCCCGAATCAGGAGCTGTCCGATGTCGTTCCAGGCCTACCTCGACTCCATCCAGACCAAGACCGGCAAGACCCCCGCCCAATTCCGCGCCATGGCCGCCCAGAAAGGCTATTCCAACGCCAAGGGCCTGCTGCCCGGGATCAAGGCCGGCGACGTCATCGCCTGGCTGAAGCAGGACTACGACCTGGGCCACGGCCACTCCATGGCCATCGTGGCCTTGCTCAAAGGCATGAAGAAAGAAGGCGACCGCTGAGCGCGGCCGGCTCTGCTCCCCCCAACGCCTCTCGTTAGCTAGAAGGAGCACCGCAGATGAAACAGTACCTCGCCATTTTCACCGGCTCGCCCGCGTCCATGGATACCTGGAAGACGCTGGACCCGGCCACGCGCCAGGCCCGCGAACAGGCCGGCATGCAGGCCTGGCAGCAGTGGGTCACCGAGCATGCCGCGGCCATCGTCGACCACGGCGCGCCGCTGGGCACCACCAAGCGCATCGGCCCCGACGGCATCGCCGACATCCGCAACGCCCTGGCCGCCTACACCGTGGTCCAGGCCGAATCGCACCAGGCCGCCGCCCAGCTGTTCGAAAACCACCCGCACTTCACCATCTTCCCGGGCGACGGGGTCGAGGTGATGGAGTGCCTGCCCATGCCGGGCATATAAGGCACCAAAGGCTCGATCGCGGCCGCCTTCCCCGGCGGCCGCGAGACGTTCGCGCTCAGCGCGCGGCTTCGGCCGTCCAGCGGTCGCGGATGGTGTAGACCACCGAGATGATCTTCCAGCCCTGCTCGGTGCGCACCAGCTGCCACATCTCCTTGCCCCAGTTTTGCTTTTCGCCCTTGGACAGGAACACGTAGTCGAACGAGACCGAGGCGATCTCGCCGTCGGTGTCGATGCGCACGTTGGAGAACCGCTCCTCCTGCTGATGCGGCGCGGCCACCGCGCCGTCGATCAGGGCGACGAAGTTGTTGCCCGGAATCTGCCGCGCCTTGATCGCATCGGGCTTGGTCTTGCGGATGTGCTCCAGGCGGGTGTCCTCGGACACGAACTGCCAGGTGATGTCCTCGGGCTTGTCCGAGAAGAACAGGCTCATGTAGGCGGCCTTGTCCTTGTGCTTGAGCGAGCTCATGAAACGCTCCAGCACCTGCCGGATCGCGGCCTGGTCTTCGGCGCTGCCATGGGGCTTGGCCACGGCGGTCTGGCACAGCGCCAGGGACAAGGACAGCGCGAGGGTAATGACGCGAAGCTTGGGCACGCGGTACGGCTCCTGGGTTGGCGTAGGCCGCGGCCTGCAGGCCCGCGGCAAACGCCTATTGTAGGCAGCGCCTATCGCTCGAGCGCACGGTTCAACGCCGAACCGGCACGGCCTGGCCGTGAACAGCGTCAGCGCCGCCTGCGTTTGTACGCCGGATCGCCGTCGGCGGACTTCAGCTCCACCATCACCACGCGCGGCTCGCCGGCCAGCAAGGTCCATTGGTGGGTGAAGTGGTTGTTCCAGCGCACCAGGTACGGCTCGAAATCGAACACGCGGGTGCGGCCATCGATGGTCACGCGGAAGCGCGACTTGCTCAGGCTCACCAGCACCGTCGGCGGATGGCTGTGCGGCGGGCTGACCGCACCGGCCGGACCGAAGCCGTCGAGCACGCGCACGTGCGCGTTGTCGATCACCGCGCGATGTCCCTCCGGGTCGATGCGGCTGGCGTGGTCGGCCGCCAGCGCCGGCTCGGCCGGTACCGTTCCGGTCGCGGCGGATTTGACCTCGACGAAGAACACATGCGCCTCGCCCGCCACCGCGGTCCATGTGCGCCGTTCGGGCTCGCCCACCCACTGGATCTGGCCCGGATCGTAGTCCAGCACCTGCGCCGAGCCGTCCGACGCCACCAGGCGGAAACGCGCCTTGCCCGCGCTGATCCGAACGCCGGGAGGCTGCACATGACCGGGCAGGCTGGCGCCCACCGGCATCAGCAGTTCGACCACCCGCACGTGCGGATTTTCGAACACCGTGCGCAGGTAATCCGATGCCTGGGCCGCGGCCGTACCGCTGGCGGCCGTCAGCACGCCCAGGACCCACAACCGTGCGAATGCGTAATTCATCGTGAACACCCCTGCCTTAGGCTGGCGACCACAATGCGATCCGCTCCAGCGTTCTGCGATTACCTGACAGGTAGCGCCCGGCGCTGCATGCGGTACGCCCAGCCCTTATCCTGACGGCCCCTATCCCCGTCTTCCGCCGTGCCCCACTACACAGGTCCCCTGCTCACCCGCCCGCTGGCCCTGGCCCTGCATGCCGCACGCCAGGCCGGCGCCGCTCATTGGAGCGGGTCCATGGACTTGGGCCGCACACAAGGCGAAGTCCCGCTGCACGCACAGACTTGGCAGTACCGCGATCTGGCTTACCCCTATCCACCGGAGCTCAAGGACCGCACTCTCTACTACTGGGACGGCGAGGACTACGCGCCGATCTCCCGCTACGCCGGCTCGCTGATCAAGCTGGTGCCCACCGACTGGGGCGTGCCCACCTTCGAGATCGACGGCATCAAGATGCTGCCCACCTCCAAGGCCTCGCCCCTGGACGATGCGCGGCGCAAGGTCGCGTTGATCGAACCGCGCAACAAGGCGGTGCTCGACACCTGCGGCGGCCTGGGCTATTTCGCCGCCTGCTGCCTGGACGCCGGCGCGGCCCGCATCCAGTCGTTCGAAAAGAACGAAAGCGTGCTGTGGCTGCGCACGCTCAACCCCTGGTCGCCGGACCCCGACGCACCCGCCAGCGGCGGCCGCCTGCAGCTGACCCATGGCGACGTTTCCCAGGCCATCGCGCATCTGGACGACGCCAGCTTCGACGCCCTGCTGCACGACCCGCCGCGCTTCGGCATCGCCGGCGAGCTGTACTCGCAGGTGTTCTACGATCACCTGGCGCGCGTGCTGCGCCGCGGCGGCCGCCTGTTCCACTACACCGGCAGCCCCAACAAACTCACCAGCGGCCGCGATGTGCCGCGCGAGGTCGCCAAGCGCCTGGAGAAGGCCGGCTTCAAGGCCGAACTGGCGCTGGACGGCGTGCTGGCCAGCAAGCGCTAGCCGCGCCTAGCTCACGGCACTTCGCAGCGCCAGATCGAACTGGCCAGCCACAGGTTGGCGCGGGTGACGTGGTTGTAGATCTCCTCCAGCGGGGTACCGCCTTGCGCGGCGCATTGGCTGACCGCGTCGGCACGCGCATCTTGCAAGGCGATGCCGGGGTCGTAGCTCTGGCCTTGGCCGCTGACGGTGATGACCGCGGCGGCGGCTGAGAGGGGCAGCAGCAAGGTCAAGGCGGCGGCGAAGCGGTGGCGCTTCATGGCGTGCTCCCGGTAGCGAATCCAACGCAGGCATTTGAAGCGCCAGCCGAGCAGCGTGCTGTGAAACTCCGGTAAGCACGACGTAAGGACAACGCCCGCGCCACCGCGCCCTACTCGTCCAAGGCCAGGATCAGCCAAGGCGTGCCGTAGCGGTCGACCAGCTGACCGAAGCGCGGCGCCCACGGCATGCGCGTCAGCGGCGCCTGGACCCGACCGCCCTCGGCCAGAGCCTCGAAGAGGCGCGTGGCCTCGGTCACGCTGCGGGCATGCAGGGCGACGTTGAAACCTTGCATCGGGCGGAACTCGTCGGCCGGCACGTCGTTGCCCAGCAAGACACTGTCGCCGAGCCGGACTTCGGCATAGCGGATGTATTCCGGCGCCGCCGACTTGGAACCCGGCGGCAGCGGAACGCCAGGCGTGCCGCCCAACGAGTTCATTACCGCGATCTCGCCGTCGAAGACCTCGGCATACCACTCGAATGCCTGCCGGCAGTCGCCATCGAACGCCAATTGGGCCATCACCTTCAGCGGCATCGGATGCTCCTGTGGCGTTGAGCGCGCCTGTTTCCTGCGATCCTGCTGTAGCCGACCTTGATGCCCTGGCGGTTAACGCGGCGTCGGATTGCCGGGCGCGGTTCTTCACGAACATCCAACAGGCATAGCCCTCATCCGTCTTTTCGTTCCAGCGGCCGTAACAGCCGCGCCCGCGGCGCACGGTCGCTCCCGCCAGCGCCCCGCGCGATCCGGCAACTCGCCGTAAGGCGCTGCAGCGACGGCGCCAGCGGTGTTGCTACGGCCGCGGCTAAGCACCCGCGGCCGCAATGGCGTAGGATGGGGCAGCACTGCGTTGCCACGTGCGTCCCGTCCGACCGCTAACGCCGTCGCTCGCTGCGCTTCCCTTCCGCGTTTGCGCTCCTGCCCGGAGCGACGCCCCCACGGGAGCGCCTATGCCGATCACCGGGTCCACCGGACCCAATACGCCTCCGCCGCTCGTGCCGCCGCAGACCCCGGCCATGGGCGCCTCCGCCCCGGCGCCGGATTGCGGCCGCTGCGACGCCGTCTGCTGCCGCCTGACCGTGGTGCTGCAGCCGGAAGACCGCATCCCCCCGCATCTGTCGGCGCGTACCGCCGCCGGCCTGGAGGTGATGGCGCGCGACGAGGAAGGCTGGTGCGTGGCGGTGGACGCCACGCGCATGCAGTGCTCGATCTACCACTCCCGCCCGCAGGTCTGCCGCCGTTTCGCCATGGCCGGCCCCTATTGCCTGGAGGTGCGCGCCGACTACGCCGACCGCAACGCTCGCGGCATCCCGCTGAGACTGTACTGACCGGAGCTCCCATGCCGTCCCCGAAGAAGCCCGCCCCTGCCCCGACCCCGCCCGCGCCGGCCGCGCCGCCCAAGACCGGCCACGCGTTCTCGTCGCGCAAGCCCCCCGATCGCAACGGCCTGACCCACGAGCGCCTGGCGGCCGATCTGGAAGCGTTCCACCGCGCCGGCGGCCGCATCGAAGTGCTCGGCATTACCCGCGCGCTGCGCCGCATCGGTACCGACGCCGAGGCCGCCGCGCCTGCGGACACCGCCGAATCCAAATCCTCTAGCTGACTCGCACGGAGACCGCCTTTGCCCACGCCCAACTACGCCTTCGAGAAACGCCAGCGCGAACTGGCCAAGAAGCGCAAACAGGAAGAAAAAGGACGCCAGGAAGCGCGAATCGCGCGGTGCGGACGAGCCTGCGCAACCCACCGCGGCGCAATCATCACCGTCGCAATCCGCTCAGTCGGAATCGGCATCGTCGGAATCGGCATCGTCGGCATCCGCGCCGCCGTCGGCTCCCGGGCCGCGCGTGCACCGCAAGCAGGCCACGTGACCGGCGCGCGCGCAGGAACGTCGCGCTAGCGCCGCCGCGCGCGGAGACACGGACTCAGGCGCGCACCCGACTCAGTGCCGCGGGCTCACCGTCTCCGCGCAAACCCGCGCCACCGGCCCGGCGCCGCGGCGCAAGTGGCCTTCGCCCCACAGGCGCACGCTCTCGATCAGCGGTAACAAGGTCTCGCCGTACGGCGTCAGGCGGTAGATCACCGGCGCCGGCACCGCGCCGGTGGGCAGGCGCTGCACCAGGCCGTCGGCCTGCAACTCGCGCAGCTGCTGGGTCAGCACCTTGTGCGAGATCGGCGCGACCCGGCGCGTGAGCCCGGCGAAGTGCAATTCGCCGTGGGCCAGCCAATACAGGATGGTCAGCTTCCAGCGCCCGCCGACCGCGCCGAACGCGGCCGCCAAGGGGCAGGCCTGCTGCGGATCGGACCGGTCACGGTTACCTGCAGGTGCGTTCTTGCTCATGGCGGCCTCGCGCCAGCACTGTGGCGGCCATCATGCGAGACGGATGCCGACGATGCAAAACGCGCTGCGATACGGGTTCATGCTGGGTTGCCTGCTGGTGGCGGTGGCCGTGAGCGCTTCCGCGCAGGCGCCGCAAGCTGCTCAGCAAGCCACTGGCCACGACGGCCAGCACGACTTCGATTGGGAATTCGGCCGCTGGCGCACCCAGGTGCGGCGCTTGCTGAACCCGCTGTCCGGCCAGCAGGAATGGGCCGAATACGACGGCACCAGCGTGGTGCTCCCGCTCATGGACGGGCGCGCCAACCTGGTCGAACTGCGCGTGGAAGGCCCCGCCGGCCGCATCCACGGCACCAGCCTGCGCCTGTACAACCCGCAAACGCGGCAGTGGTCGCTCAACTACGCCAGCCTGAAGAACGGCCTGCTCACCCGCCCGCAGTTCGGTGGCTTCCAGGGCGGCCGCGGCGAGTTTTACAGTCTGGAAGAGCTGGACGGCCGCGCGGTGCTGGTGCGCTTCGTCATCTCCGAAGTCGGCCGCGACTCGGCGCGCTTCGAGCAGGCCTTCTCCGCCGATGGCGGCAAGACCTGGGAGACCAATTGGATCGCCATCGACACCCGCCTGCCCGATAAGGCTGCCGACTAGCGCCTACCTGTAGGAGCGGCGTGAGCCGCGATGGATGTCGCGATCCAAGCTGAAACCACACCGGCCAGCGAGGTCGCAACCGCGGCTCACGCCGCTCCCACAGACCGCATAAACAGATGACGACGACGCCTGCTTACGCGTAATCGCTGCGCAACTTGCCCAACACTTCCCGATAAATCCGCACCGCCCGCGCCGCCAGCTCGGGCTGCGTGCCCACCGGGCTCAGCGACGCGGCCACGCCCGCGGCCAGGATGGCGGCGATGCGCTCGTCGTGCTCGGTAGCGGGAGCGTGCTTGTCCAACAACGATTCGCCCATGGGCCCAGCCTCCAAACCAAAGAACCAGCCAGGAGTTTGCCCAGCGGTGCGGCACCTGGCTATCGCCAAACCAAACTTGCGACGGCGCCGGCACCGGCCTACCCCAACTTTCATTTTGGCCGCCACGGCTGAGCCGCCGCGTTAGCCGAGGACAACCTTCACGCCAGGACGCGGCCATGTCGATGGGACCTCACGCAAGGATGCCGGGCTTTCCGAATAGGGTCCTGGGCACCACGGCCGCCTGCCTGTTGCTCTCGCTCGCCGCCCTGGGCAGCGTCGGCGCGCGCGAACGCAGCGGGCCCGATCGCGACGCGGAACCCTCGCCCTGCATCACCGAGGCCTCGCTGCGCCTGACCGCCAGCCCGGCCACCGTGCTGTACGGCCAATCCAGCCGGCTCAGCTGGGCAGTCACCGTGCCGCGCCACTGCACGGGCGTTTCGATCACCGTGGCCGGAGCCCTGGTCGGCCGCAACGGCAGCCGGCAGGTCGCACCCTCCGCGAACAGCCAGTACCACCTGGTGGTCAGCCAAACGCGGCTGGGCGTGCGCTCGCAGACCAGCGCCTCGGCGCAGGTGGCGGTGACCTACCCCGAGCGCGTCGTCATTGCGCCGGACACGCCGACCCCCGCCAAACTGCTCGCCGCTGCCGTCGCCGCCGAAGGCGTGCGCACGATCGAGCTGCGCTGCGGCGTGGAAATCGACATGACCGGCCTCTCTCAGCTCACCCTCAGCGGGCATTCGATCATCGCCTCGCCCGGCTGCGAACGCAGCCTGAGCCGCCCCGGCCCGCTGATCTACGTGACCGACGAACGCCGCAATCTGGCCCTATTCGACGTGCGCGGCGACCGCGTCGCGCTGTCCGGCTTCCGCCTGCGCGGGCCCACGGATTACCTGGCCAACGGCGACCGCAAGGAAACGGCCATCCGCATCGTGCCGTTTTCCGATCACCCGCCGATCGAGGCTATCGAGATTTCCAACATGGAGATCTTCCACTGGAGCGGCGCCGCCATCGACGTGCGCGACGCCGCCGCGCCAGGCACGACCCGAGGCCGCCTCACCAACGCGCGCACCACGCTGCAGATCCGCAACAACCACATCCACCACAACCGCCACGGAGCCGGCTTCGGCTACGGCGTCAACGTGGGTTACGGCGCCTACGCCCTGATCGAACGCAACGCCTTCGACGAAAACCGCCACGCCATCTCGGGCGACAGCAGCAACGGTGCGGGCGACTACTCCGGCTACACCGCGCGCGACAACCTGATCCTGTCCGGCGGCGGCCGGCATTGCACCGACAGCCTCATCAGCATTTGCTGGCAGACCCACCAGATCGACATGCACGGCGAGGACTCCACCGTGTTGGGCGGCGACTATTGCTGCGGCATCGCCGGAGAAACCATGCTGATCGAGCGCAACACCGTGCTCTACGACGCCGGCTACGCGATCAAGATCCGCGGCAACCCCACCGACAAGGCCGTGGTCGACGGCAACGCCTTCCGGCTAGGCAGCCAAGGCAGCGCCATCGCCCAGAACGGCGACACCGACGGCGACATCACCCGGCCCATCCAGGTGCGTCCCAACAACCGCTACGGCATCGCCGACCCCACCACCCGGCTGGGTCGCTGCGACTTCGACGGCGACGGCACGCTGGACGAGTTCATGACCACCGGCGTCACCTGGTGGGCACGCTCCACCGCACAGCCGCAGTGGCGCTACCTCAACACCCAGCCGCAGATGCTGGCCCAACTGGAACTGCGCGACATGGACGGCGACCGCATCTGCGACGTGGTGCGCACGGCCAGCTCGCCCCTGGGCGGCAGCCTGCGCAAGATGTACTCGCGCAGCGGCACGGGGGCTTGGACCTATTTTTCCGAGGTGGAGCGGTAGCGGCCAAGGCCGATGCAGCCGCCCCTGTCACCGCCTTCTTGGGTCGATCGATCTCGATCTTGAAGAAACCGCATCGAGGCGCAGCCTTGACCACCAAACGTTAAGGCACCTCATCCGTCTTCTGCCCGATCCACAACCGATTCCCATCCGGATCCTCGATGCGGAATTCGCTCATACCGTAAAACGGATGCGAGATCGGCGGCAGGTCCAGGCCGCGCCGGCGCACTTCGCGGTGGTAGGCGAAGATGTCGTCGGGATACAGGTAGAGCACGCCGGTGCGCGGCGCGTCCGGCGGCTGGTTGATCGACTCGTCCACCATCACCCGGCAGTCGTCCATCACCAGCATGGCCCAGCGCCAGGCGTCGTTGCGGTTTTCCACCTCGAAGCCGAGCTTGCGGTAGAAGTCCACGCTGGTCGGCATGTGGCCGACCGGCAGCATGGGCACCAGGCGTTGCATCTTCATGGGGCGTCACCGGAATTCGAGTGGGTGGCATGGCCGGCCTGCAAGGCGCGCGCCGAGGCGGCCACGCACAGTTGCAGCGCCAGGGCCAGGTCTTGCGCGCTGCACTTCGCCTCGCCGGACAGCCAGGCAACGATCGGCGAGAACAGACCGTCGGCCAGGGAACTGGCGGCCAGGCGTACGGGGATGCGCAGCCGGCTGCGTTGATCGCGACTGAGCGCGGCTTCGACGTGTTCGACCAGGGTGCGGCGGACGATGCGCAAGGCCGCGCCCTGGAACAGGCTGCGGGCCAGCGCGCGGTTCTGCCAAAAGTGCTCCAGGATCGCCTGCACGCGCTGCGCGTCGGCATCCGTTCGGACCAGGCCGGCCAGAATCTGGAACGGCCCCTCCAAGCTGGCCGAGAGCAGCGCGTCCTTGTTGCCGAAGTGCTCGTAAAAGGTCGAACGGCCCACGCCCGAGCGCTCCAGCACGTCGGCCACGCGGATCTCGTGGTAGCGGCGGCTGAGCACCAGCGAGAAGAACGCCGCCAGCAGGTCCTGGCGGGTGCGGCGCCGGCGCGGGTCTTCGTTGGGATCGGCCTGGGTCATGGCCGAATCCTCCCACGAAGCGCGGCGGACAGTGGGGCCGGATTGTCCGGAAACTCCCGCCGGGCCGGCGCTAGCGTGCGATCACGCGCCCAGGAGAGCCCGATGAACGCCGGCACGCCGCCCCGTTGCCACACCCGCCTGCCCGCCTTCGTGCTGATCGCCGCCGGCGCCTTGAGCGCCTTGACGATGGCCTTCCATCCCGCCGCCGAAGGCACGGATGCGCAGGCACGCTTGCATAGCCTGGCCGCGATTTCGTCGCTCAGCCTGCATGTGCACCTGGCGATGATCGGCTTCGTCGTCGCGCAATGGCTGTCGCTGGCCTACCTCACCCGCTTGTGGCCGGCCAGCGGCTGGGTCTGGTTGGCGGCGCGCCTGTACGCGATCGGCGCGGGCGCGATGCTGGGTGCGGCGCTGGTCAGCGGTTTCGTCACCGGCGCGTATCTGGGCCGGGCCCTGCCTGCGGTGTCGTCGGCGCAAGAGGCATTGCCGCCTGTGCTGTTGGCCTACTCGGCGAATCAGGCGCTGGCCGGCTTCGGCACCGTCTTCATATCGCTCGCGATCCTGTTGTGGTCGGCCAGGCTGATCCACGGGCCCGGTCGCCTCGCGCGGCTGTGCGGCGCCTACGGCATCGTCGCCGGCGCGCTGTGCGTAGCGGCGTATGCAGGTGGCGTGCTGACGCTGGATGTGGCGGGGATGACCGCCGTCGTCGGGGCGCACGGGGTTTGGTTCTGCCTGCTGGGCGCTTGTGCGCTACGCCGCGATCGGCGCACGCCAGCCACACACTAGGATTGCGCCGTATCCGCCAGCAACCCCGCCATGTCCGCATCCTTCTCGCTCCACAAGGCGTTCATCCACTGCTGGAAGCGCGTGCGGAATTCGGGGTCGTTCTGGTAGTCGCCGCGCAGCAGTTCGGCGGGGATGGCGCGCTGGCGCACGCGCACGCGCACCTCGGGGATGCGGTCGGCGATCAGGTCCAGCAGCGAGGGCGCGCCGCCCGGGTAGGCGATGGTCACGTCCAGGATCGCGTCCAGGCCCGCGCCCATGGCATCGAGCACGAAGGCCACGCCGCCGGACTTGGGCTTGAGCAGGTGGCGGTACGGCGAGCCCTGCGCGGCGTGCTTGTCCGCGGTGTAGCGCGTGCCCTCGACGAAATTCATGATCGACACGGGGATCTCGCGGAACTTCTCGCAGGCGCGGCGGGTGGCCTCGATGTCGCGGCCGCCCAGTTCGGGGCGCTTGGCGATCTGCTTGGGCGTGTAGCGGCGCATGAACGGGAAATCCAGCGCCCACCAGGCCAGCCCCAGCAGCGGCACCCAGAACAGTTCCTGCTTCAGGAAGAAACGCATGAACGGCGCGCGGCGGTTGAACAGCTTCTGCAGCACCAGGATATCGACCCAGCTCTGGTGGTTGGCCAGCACCAGGTAATGGCCATCCAGCGCGGGCGCTGCCTCCTCGCGCACGTGCATGCGCGTGCGGGTGAAACGGTCCCATAGGCCGCTGTTCACGCCGATCCAGCTCTCGGCGATGCCGGTCAGCACGGTGTTGCAGGCCAGGCGCAGGCGCTTGAACGGCAGCAGGGCCTTGATCAGCGCGGTCAGCAGCAGCGGCACCACGTGCAGCACGGTGCTGAGCACGATCAGCAGCGAAATCAGGGCGACTCGCAAGAACAGCATGGAGGCGGCGGATTCGGGGGGAGCGCCATTGTCCCAGGGCGACGCCATCGGCGTCACCCCGGTAGCGCGCCGGCCGCGCTCAGCCCATCCGCATCCCGGTGCCCTGGGTCTGGGTTTGGGTCTGCGTGGCGGTGCGCTGGGCCAGCTCGCGCTCGGCCACCACGCGCTCGCCTTCGGCTGCGCTCTGCTGCTGCGGCACGTTCACCGCCGCGGCGGTGTGCACCGCCTCGGTGCTGCGGTTGAAGGCCGGATGATCGTTGACCCGGCTGACCTCGACCGCGCGCGCACGCGAGCCGTCGTTGTTCAGTTCCACCCGGTCGGGGTTGATGTCCACGCGCAGGCTGGCCACGGTCAGCACGCCGGCCAGGTTCTGGCTGTGGGTGCCGGCCGGAATGCCGCGCTCGCGCTCGGCGCCGTGCACCTGGCCCAGCACCTGCGGGAACAGCGAGGCGTAGGTGCTGCTGCCGCCGGTGGGTTGCAGCGCGCCCTGGCGCTGATCGGCCGGCGCGGTCACCGGCGGATCGGCGGCGGGCGTCTGCGGCGCCGGAGCCTGCTGCGCGGGCACGGCGGCGGCTTCATTGCGCCGGCGCACGGCTTCGGCCGCCTCGGGCAGGCCGCGCTCCACCGCGCGCGCGTTGATCGCGTCGCGGGTGCGTTCGTCGGCGATGCCGTTGGCCGGCTCGATGTTCTCGTCGCGCTGGAACCGGCGCACCGCCGCCAGCGTATTGGCGTCGTAGCGGCGGGTCACGTCCAGCAGGCCGTCGTTGTCGCGGTAGCCCAGCCCGCGCAGCTGCCCTTGCAGGTCGGCCACGGGGTCGCCGCGGTCGCCGGTGTTCAGAACGCGGTCGTTCAAGGGGCCGTAGAGGTCGGTGATGCTCTTCAGGCGGAAATTCGGATCGGCCTGCAGCACTTCGCCGCGCATGCGGTCCATCAACGCCTGATCGATGGTGCCGGTCTGCGGGTCGATGCCGGCGGTGCGCTGGTAGTTGCGCACGGCCTGCTCGGTCGAGGGGCCGAAATCGCCGTCCGGTGCGATCGCGCGGCCCGCGTTGTTGGTGACGTTCAACGCGGCCAGGTACTGCTGCGCTTCGAACGCGCGCGCGTTGGCGTCGCCGCGCCGCAGGGTGGTGTCGGTGGCGGCCGGGGTCGCCGGGGTCAAATCCACACCGTCGCGCTGCACCGAGGTCACCAGATCGGCCACGCGGCCTTCCCAACCGGTCGCCAGCCCGGCGATGTGCGCCGCGCGGTCGCTGCCGTTGACGATGGCGCGCGCACCGGTGTAATCGGCGTTGTCGGCGGTGATGAACTGGTCCAGGCGCTGGTTGGTGAACAGGCCGTCGCGCATGCCGCGCACCAGCACGCGCGAGGCCACTTCCGGATCGGCCGCCAGCGCGGGGTTATCCGCCAGATCGCTGCCGCGCCCCAGGGCTTCGCCCAGGCGCTGGTAGTTGTCGCGGTGCGTGAGGTGCGCGTAACCGCGGCCGAAATACTCCTCGCCGCCCTGGTAGCCCAAACGCGCCGCCTGCTGGCGGCCGTAGTCTTCCTCGGGCTTGGTGAAGTTCATGCTCTCGTGCTCGGCCGTGGCCAGCACGTAGGCGATCTGCCGTTGGTCGGTAATGCCTTCCTCGATGCAGGTGCGCACGATCAGGCGCACCGCCTGATCGCGGCTGATCGGTGAAGCGGCGCTGGGCCCGTATCCGTCGCTCATGACGTCTCTCTCCTTGTGTTCTGGAACTCCTGGCGGACCGCGCTCCGTTGCCGGCGCGCGCCCCCTGGCCGATGTTACTGGCCGGCTTTAGTGCAGGTACTGTAATCCTTGCTCTCGGCGATCTTGGGCGCGGCGCCACTGGCGTCGATGGTCTTCTCGCCGCGCTCGCAGGGCCCGCTGCGGTACCACAGGTACAGCCGGCCGTCGGCGATGCGCGAGAGCGTATGCCCGCGCGTCAGCTCGGCCAGGGCCCGGTTCTCCACCAGTTGCTTGCTGCCCGTGTCGTACAGGTAATAGGTGTAGGACGGATCGCCGTAAGACCCGTCGAAACCGGTCCAGACCATCAGGTCCAGGCGCCCGTCGTCGTTGATGTCCGTCCGGATGAAGCTGTACCAGCGCTGGACGAAGCCCGACGACAGCGGGCCCCAATAGGCCGAGTCGCCGGACTGCATCTTCGGCGCGAACACCACCTGCGGCAGCGACAAGGTCTGCGCTTCCAACGTCGACGCGCTCACCTGCAAGCGGGCGTTGTCGCACACCAGCGCCCGCACCCCGCCGCACCCGTCCGATCGCAGGGACAGCTTGGTGTCGACCAATTGCAGGTCGAGGCGGCCCTGCACATCGGGCGTCCCGCGCACGCCGACCGCCACCGGGGCCGGCGCCTCGTCGGCCAGCACATCGAAGCGAGCGGCGATGCGCTGCAGCAGGCACACCGGATCGGCGGCGCCGGCCGCCGCAGGCTCGCCCTTCCCCGCCGCGCACAGGCGCTCGGTTTCTTTCTGCCATGCCGCCTGCTGCACCTGCAGCGCGTGTCGCTGCGCGCCTCCCAGGGTGAGCGTGCGCTCCTGATACAGCGTATCCAGGGTGCGGCGTTGATACGCCAGCTCCTCGTCCAGGCAGCGCGCCTGGGCCGGCGCGTCCTGGGCGGCTGCGGTCATGCAATCGCGGTACTTGCGGCTGCCCTGGGGCGGCGGGGTTTGGGGGGGAGCGGGTGCAGCGGCGGGTGCGGGTGCGGCGGCCGGTACGGCCTGAACCGGAGCCGCGGGCTCGGCCGCAGGCTGCGACTGCGCCGCGCCCTGGCAACCCGACAGCGCGAACGCGAAGACCGCGCCCCACATGAATACACGGTGGCGCCTGGGGCGCCGCGCCCGATCGTCCTTGTAACGAGCCATGCCTGCCTTTTGAATCTGGGGGATAAAGACGGTTGATGGGCTTATAGCATAGGCCGGATAAGCCTTATCGAGCCCGTCACCACAGCGGGTAAGTCTGCACCCGTCCCACGGCCTCAATGGCGGCCTTCACATCGGGCCGCTCGAGCATGGCCTGCAGATTTTTGCGGAAAACCGTATCGCCCGGCAAAGGTTCCGACTCCAGGGTCGGCTGCGCGACCCAGAGCGCCTCGGAGCGGGTACGCAGGTCCTGCAGGCGGCCGATGAACACCGCCGCGGCCTCGCTGGTATGGTCGGCCCGCAACAACGCCCGCATCAGTGCGTCCGAATCGTCGTCTGCGTGCTCGCGTATGCGCTTGAGCACCTGCTTCGCCTCGCGCTGCTCGCCTTGAAGCAGCGCCGCCTGCATCAGCACCACATCCCGGCGAATCAGGCTGGGAGGTTCCGCCATCACGGCCAGTTCCCTGACTAACGCGATGGCGTCGTCAGGGCGCAGCCGGCCGTTGTACCAAGCGGCGAGGCTGAGCTTTTGGCCGACGTTCGGCTCGCCGTACTCGGTCATCCGGCTCGCGCGCTTGAGCGCGGCCTCGGATTCGTCCAGTCGCCCTAGCCTGCTCAAGGCTCGCGACCGGATGAGCAAGGTGAAGTTCTCGTCGTCGCTGTCGTGGTACGCCGGCTCGCGCTCGGTCTGCGCCGCGATCTTGGCCAGGATGCCGTCGCTGACGGTCAACACTTCTTCGTTCCGGCCCGCATGCAGCAAGGCCTCTAGCCAGGCGTTGTGCGTGTAGAGGTTGCGCGGGTTGTCCTGCGATAGCACCTGCAGACGGTCGATCAGTTGGCGCAAGGACTCGACCACGAACGCCGGCTCGGCCGGTAGCAAGCCGTCCAGGCGTCGGTCTGCCTGCGCGCTCATTAGCGGATACGGCCACGCCACCCGCGCCACCGCCTCCCTGGCCTGTTCCCGTTCGCCGCGCTGCGCGCGCATCAGCGCAAGTTCCAGCCATAGCTTGCTGGCTTCTTCCTCCTCGCGTTTCCAGTTGGCGTCGTAGAGCGTTTGCGTCAACTGCAAGCGGCGCTCGGAATCCGCCGGCAGGTTGCGTATAAGCTCCACCATGTGGCCACCCGAGATCGCATCGGTCAGGTGCGGCCATTGCCTCAATATGTGCAGCAACGCGTCCGCAGCTTCGTCGTGTCGACCGTTGATGTCCTCGGCTATCGACAGGCGATGCCAATCGTCCGGGTCGCTGGGGTCCAACTGCACGGCGCGGCGGTAGAACGCGGCCGCGTCTTCGTACCGGCCCGAACGGGCTTCCACCCAGGCCGCGGCCGACACCACGTCGCGTTGCGCCTCCGGCGGCAGCGCGGCGAACTGCGGGTCCGCTATGACGGCAGCCAAGGCCTTGCGCGCACCGCCACGGTCGTCCGTGGTCCGAGCCAGCCCGATCGCCGCCTCGCGGCGCACGGCGTACTGCGTGGCCGCGTCGCGCTCGCGCTGTTCTTTGTCCGTTATTGGCGCGGCCTGCGAGCTGGATTTGAAGGCCGGGACCGATGCTGCTTGGGCCAAGGGCGTCACTGCGAGCAGCGCTGTCGCCGAGATCATCAAAAAAACGGTCCGCATGGTCCCCTCGTGTGGTAATCGCCCGGCGGCCGGAGCGCCCGACCGCGACCCAGTCGCCGCCCCAGCCCAACGACGCGGGCGCCGTGCCGCCGATTGTAACCAGCCTCACTGGAAGGGAGCCGCAGAACGCCACACACGGTTTATCATTTCCGAGGAGTATCGCCCCCAAGGATCTGCCGCCCAAATGGAATTGCGATTGATGTGGTGGAATGCCGGCCTGAGTCCTGGGAAGGGGCCCAAAGCGTCCGGCGACAAGCAACAAGCGGCGTTGGCGGTAGTGAACGGACTAATCCAAACGCACCGGGCCGACCTCTTCGGGCTGTGCGAGGTATCGGAGGCCGACATTGTGCGGCTGAGCAATGAGTTCGGGCCCAAGGGTTTCGGGATCGTCCCCATCCAAGACAAGGACGGCCAGGCTCAGTTCGACATGTGTCTGCTCTACAAAATCGACACGCTGGCATTCGATCTGACGAGCAAGCTCGCCGCGTTCGATATGCGCTCCAAAAGCAAAATCAAGGTCGGCTTTGCGATCCAGGCGGTGTTGCTGCAAAACGGAGAGAAGATCTCGATCGTCGCCTCGCATTGGCCCAGCCGCATGCAGCGGGCCAAGGACCATGTTTCCCGAATTGAGATGTCCACTGCGCTGCGAGATCTCGTGGAACAGAAGCGCCAAGAAGGCTGGGGCCGTTTCGTGCTTATGGGCGACTACAACGACGAGCCCTACGACACCAATCTGTTCAATGTGCTATGCGCCACACGCGATCACGCCTTTGCGTCCAAGCGCAAAGACTACTTTTACAACCCGTTCTGGCGGCATTTGACGGGCCAACCGTACGACGCCAGCAGCACCAATCACGCGCTTCACGGTACGTTTCAGTACGCTGCCAGCCATGAGCCACAGCAAAGCTGGTGGCTGTTCGATCAAATGATGTTCTCGTCGGAATTCGTCGGCGAGGGCCCGTGGCACCTGCGGGAGGAAGATACGGGCGTGGCGAACATTTCCCGGCAGGTTTATGACTACACCCCTAAACCGACATTCCCTGGAAAGCTCACCAAATCCCAGACCCTCTTTGACCACTTGCCGATCTATTCGACGCTGGAGCGAATCTGACCATGGCCGATTATTTGAAAGCGCTCAACGCAGGCGTGGCTGCCGCCAAAAAAGCCGACGCCAACTTCCTTGCGATCAATCTGGTCATCCATGAGGCCAGCAAGCAGCTGTCGGAAGCCACCGGACAGCGGCTGCGCCTGTCTAAGGCGACGGCCACCAAACGCATACTGCCGGCCCCTCTGGAAGCGATTGGGTTGGGCGCGACCGCCAGCCTGCTCATGAGCGCCAGCATTAGAAAGGCCGCCGCTGAAATTCCTTACGACGCCCTAGTGTTGACCGTTGCAGGAGTGCCGAACGGCCAGTTGGCGCTTTGCGAGTGGAAAGAGGCCCAGGAGGGCTTTCCTGTGAGCCTCAAGTTCTCGGGCAAAGAATTGACCTGCCGCGACAAACGGTCGCTGGAGGCCGGACTGATGTCCGTGCTGTCCGATGCCGACAACGGACGCCAGATAGATCAGCTGCTGCGCAAAGCGGAGATCGCCGTGCAAAGCGGAGAACCCAACATAATTTGGGTGGACGAGGATGAGGACCTGTCCCCGCCCGCGCATCTCCCGCGCCCCTGAACCTAGTTGAGGCACACCCTCCGCGGCGTAATCGGTGGAGCGCCTGCGTCGGCCGGCCGTTGAGACACGCAGGATGAGTAAAAAAGACATTCAGCAAGGCCTCGGATCCTTGCGCGGCAGCCTCGCATGCCTCACGGAAGGCTTGCGACCGCTGAGTGAAGCAACGCAACGCTCAAGCGAAGCAAAAAGACGGCTGTGCGTGAGCGGGAAACGGCTGGCGCCAGGCTGGGAGCGCTTGAACGTAGCCGTTGGCGGGCTGGCGGAAGGCGAAAAACGGCTGAGCGAAAGACGAATAAGGCTGACCGAGCGCGGGAACGGCTTACGCGCAGGCCGATGACGGCTGACGGAAGCTTGGCGCGGCTTGGCGATGGGTTTCAGGCGGTATCGGACAGCTATGAAAGGCCTGTCGGGTAGGTACGCCGTGCGGCCGTAAGCTCCAACGGCCCCGCCCTACTCCTATCGCCCGTCACCGCCCAAACGCGCCGCCGCAAGGCTGCGGCGGCGCGCGGTGCGGCCCGCCTGACGGCGGGTGGCAGCCAAGGTCAGGCCGGCGGGGTGACGGGGTCGCGGCGGGGTTTGGTCCAGCGCGCGGACAGGTCCTTGCGCAGGCCGTCCAGGCCCTGGTTCTTGCCGGACACCTTGAGCAGGCCGTAGGCCTCCAGGGCGAAGTTCATCAGGTCCGAGCCCAGGGCCATTTCGGTGTCGGCGGCGCGTTCGGACAGGCGTTGCAGGCGGTCCAGCAGCGGGCGCAGGCGGTCCAGGGCGCGCAGGTCGGCCTGGGCGCCGGGCAGGTTCAGGCTGGGCGGGACGATCTGCGGGTTTTGCTCCAGCGCGGTCAGGGCCTGGCGGCAGAAGTACTCGGATTTGGGGCCCATCTTGTTCAAGCGGCGGCGGTCGTCGACGTCCAGGGCGATCAGGGCCGACAGGGTGGCTTCCAATTGGTTCAGCGCGGTCTGGGCCTGCTCCAGTTGTTCGTTGCTGAGGTCGAGCGAAATCATTCCTTGCGACATGGGGCGGTTCCTCGTGTGGACGATGGCGCGCCGCGGGTGCGGCGGCAGCGCATGGTTTCGGGAACGCGCGTGCGGCGCAGTCGGGAAATGCCGCGTGGCGGTGTCGGAATTGTCTTGGGTTAAAACGCGTGCGCGCCGCGGCCCGCAGCGGTGGCGCGCGAGTGCGGTGGCGTGTGCGCGGCGCGTGCGGCGCACGCCTGCGCGCGGCACGCAAACGCCGCAGCGTTAGGCGCTGCCCTGCCCCGCGCGCGGGCGCTGCGCGCAGTGCGGCGCGCCGCGCATGGGCGGCATCAGCGGCATTGCACGGGTACGGATTCGCCGCGTTCGGTCAGCACGCGCCAGTGGCCGGCGGCGCTGGCGTAGATCACGTAGTGGCCGTCCCAGGCGGTGCCGAACAGCGCCTTGGTGAGTTGGCGTTTGCGCGGCTCGGTGTCGGCGCCGTCGAAGGCCCACACGTCGCGGCGCGGGCGGGTGCCGGACACCGCGCCGATCAGGCGGTCGAGGGTGTTGCGGTTGGGGTGGCCGTGGTCGTGCGCGGTGCCGCTGCCGCGATCGTCGGGCGAGCCCACGCCCATGAAGGCTAGGCAGGGCGTGGTGGCGGCCAGCAGGCGGTCGTTGGTGCCGTTCTCGGCGCCGTGGTGCGACACCTTCAGCGCGTCCACGTCGAACACGCCGGGGTCGCGTTCGTAGTCGTCGAGCATCCAGCCCAGGCCGCCGCCGTCCAGCGCGCCCTGGCGGCTTTGCAGGTCGCCGGTGAACAGGAACGAGGCTTCGCCGTAATCCACGCGCAGCACCACCGAGTGGTGGTTGGGGTTGCTGAACTGGCTGGGCGCATCGCCGGGCAGCCCGCCCCACAGCACGCGCAGCTGCGGGTTCACGCCGTCGGCGCAGGCCGGCAGCGGGTCGATGACGGCGCTGGTGGCGCCTTCCAGCCACAGGATGTCTTCCATGCGGATGGCCTCGTAACGCTGGGCGTGATCGCGCAGGAACACTTGATCGGGCGCGCCGCCGCCGCTGTCGTAGCCGCTGTCGAGGTAATTGCGCACCGCCAGCGGGTCTGGCCGGTCGCCGCCGAACAGGAACGGCACGCCGTCGGCGTGGTCGGCGTGGCTGTGGCTGATCACCGCCAGCTGCAGGGTGCGGTGCAAATCGGGCCGGCGCTGGTCGAAGAAGCGGTCCACATAGGCCACCAGCCGGTCGCGCGAGGCTTGGCCGCGTTGCAGCCCGGTGTCCACCAGGGCCGCGCCGCAGGCGAACTCCAGCAGGAAGGCATCGCCCTGGCCTACGTCGATGGCGTGGACGGCCATTTCCTTGGGGCGCAGGGCGCGCGGGGCGAAGGGCGCGGCGCGGGCGAGCGCGTCGGCGCCGGCGGTGGCCCGTTCGAAGTCGGCCTCGGCCAGGCGGTCGCGTTTTAGGCGGGCGTTGGGGCTTGGGGGTTCTAGTGCGGTGGCGCCGTCGCTGTGGCGGGGGCGTTCGAGCAGGGCGTCGCGGGCTTCCTGGGCCGAGGGGTCCGGCGGGGGTTGCGTGGCCGGGTCGGTGGAGCGGGTTGCGGTGGTTTGGCAGCCGGCTAAGGCGGCTGCGAGTACTAAAGCCCACAGCGCTTGATGCTTGGCGTTCATGGCCTGCCCCTCCCTGGCGTTGGCCTAGTGTGCCGCGTGTGGCTTGGGTTTAGTGCGGCGCTTGTTGGGGTGGACGTGGGGAGGGGCTGGGAGCGGCCGCGGGGCCCCGGCCGGGCGACGCTCAGGGCAGGATTGCAGGCCGAAACCCGCTGATGCGCAGCCGGATCTAAGCAGGATCGCACCTACACGACGCTGGCTGACGACGCCCTAGTCCGTTGATGGGCTGGCTGCGTCCGCGATGCGCTCCAGATCGTCGGCCAAGCGGTCGAAGCAATACGCCAGCGCCTCGGCCGAGATCGACAGCTGATCGGGCGCGTTTTCGTCCTGCGGCTCGGTCAACTGGGCGAGCAGGCGTAGGTGGTCGCGGGTTTGGGTTAGGGCTTGGTGGGCGGTGGCGGGCAACACGTAGTTGTCGAGCGTGGTTGCCGCAGAGCTGAGTCCGTTCTGCATGGGTATCCCCTTCTAGTCGCGAGACTGCGACAAGATCATTATATTCGATTTTTGAATATTCGCAATAGGGATATAGCTTCGGTGTGGGTCTTTGGATGCCACACGCATGCCTACGAGCACGCTATACAAGAAAGAGAACGAACTGCTCACCAAAATGATGCGCGAGATGCGCATTGCGGCTGGACTCACGCAAGCAGCGTGCGCAGAGGCTTTGGGCAAGCCGCAGTCTTTCGTGAGCAAGGTCGAAGGCGGCAGCCAAAGAGTCGATCTGATCCAACTTCGCGAGTACTGCAATGTCTGCGATACCTCGCTTACAGCATTCGTGAAGCGCTTCGAATCCAGGCTCTGATCTAACTCAAGCTGACTAAGACAACAAGAATAGAGGCTCACGAATGAGTAGACCTACCCGCCCTCCCAGCTACTAGTACCAGTCGGGCGGATATAAGGTCGCCGATACATAAGCCCCCCCTAGAACAGTGGCATTACTAATCGTCGCCTCGTCAGATTCACGATCGTATTCAAATACAAAGCTAAAAGGGACGTCATCTATATCGACTTCCTTCTCGCCCTCTACCGTCTCAAACGGAAATAAAACTTTATCCTCGCTATCGTAGATCGCCGACTCCCAGTCGGGATGATTGAATGAAACCTCAGCCTTGCAGCTAACCCTAGCGTATACGAGATATGTCCCTTTGGATTTCTTTGATGTATACACCCTAATCCTGTCTAGCGTCGCATCACGGACGCTCTGCACTTCCAACTCGCCATCTTCTACGTCTTCTGAGTAGATGATGTAGTCCTGCAACGCCTCGCCCACTGAATCATTGAATTCCGCCTCGAATCGATCCAGCAAATCAAGGGCTTCGTCACCAGCCGGAGCAACTCCAAGCACCTCCAATAGCCTCTCAAAGTTCTCGACTAACTTGACATGCGCAACATTAGATACAGCGGGTAGAAAGTCATGATCGCCGGACAGAATAATTAGACTATTTATCTCGCTCACACCCTCCAACAACGCGGCGAGGATAAACGCATCCGGAAACTGATCTTTCTTACTTGACAGAGAAAACATTCCTCTCCCATGAGTATAGTCGTCAAGTATCTGCGACGGCGAAACTGAATCTATATTAAGAACAAGCGCCCTGAGCTCTTCTCGCAAGAAACGGACGACACGGCCGTGATGCTCTTCAAATATGCGCCCTCGCAGCTCATCCCGATCGATCTCTGGTATATCTAAATCTAAATACCTCTTAGCACGAACCCGCAGATCCGGCCTGCAGATATCCTGAAGCTTATCCATCTCGACCTTAGCAAAGCGCTTAGCCACTTCACTTATCGTCAAATCGGTCGTCACCACACGAAGAATATCGACCTCAATTAGATCGCGTAGCGTGCTGGCTTCCGCGCTGTCGAACGCATGCCCAAATTGAATAATTTTGTTCGCATCGATGAAAACATTCTGCGTCATGGACATGGCCTCACAAATTAACAAACGGTCCGGCTGTCGGTCGTCTATGTGAATTAGGAATGGCTCATACTAATTCCTTGCTCGACGACGAACTCATCGACTTGCCCTCTTCGGTTGTTAAATAATCATCAACTCGCCGTGATACGACACGCTACGAATTTCGTTAAGCCAACGCATAGCACCCTCGAGCGTCTCCGCGTCACTCTGCATTAGGCGTCCTGAGTCACTGCCCGCTGAGTCTCGTCAAAACTGGTACCGGGGCGGGTCACACGCAACGCTGGTCCGGAAAATCTTCATTGATTCGAATCGTGGTTGCCTGACCTATGAAGCCAGCAATCTCTCTGGTCGCGCTTCACCTTGCCATGTTTCATAAGTGGGCACCTGATTTCGTATTGAAAACCGGGTCAAGGTGGACTTTCCCTTCCCCATTAGCCGGCGGCACACCGATGAAAGCGCAAAGCGGCCCTAGTATGATCTGGAAGCGCATTCTGAACCATGTTTCCGCGAAAAAACCACGAATCATGCCGCACCGATAAAGGAAAAGTGATGAATCGGGCCCCTCTTATCTGTAAAGAGCCGCCTCAAAACTTCGACTTCGACTTCAGCCAAACCAAGACCTGGAAATTTAAGTTGAGATTGCGACTCTTGGCGCAGCACCTCTAACGGCAGAGCGATCATGGCATGTGCAGCATCGAAAGCATACAAAGTTGGGTCAGACAAATAATCCCCAACAATTCTACGCACTCCATATGCATCAACGTTCGCAAACCACTCCGGAACCTCAGGATCAGAAAACCTAACATCCCTATAATTTACGTCTTCTCTCCTACAGGTTAACCAGTCAAAAGCGTGCGCACCATCTATCGGCTGAGAATTAAGGACGCCAACAGTCACTTCATGCTTATACAAGCTCGTAACCACCGTGTGTGAATTCCCGCTTCGAGACTGCGGCGAAGCGCCTGGAGTGGCATCCAGACAGAATGGGCTTTTCCCAACATAAAAAACACAATACCCTCTTCGAGCAATTGCTGCTTTCGCCAAATAAAAACACACATAATATAATTTAACGGTAGCCCAACTGAAATACCCTTTCTGCAAACCTGATACAGCATCAGCAAAAGAAACAACTGCAGAATAGATGGCTCCTTTTGCGTCCTCTTCAAGCGCCGCAGATAAGCTGGCGGCCTGAGTCGATGTCAACACCAAACCCTTAATGGCCGCAGGATTATCTGGCATCGAGACAAATGACCTGATTAATAAAGGCGCGTGCTGTCGCATGGCTACAGCTTGAAAGAAGTCGAAATCTGCTGCTGCGGCTTGAACGCATCTACCAATCGATCAAATACTCTTTTCGGCGCATCTTTACCACCGACACCCTTAATTTCATCCTGTCTTACTAAACTCTCCTTAGGAAGATCAATTAGTGTCGAAATGAAACCGATTGAAAAATCCTTAGGACTCATATTGTTACAAATTGGTATTAGCTTTAATTTCAGGAAATCAATTCCACCTGTGAAGCCTGCTGCAAACATGAAGGCATTACTTTTATCTTCCCAGCGATCACCATACTTCTCCCTGAGAACGACGAAGAAGTTTTCAACAATCTTCTTTTGAACTTCCAGCTCAGAAGCATCAATCTGCTCAAATATCCCCTTAGACTCAACCAATGGCTTCAGCGCGGCAACCGCCGTTGATAGTGCCACTCCACCCTTCCGAATTGGCTGATTGGGAAGCTTGATATTTTTAAAGTAGGGAGATCCCTCTGAGTCATTGAGATGCATTGCAATGTCGCGCGCGCGCACCGCGGCAGGATCGACAAATCCCTCACTTGCAATGCCATAAAGATCAAAAACCAAGCTGCGGGGAACAGGCTTCTGCTCCGTATTGATCGACAGAAACAGATCGGCGCACTCCCTTGTATCAAGATTCATATAAATACTGACAGGAATTTCAGTGTCACCAATATGATTGCTCTCTTCGATAGCCGCCCTCAGCCCTTCGACGCGATGCTGACCATCAATAATCTGCGCGCTTCGCGACTCGACTGGAACGGAAAGGAGTCCTTCATCAAACACGGGAGCGGCACCTGCCGTCCAATTAAGTACGATCGAGCTTGGATATGCGCCTTTGTGCAGTGCGTACCTTCGCAAACTAGCAAGGCGTTCGCGGTTGAAGATTCGCTGTACCGCCCCCTCCTCGTCAGACTGCCCGCGTATCGCAACATAAGAAATGCCAACAAGGTCTCTAGCCTTTAGGACGGTCAGGAAGAACTCTCTATTCCATTGATCAACCTGTATAGCAGGCACTTCGATTATATTAGCCACGATGCAATTCCTCAATGATTCAATTAATTCAAATACACTATTCAACTGTTACGACAAGATTTGAGCGGGCGCCCTAAGTCGCGCCGCGTGTGGAAGTCAAGAAACACGGAGTCACCAACTATTGCTGGCTACCTCTACTGTCACTCGCAGGTGGATTTCGTATGCCCAGTATGTGCCTGACGTCTGAAACCGAGTCTTTGATCGCCCCAATTTGCCCATCGACCAGCATGGATGGAGCAACCCGATTCTTAGTCTCTAGAACCGCTGCCGCGTTTGTTTCAATTCTCGCCAAGTAAGACGCGGTCAAACTTAGATCACTAACATTTAGAACCTTTCCTACCGGTTGCGAATCAGCAATCACGGTATCCACATGCTTTTTCTTGGCACCCACTAAATGCTCGAATGCCAAAACACTCAAGAATACAACCACAGATAGAAAAGCCGTTAAAACCAACTGACCTTTCCTCTCCGATTCGCCACTGGAAGAATCTAGCGAGCGGTCTACCGAGTCGATCAAATCGAGAATTTCCCGCTCTACCTGAATACCTGTTTTAGTGAAGTCGCTTTTAGCCATTCTGACTCTCCTCGTCATGCGCAATGGCCTTTAGAGACGACAACTCCAACTGCAAAGACGCCTGCTCTGCTGCAAAAATCAATTTCTTAACTCCGTCAGCAATACCGCGCTGCTCCATGATTTCACGAGCATAATCCAGGCCGCGATTGGCATTGTTTCTCTCGCGTTCGAGAATGTGAACTGCGTCCTCGGCAGATAGTTCGCGATGAATTGACCTACCACTTTCCTCCATTTGCTCGCTAACGGCTGACAAGACTGTCACAACATTGTTGGTGTGAGATCGGTATCTTTCGACAAGCCGCTCTTTGACTCGCGGATCATCAACCACCTCGATTGCACTGAACAGTTCTTTTGCGCTAGACGCGGTATTTTTTACCGCCTCACGAGCTACTTTAGCTAGGCGGTCAATAGTATGGAGCTCATGCTCTATACCTCTGATTCTTTGAAGTTCGACCATGCTTCCACGAAGATTCTCCAACTTGGCTGCAATGGCCCTATGCGTTTTCCGCTGCCTACGATTCGCTATCATGAATCCTGCCATTGCCGGCAGGAGCGTGAATAAAGTTCTGAGGATTGCCACAATAACTGCGGAACCGTCGCCCCCTGCAGGAAGCCAACGATCAACGGCGAACCAACCAAAAGCACTGAGCATGGCAGCAGCCCCAATAGCCACGTACCCAGTCTTGTCACCTGCTGCGTCATCTACTCGAATGACCATACACCCCCCTTGTATGATGAAGCGCCCATTTAAATTCGATCAAAGACTAATTGCCTTGCATGGAAATCCGCACCCAAACACGCGACTCACATTGAGATAGCGTCAGTTAACTCATGAGGTGTCCCGTGCGGTGAATGCGGCGTCGGCAGGCAGCGTTACCCGCCGCCTGCCGCGCCCGCACCGCCTCAACCGATCTCAAGCGTGAAGTAGCCCTGCTCCAATGTGCTGGTATCGCTGGTCGCCGTCACCTGCGCATTGAGATTGGTCGTACTGACCGTAGCGGTAGTCACCCCGTTCACGACCGCATAGACATAGAACGTGTCGCTGATATCCAGCGTCTGCATGGTGAAGCTGTCGGGCACCACCACGGCCTGCATGGGCACGCCGTCCTTGTCGATGGTGAAGGTGACCGGGGCCAGGGTGGTCTTTTGGAACTGCATCTGGTCGGGGCGGGTGCTGTAGCCCTGCACTACGTCGAACTCGTAGGTGCCTTGCTCGCGCACTTGCAGCACCTGGGCCAGGAAGCTGACGGCGCCGGTCACGTCCATCGGGGCGGAGGTGTAGGTGTTGCCGTCGATGATGGTCATGGCGGTGACCTGGTAGGTGCCTTCGGTGGGCACCACCATCTGCGCGTTGGGCTCAATGCCGGGCAGGCGGGCGATGACCTGGCCGCCTTTGCGCACCACGAACTGGGCGATGTACTGGGTGGTGTTGCGCAGGGTGATCGGCATGGAACGTCCTATGAGTGAGTGGCGTTAAAGGGTGGCGTTGGGCCCAGGGCGCGAGGTGGCCGGGCTTGGCGAGGTGTTGGCGGAAACGAGGCGCGGGCCGATGCGATAGGCATGGACGGCAACGGCGCGGAGCGCCCATCCGCCGTGTTCGGCGGGGCGCGGAGGCGAAGGGAGTGCGGGGCGCGTGCGGCAAGTGGAGGCCGCGAGGCCGATGGCCGAACGCGTGGCGGGCGGTGCGGCCCGACCGATAGTGCCCAAGAGCATCGACCCCCTCCCTAGATTCGATGACGGTGCGTTCGCCAGGCCCGGTGAGGCCTGGTCGCGATGGCGTGCTGGTGTTACCCCTAGGGCCGCATGCTGCTCCGAAATGTGCGGCAGATCAAATTTTGGGGTGGGCGGTCTGCCACCCCTGCGCAGGGGTGGCGGCCAGCGTGGCGGATGGGGAGGGGATCGCGGCTCACGCCGCTCCTACAGGGGCAGGTGCGTCGTAGGGCCGGGTGCCTGCCCTGCCTACGCGCCGCTGGCTTTACCAGACCTCGCAGCGATCTTTCTCCGCCCGCACCATCGGCGCGCCGGCTTTGCACTGGAACGCCTGCTGGAACGCGGGCAGGTTCGAGAGCGGGCCGTTGACGCGGTACTTGGCGATGGGGTGTGGGTCGCCCTGGATCATGCTGCGCTGGGTTTCGATGCGGGTTTCGTCGCCGCGCCATTGGCCCCAGGCGATGAAGAACTGTTGTTCGGGGGTGAAGCCGTCCAGGGTGGGTTCGGGGCCTTTGCCTTCGCGCGATTTCAGGTAACCGCGGTAGGCGAGCTTGGCGCCGGCCAGGTCGCCGATGGATTCGCCGAGCACGAGCTTGCCGTTGTGGTGCACGCCAGGTTCGATGAAGTAGCCCTCGAACTGGTCGACCACGCATTGGCCCTTGGCGGCGAATTGCTTGCCGTCTTCCGGGGTCCACCAGTTGGCCAGGCGGCCCTGGGCGTCGAACTGGGCGCCCTGGTCGTCGAAGCCGTGGCTGATTTCGTGGCCGATGACCACGCCGATGGCGCCGTAGTTGACGGCGTCGGTGGCGTTCAAGTCGAAGGCCGGGGCTTGCAGGATGCCGGCGGGGAAGACGATCTCGTTCTGCAGCGGGTTGTAGTAGGCGTTGGAGGTGGGCGGGGTCATGCCCCAGCGGCTGCGGTCGGTGGGCTTGCCGACCTGGCGGCGGGCGTCGGCCACGTTCCAGCGCGAGGCGGCGACCAGGTTGTTCCAGGCGGAGTCGCGGCTCACGACCACGCCTTTGTAGTCCTTGAACTTGTCGGGGTAGCCGAGCTTGGGGACGAAGGTGGCGCGCTTTTCCAGGGCTTTTTGCTTGGTGGCCTCGTCCATCCAGTCCAGTTCGCGGATGGTGTCGTCCATGGCCAGCAGGATGTTCTTGACCATGTCCTGCATGCGCGCCTTGGCCGCGGGCGGGAAGTACTTTTCCACGTATTTCTGGCCCAGGGCCTCGCCCAGTTGGGCGTCGGTGAGTTCGGCGCAGCGCTTCCAGCGCGGTTTGATTTCGGTGGCGCCGGTGAGGGTGCGGTTGAAGGCGAAGTTCTGTTCGACGAAGGGCGTGGACAGCGAGTCGGCGGCGGTGTTGAGCACGTGCCACTGCAGGTAGGCCTGCCACTGCGGCAGCGGGGTGGTGGCCAGTTCTTTTTCGAACTGCTGCAGGAAGGCGGGCTGGGTGACGTTGAGGTCCACGCGCGGCACGCCGGCGGCGCTGAAGTAGGCGGCCCAGTCGAAGCTGGGGCTGAGCTTGGCCAGGCCGGTGAAGGCCATGGGGTGGTCCTGCTGCTTGGGGTCGCGCAGTTGCACGTTGTCCAGCGAGGCCTGGGCCAGGCGCTTTTCGAAGTCGAAGACGGTTTGCGCCTTGGCCTTGGCTTCGGCGGCGGGCGTGCCGGCCAGTTCGAACATCTTGGCCACGTGGGCCAGGTACTGGGTGCGGGCGTCGGCGAAGCGCGGTTCGGGTTTGAAGTAGTAGTCGCGGTCGGGCAGGCCCAGGCCGGCGGCGTACAGGTGGGCGATGGTGCGCGAGGGTTCGTGCTGGTCCTCGCCGGCGTACAGGCCGAAGGGCACGGCGATGCCCACGTCGTGCAGGCGGCCGATCATGCGTTGCAGGCTGGCCTGATCGTGGACGGCGGCGATGTCGGCCAGCCAGGGTTGCACGGGTTGGCTGCCCAGGGCATCGATGCGCGATTCGTCCATGCAGGCGGCGTAGAAGTCGCCGGCCAGCTGCCCTGCACTGCCCTGCGGCCAGTCGCTGCGGGCGGACAGTTCGGTGAGGATGTCGCGCACGTGTTCCTTGTTGACCTCGCCGGATTGCCAGCGGCGGCTCCAGCGGTCCATGTAGGCGGGGATGGGGTTCTGCTTGCGCCAGGCGCCGTTGGCGTAGTCGTAGAAGTCGACGCAGGGGTCGCCGTTGCGGTTGAGGTCGTCGGGCTGGATGCCGTGGAGGGTGCCGGCGGAGGCGGTGGTGGCGGCGGCCAGCAGCATGACTAGCGGAAGACGGGTGCGGATCACGGCAACGTCCTTTGCGCGGGTGGTGGGGTCACTATAGCCAGGGGGTGGGGGTGGGCCTGTGGCGGAAGTCCTGGGGAGTGTGATGGGTGGGGCGGTTGCGTCGGGGTGTGGGGGGGGCGTGGTCGCGGCTTACGCCGCTCCTACCCCGAAGCGGGATCATCGCTAAGCTTTGGAGTGGACGAATCCAACAGGGGGAAGGGATGAACGGATTTCTTGGACGGCGTGGCGCGCGTGCGATCGCTGCGGCTGGGCTGTGTGTGTTGGCGGGTTGCGCTTCGGTAGGGCCGAAAGCCGAGGTAGGTGCGCCACCGGAGGATCGGCCGTTGGTAGGCGCCGCCGTGGTGGGGCACCCGGCTGGGTGGCCGGAGGCGGTTCCGTTGCCGCCGGGCGCGCAGATCGACGGCTATCGCTGCGTGGGGCGGCATTGCACTTTGTGGTTCGGGCTGATGACGCTCGACGAGGTCATGGCGTTGAAGCGCAGCTACATCAAGCAACTGCGCGATAGCGGGCAATGGGAGTTGCTGGGCTCGGACGAGCAGTACGAGGCCAATGCGTTCCGCTATACGGGCAAGACCGAGTCGGGCTGCGGCTACACCTTGGAGATCAGGCAGGGTTCGATTCCCAACGACTATCACCACCGCTGGCGGGTCTCCACGTCGCTGACGTGGTGAGGAACACTGCATGGACAAGTACGACATCAAGAAGGCGTTGAAGCCGCTGTACAGCGCGCCGGCCGGCAAGTTCGTGCAGGTGGAGATGCCGGCCATGCGGTACCTGATGATCGACGGCGCGGGCGATCCGAATACCTCGCCGGACTACGCGGCGGCGGTGGAGGCGTTGTACACGGCTTCGTACACGCTGAAGTTCAAGAGCAAGGCCGAGTTGGGGCGCGACTATGTGGTGCCGCCGCTGGAGGGGCTGTGGTGGGCGGAGGACCTGTCGGACTTCGTGGCGCGGCGCAAGGACCGCTGGCGCTGGACGATGATGATCGCGGTACCGGAGTTCGTGCCGGCGGCTTTGGTCGAGCAGGCGATTGCGCAGGCGATCGGGAAGAAGGGGTTGCCGGCGTTGTCGCGGCTGCGCCTGGAAGTGTTGGAGGAAGGGTTGGCGGTGCAGACCTTGCACGTGGGGGCGTACGACGATGAGGGCCCTACCCTGCGGCGCTTGCACGAGGAAGTTTTGCCGGCGCAGGGGTTGGCGCCTACGGGGCATCACCATGAGATTTATTTGAGCGATCCGCGCAAGACGGTGGCGGAGCGGTTGAAGACGGTGTTGCGGCAGCCGGTGCGGGTGGGGTAGATCGCGGCTTACGCCGCTCCCACAGGGGGAGTGGCGTTGGCCTCTGGGTGGCGTGGTCGCGGCTTGCGCCGCTCCTACAGGGGAGATCGGCGGAGCGCTTTGGCTTTGGGGTAGGAGCGGCGTGAGCCGCGATCGGGGTGGCGGCGATTGCGCGGGCGTGTGGGGGGCGTGCTACCCCAAGGCCGGGCGCGGCTGGGTGGGGTTAGCCGCGCCAGTTGGCGTGGGTGCGCCAGAACTCGACGCTGCGCTGGTAGGCGGCGCGGTCCAGGTGCACGCCGGAGCCGCCCTCTTCCACGCCCAAGGCGTTGCGCATCATGGTGATCGGCGCCATCGGGGTTTCCACCGGGTCGGCGGTGTACATGCAGCCGACCACGCCCCAGTCGGCGTCGGTGTGGGTGCCCTCCTTGGCCAGTTGCTCGCGGCTGTAGAGGATGACGATGAGGTAATCGGCCACGGGCGGGTCGATGTTCTCGAACCAACGCACCAGCACGGGCAGTTCGTCCTGGGTGCGGGCTTCGTAGTCGCTGCGCAGCAGGTGGCGGTTGTCCGCGGTGACGGGCACGGTCAGGCAGCGCGTGGAGGTCCAGTTGCGGTGCACGTGCAGCTTGCAGAACGGGGCGTAGCCGTCGAGCACCTGCAGCGGTGCGTGCTCGTTGAGGTGGCGCTCGAACTGCTGCGGGCCGATGTCCTGGATGGTGTTGCGGCGCGGCTCGCGGGGGAATAGGCGGGCGCGGGCGAAGTCGGTTAGGACGATGGACATGTGGGGTGGCTGCGGTGGGGACGTTGCAGGGTAAAGCAAATCCCCCCAGCCCCCCCTTTTTCAAAGGGGGGAACCACAGGGTCGCCGCTTTGCTTGTCTTCCCCCTCTGAAAAGGGGGATTGAGGGGAATTCGCCGTTGCCCGCAAAAAGCCCCAATCACATGTTGCGGCGATACTCCCCGCCCACGTCGTACAACGCATGGCTGATCTGCCCCAGGCTGTGCGTCTGCACCGCCTCCATCAGGCTGGCGAACACGTTGCGGCGTTCGCGGGCGGCGGCCTGCAGGCCCTTGAGGCCTTCGGCGGCGTAGCCGTTGCGGCCGGTCTGGTAGGCCTGGACGTTGTCGATCTGCTGGCCCTTCTCGCTTTCGGTGGAGCGGATCAGTTCGATCTCGGTGACGATGTCGCCGCCGTGGTCCTTGGGCAGGAAGGTGTTGACGCCCACCAGGGGCAGGCTGCCGTCGTGCTTCTTGTGTTCGTAGTACAGCGACTCTTCCTGGATCTTGCCGCGCTGGTACATGGTGTCCATGGCGCCGAGCACGCCGCCGCGCTCGCTGATGGCCTCGAACTCCTTGTACACGGCCTCTTCGACGATGTCGGTGAGCTTGTCGACGATGAAGCTGCCCTGCCAGGGGTTCTCGTTGAAGTTCAGCCCCAGCTCCTTGTTGATGATCATCTGGATCGCCACGGCGCGGCGCACCGATTCCTCGGTGGGGGTGGTGATGGCTTCGTCGTAGGCGTTGGTGTGCAGGCTGTTGCAGTTGTCGAACAGCGCGTACAGGGCCTGCAGCGTGGTGCGGATGTCGTTGAACTGGATTTCCTGGGCGTGCAGCGAACGGCCCGAGGTCTGGATGTGGTACTTCATCATCTGGCTGCGCGGGTCGGCGCCGTAGCGCTCGCGCATGGCGCGGGCCCAGATGCGGCGGGCGACGCGGCCGATGACGGTGTACTCCGGGTCCATGCCGTTGCTGAAGAAGAACGACAGGTTGGGCGCGAAGTCGTCGATCTTCATCCCGCGCGCGAGGTAGTACTCGACGATGGTGAAGCCGTTGGACAGGGTGAAGGCCAGCTGGCTGATCGGGTTCGCGCCGGCTTCGGCGATGTGATAACCGCTGATCGACACCGAATAGAAGTTACGGACGTTCTTGTCGACGAAGTACTGCTGGATGTCGCCCATCATGCGCAGGGCGAACTCGGTGCTGAAGATGCAGGTGTTCTGGGCCTGATCCTCCTTGAGGATGTCGGCCTGGACGGTGCCGCGCACGGTCTTGAGGGTGTCGGCCTTGATCCGCTCGTAGACCTCCGGCTCCACCACCTGGTTGCCGGTCACGCCCAGCAGGCCCAGGCCCAGGCCGTCGTTGGTCTCGGGCAGCATGCCGCTGTACTGCGGGCGCTGCTTGCCGGCGAACAGGCGTTCGATCGTGTCGTGGGCGGCGTCCCAGCGCGCCTGGTCGGCGCGCAGGTACTTCTCCACCTGCTGGTCGATGGCGGTGTTCATGAACATCGCCAGGATGATCGGCGCCGGGCCGTTGATGGTCATGGACACCGAGGTGCTGGGCGCGCACAGGTCGAAGCCGGAGTACAGCTTCTTCATGTCGTCCAGCGAGGCGATGTTGACGCCGGAGTTGCCGATCTTGCCGTAGATGTCCGGGCGCACGGCCGGGTCTTCGCCGTACAGGGTCACGCTGTCGAAGGCGGTGGACAGGCGCGCGGCCGGCTGGCCCACGGACAGGTAGTGGAAGCGGCGGTTGGTGCGCTCCGGGGTGCCCTCGCCGGCGAACATGCGGATGGGATCTTCGCCGGTGCGGCGGTACGGGTACACGCCGCCGGTGTAGGGGTAGTAGCCCGGCAGGTTTTCCTTCTGCAGGAAGGTCAGCAGCTCGCCCCAGCTCTTGTAGGTGGGCGCGGCGATCTTGGGGATCTTCTGGTGGCTGAGCGACTCGCGGTAGTTCTCGACCCGGATGGTCTTGTCGCGCACCTTGTACTCGTTCACCTCGTCGGTGATCGACTTCAGGCGCGCCGGCCACTCGCGCAGCAGCTTGAGCGCTTCGGAGCTCAGCGACTGCACGGCGTCGTTGTAGCGCTGGCGCAGGGTCTTGAGGCTGCGGTCGTCGCCTTCGGTCAGCGCGTCGGCCACGTACAGGTCCAGCTGCTGCGGCAGGCGCGGGTCTTCCAGGTCGTGCAGCGACTGCCAGTACGACTGCGTGCGGTCGGCGACCTCGGACTGGGTTTCGATCTGCCGGTTGATGCCGCGGCCCTGCTCGGCGATCTCGGCCAGGTAGCGCACGCGCGCGCCCGGGATCAGCACGGTGGCGCGCGGTTCCTTCAGGTCGGTGTTGATCTGCGGGGTCCAGGCCTCGGCCGGCAGGGACAGCTTGTCGCGCAGCAGGCGGCACAGGTTGGCGAACATCCAGCTGATGCCGGGGTCGTTGAACTGGCTGGCGATGGTGGGATAGACCGGAACGTCCTCGTCCTTGGTCTGGAAGGCCACGCGGTTGCGCTTCCACTGCTTGCGCACGTCGCGCAGCGCGTCTTCGGCGCCGCGCTTGTCGAACTTGTTCAGCACCACCAGCTCGGCGTAGTCGAGCATGTCGATCTTTTCCAGCTGGCTGGGCGCGCCGAAGTCGCTGGTCATGACGTACATGGGGAAGTCGACCAGGTCGACGATCTCCGAGTCGCTCTGGCCGATGCCGGCGGTTTCCACGATGACCAGGTCGTAGCCCAGGCCCTTGAGGAAGCCGATGCAGTCCTTGAGCACGGCGTTGGTGGCCACGTGCTGGCGGCGGGTGGCCATGGAGCGCATGTAGACGCGGTGGCTGCGCAGCGAGTTCATGCGGATGCGGTCGCCCAGCAGCGCGCCGCCGGTGCGGCGGCGGGTCGGGTCGACCGAGATCACCGCGATGCGCATCTGCGGGAAATTGGCCAGGAAGCGGTTGAGCAGTTCGTCGGTGACCGAGGACTTGCCGGCACCGCCGGTGCCGGTGATGCCCACCACCGGGGTCTTGCCGCCGGCCAGCTGCCACTGCTTGCGCAGGTGGGCGAGCTGGGCTTCGTCGAGCAGGCCTTCCTCGATGGCCGAGAGGGTCTTGCCGATGCTGATCTCGTCGTCGATCGCGGCGGGCTGGTCCGGCGCCTGGTCGGCCAGGCGCGCGGCGCTGGCGCGGCGGATCACGTCTTCGATCATCGCCACCAGACCCATGTGCATGCCGTCGTTGGGGTGGTAGATGCGCTCCACGCCGTAGGCCTGCAGTTCGCGGATCTCCTCGGGCGTGATCGTGCCGCCACCGCCGCCGAACACGCGGATGTGGCCGGCGCCGCGCTCCTTCAGCATGTCCACCATGTACTTGAAGTACTCCACATGGCCGCCCTGGTAGCTGGACAGGGCGATGCCGTCGGCGTCCTCCTGCAGCGCCGCGCGTACCACGTCTTCCACCGAGCGGTTGTGGCCGAGGTGGATGACCTCGGCGCCCTGCCCCTGGATCAGCCGGCGCATGATGTTGATGGCCGCGTCGTGGCCGTCGAACAGGCTGGCGGCGGTGACGAAGCGCAGCGGGGTGGCGTCGGTCTGCGAGGCGGGGACTACGGCAGCGGGAGTGCTCATGGCGCGCTCAATACGAAAAACAGATGGAGCGCATTGTAACGCGAGGCGGGCGTTGGGCTGGGTTGGGGGGCTGGCGGCACGGGTTTGGTGCCGGACGGGAGGACGATGCGGGGCGGTATGCACGGCCCGTCTTCTGGCTTTGTGTGGGAGCGGCGTAAGCCGCGACGCGGGCTTGCGGCGGCTGGCGTCGTTGAGTGCGGTGGCGCGGTCGCGGCTCACGCCGCTCCTACCCCAAAGTTGCAGCGCGGGCGCTTGGGATAGCGCAGCTTCAGCTTGCTGGCGTGGCACTGAACCGCGGCGGCGCGGGCGTCAACACGCTTGCGGCGGCGGGCGTTGTGACTGACGACGGCGAATCGCGCCGGTAACGGGAGCACGACGATGGGCATGCGGCATGCGATGGCAGCGGCGGTGTTGGCGGTGGCGGGTGTGACGGCGTGGCCGGCGGCGCAGGCGGCGGTGGTCGGAGTGAGCGTGCGCATCGCGCCGCCGCCGATGCGCTACGAGCGGGTGGCGGTGCGGCCGGGTTACGCCTGGGCGCCGGGCTACTGGCGCTGGAACGGGCGGCGCCACGTCTGGGTCGGCGGGCACTACGTGCGGGTGCGCCCGGGTTACGCCTACGTGGGTCCGCGCTGGTACCGCCACGGGCCGGATTGGCGCTTCCACGACGGTTACTGGGCGCGCCGCTGACGGCCTGAGCGTCGGCGGGCGCGCCCGGTGTTGCGCCCCGCCGGCCCGGCCGTTCCCCGCGGGCGCGGGGCTCGGTTACGCTCGGGCGAATGAGCGACGACGCCACCCTGACCCGCCTGCGCCTGGACGCCCAGAGCGGCACCCCGCAATCGCTGTACCTGCTGGCGACGGCATTGGTGTCGCGCCAGCAGGTGGACGAGGCCTGCGGCCTGCACCGGCGCGCGGCCGAGGGCGGCATGGCCAATGCGCAGATCGAGTACGCGCGCATGCTGCTGTACGGGGTGGGCACGGCGGCCGATCCGGAGCATGCGGTGGAGTGGCTGCTGCGCGCGGAGGCCGCGGGCAGTCCGATCGCCGGCTATTTCCTGGCCCTGGTCGCCCTGGGCGGCCGCGCCCTGCCCCACGACGGCCGCAGCAACGAGCGGCTGCTGGCGGCGGTGCGGGCCGACTATCCGCCGGCACTGCGCGCGGCGGCGCTGCACTTCGGCCGCCGCGCCGATCCCAACGATCAGGTGCTGTGCCTGCAACTGCTGGAACGCGGCGCGGGCCGCGGCGACGTGGTCGCCGCGCGCCTGCTGGCCGAACGCCTGGCGCGCGGCGAAGGCTGCGCGGCGCAGCCGCAGGCGGCGCAGGACATCCTGCGCCAGCTGGCCACGCACGGCGTGGCGCGCCTGCCGTCCACGACCGCGCCTTTACCGGCGTCCGCCGCACCTGCGGCGGGCACGCTGGCCTTGGAAGAAGTGCTGCAGCCGGTGGCGGTCACGCCGCTGTCGTCGCGGCCCAGGGTCGCCACGGTCGACGCCCTGCTGTCGGCCGACGAATGCCGGCTGCTGATCGCCAGCGCCCAGCCTTCGTTGCAGCGCTCGCAGACCGTGGACCCGGACACCGGCGCGCCGCTGCCGCACGCCACGCGCACCAGCAGCGATGCGGCGATCGATCCGATCCAGGAAGACCTGGCCCTGCGCGTGGTGCAGCTGCGCATGACGCGCGCGGCCGGCGTGCCGCTGACCCAGGCCGAGCATCTGACCGTGCTGCGCTACGCGCCGGGCGAGGAATACCGCCCGCACCGCGATTACCGGCCGCCGGGCTCGCTGGAACGCGACCGGCCCGAGGCCGGCAACCGCCTGCGCACGATCTGCGCCTACCTCAATCCGGTGGAAGCCGGCGGCGAGACCGAGTTCCCGGTAGCGGGCGTGGTGGTGACGCCGCAGCCGGGGCGCGCGGTGGTGTTCGACAACCTGCATCCCGACGGGCAGCCGGATCCGGACTCGCTGCATGCGGGGCGGCCGGTGCTGCGCGGGGAGAAGTGGTTGGCGACGTTGTGGCTGCGGGAGCGTACGTATCGGTTGTTTTGAGGTCGCGGCCTTCTGTTGCGCTGCTTTACTGCTTTCCGTGGGAGCGGCGTAAGCCGCGGTTAGCCACGCTTGAGGCAGGTGCTGCGATTTGCGGTGCATCTATCGCGGCTTACGCCGCCCCCACAGAAGGCGTCGGCTGCGCTGGCGAACGAAGTGGCGCGGTCGCGGCTTGCGCCGCTCCTACAGGGGGAATCGAGGCGGCATCGGCGAATTGGGTACGGTCGCGGCTTACGCCGCTCCTACCCCACAGCGGTGGACGGGTTGTATCGATCCAGGGGAGGCGGGGCTGCGCATTCATGTCGGCGGCTCCGACCGGCATACGTAGCCGTATCCCCCGATTGCTTTAGACTGTCGCCCCTGCGGCGCCGCTGGAACGGGCCCCGCGCAGGCGAATTCCTTCATTTTCACCGACTTACCAGACATTCCTGGCGTTACGCGCTACGCGCACCACGCCGTTTCGGAGCACCCGATGATTTTCGAAACCCTCGACACCTTCGGCCACGAGCAGGTCGTGTTCTGCCATAACAAGGACGCCGGCCTGAAGGCCATCATCGCGATCCACAACACGGTGCTCGGCCCGGCCCTGGGCGGTCTGCGCATGTGGCCGTACAAGACCGAGCAGGACGCGCTGAACGACGTGCTGCGCCTGAGCCGCGGCATGACCTACAAGAACGCGGTCGCGGGCCTGAACATCGGCGGCGGCAAGGCGGTGATCATCGGCGATCCGTCCTCCGACAAGTCCGAGGCGCTGTTCCGCGCGTTCGGCAAGTTCGTCGACTCGCTGGGCGGCCGTTACATCACCGCCGAAGACGTGGGCATCGACGTCAACGACATGGAATACGTGTACCGCGAGACCGAGTACGTCACCGGCGTGCACCAGGTCCACGGCGGTTCGGGCGATCCCTCGCCGTTCACCGCCTACGGCACCCTGCAGGGCCTGATGGCGGCGCTGAACAAGCGCTTCGGCGACGAGGAAGTGGGCAAGTACAGCTATGCCGTGCAGGGCCTGGGCCACGTCGGCATGGAGTTCGTGAAGCTGCTCAAGGAGCGCGGCGCGAAGATCTTCGTCACCGACATCAACAAGGGCTTGGTCGACAAGGCCGTGACCGAGTACGGCGCCGAGGCCGTGGGCCTGGACGAGATCTACGACGTCAACGCCGACGTGTACTCGCCCTGCGCGCTGGGCGGCACCGTCAACGAGCAGACCCTGCCCCGCCTGAAGGCCAAGATCATCTGCGGCGCGGCCAACAACCAGCTGGCCAACAACGCCATCGGCGACGAAGTGTCCAAGCGCGGCATCCTGTACGCGCCGGACTACGCGGTGAACGCCGGCGGCGTGATGAACGTGGCGCTGGAACTGGACGGCTACAACCGCGAGCGCGCCATGCGCATGATGCGCACGATCTACCACAACCTCGGCCGCATCTTCGAAATCGCCGAGCGCGACGCGATCCCGACCTACAAGGCGGCCGACCGCCTGGCCGAAGAGCGCATCGACGCGATCGGCAAGCTCAAGCTGCCGATGGGCCGCTCGGCCCCGAGCTTCCGGGGTCGAATCCGCGGCGGCCACTAAGCGATTCGACGACGACGGGGCCGCAAGGCCCCGTCTTTCGTTGGGGCGCTACACACACTTTTTACGCAACCAGTTCAGCTCGACAGGAGTCCCGATGCGTCCGTTCCCCCTGGGTGAAGAGATCGATGCGCTGCGCGAGGCCGTGCGCCGTTTCGCCGAAGCGCAGATCGCCCCGCGCGCCGCGCAGATCGACCACGACAACGCGTTTCCACAGGACCTGTGGCCCAAGCTGGGCGAGATGGGCCTGCTGGGCATGACCGTGCCCGGCGAGTACGGCGGCAGCGAAATGGGCTACCTGGCCCACCTGGTGGCGATGGAGGAGATCTCGCGCGCCTCCGGTTCGGTCGGCCTGTCCTACGGCGCCCATTCCAACCTGTGCGTGTCCAACCTGTACGCCAACGCCAACGAGGCGCAGCGGCAGAAGTACCTGCCCAAGCTGTGCAGCGGCGAGTGGAAGGGCGCGCTGGCGATGAGCGAACCCGGCGCCGGTTCCGACGTGGTCGGCTCGATGAGCTGCCGCGCCGAGCTCAAGGACGGCGTGTGGGTGGCCAACGGCAACAAGATGTGGATCACCAACGGCCCCGAGGCCGACGTGCTGATCGTGTACATGCGCACCGCCGGCAAGGACAGCGGCAGCCGCTGCATGACCGCCTTCATCGTCGAGAAGGGCATGAAGGGCTTCAGCACCGCGCAGAAGCTGGACAAGCTGGGCATGCGCGGCTCCAACACCTGCGAACTGGTGTTCGAGAACTGCGAGATTCCGGCCGAGAACGTGCTGGGCGAGGTCAACCAGGGCGTCAAGGTGCTGATGAGCGGCCTGAACACCGAACGCCTGGTGCTCAGCGGCGGCCCGCTGGGCCTGATGCAGTCGGCGATGGACAACGCCCTGCCTTACGTGCGCGAGCGCAAGCAGTTCGACGCGGCCATCGGCACCTTCGGCCTGATGCAGGGCAAGATCGCCGACATGTACACCGCGCTGCAGTCCAGCCGCGCCTTCGCCTACCAGGTCGCGCGCGATTTCGATGCCGGCCACAAGAGCCGCGTGGACGCGGCCTCGTGCCTGCTGCACGCCTCCGACAGCGCGGTGCAGGTGGCGCTGGAAGCGATCCAGACCCTGGGCGGCAACGGCTACATCAACGAGTACCCCACCGGCCGCATCCTGCGCGACGCCAAGCTGTACGCGATCGGCGCGGGCACGAACGAGATCCGCCGCATGCTGATCGGGCGCGAGTTGTTCCAGGGCAATAGCTGACGCGTCGCCGTGGCAGCGGCGTAAGCCGCGATTGCGGGATGGCAAAAGGCCGGCGCATGCGCCGGCCTTTTGCGTTGTGGGTACGCCGGGTGTGGAGCTCATCGCGGCTTACGCCGCTCCCACAGAAAGCGGGGAGCGCTCTCGCTTTGGGGTAGGAGCGGCGTGAGCCGCGATTGATGTGGCCGGAGGTGGCGCGGGTGCGTGCATTGGCGTGGTCGCAGCTTGCGCAGCTCCTACACCTAGGTTCCGGCGCTGCTGCTCTCTGTGGGAGCGGCGTGAGCCGCGATCGGGAATACGTCGCAGGCGGGTCGGCGACGCAAATTTGCAGGGATCGGTCGCGGCTTGCGCCGCCCCTGCCCCAAAGCCGGCATTCGGCCGTTGCACGGCGGTACACCAAGCTGAGCGGTTCAGGGCCAATTCCGGCCCCTCCGTCGCGCCGCAGCTTGCGACGCCGCTCGCGCTTTGGGGTAGGAGCGGCGTGAGCCGCGACCGCGCTCCCGCCCCCGCACCGCACGCCCCCTACACCCCCAAATCCGGCATTTGCGGCACTGCAGCATCGAGTCGCATAATCGGGTGGTTCCGGCCCCTGCGCCGGCCGTACTACTCCGGAGTTCCCATGAGCGACGTCGTCATCGTAGGTGCCAAGCGCACCGCCATCGGTTCCTTCCTCGGCCAGTTCACCGGCGTCCCCACCCCCGCCCTGGGTACCGCCGCCATCGCCGGCGCGCTGGACCAGGCCGGCGTGGCCGCCGACCAGGTCGACGAAGTGATCATGGGCTGCGTGCTGCCCGCCGGCCTGGGCCAGGCCCCGGCGCGCCAGGCCTCGCTGGGCGCGGGCCTGCCGACCGCGGCCGGCTGCACCACCATCAATAAAGTCTGCGGCTCGGGCATGAAGGCGATCATGCTGGGGCACGACCTGATCAAGGCCGGCTCGGCCCAGGTCGTGGTCGCCGGCGGCATGGAGTCGATGACCAACGCCCCGCACCTGCTCAACAATTCGCGCACCGGCATCCGCTACGGCAGCGCCGAGATGCTCGACCACATGGCCTGGGACGGCCTGACCAACCCCTACGACGGCAAGGCCATGGGCGTGTTCGGCGACGCCACCTGCGCCTCCTACGGCTACGACCGCGCGGCCATCGACGCCTATTCCGAGGAAAGCGTGAAGCGCGCCCAGGCCGCCGTGGCCAACGGCGCGTTCAAGGACGAGATCGTCCCGGTCACGGTCAAGGGCCGCAAGGGCGACGTGGTCGTGGACAACGACGAAGAGCCGGGCAAGATCGATGTCAGCAAGATCCCGGGCCTGCGCCCGGCGTTCGGCAAGGACGGCGTGCTCACCGCCGCCGCGTCCTCGAAGATTTCCGACGGCGCCGCCGCCGCGGTGCTGATGTCGGCCGACAACGCCGCCGCGCGCGGGCTCAAGCCGCTGGCGCGCATCGTCGCCCACGCCGGCCACGCCCAGGCCCCCGAGTGGTTCACCACCGCACCGGTGAAAGCGATTTCAAACGTGCTGGAAAAGGCCGGCTGGACCGTCGCCGACGTCGATCTTTTCGAGATCAATGAAGCGTTTTCGGTGGTCGCCATGGCGCCGATGAAGGACCTGGGCATCCCCCACGACAAGCTCAACGTCAACGGCGGCGCGGTGGCCCTGGGCCACCCGATCGGCGCCAGCGGCGCCCGCCTGGTGGTGACCCTGCTGAACGCCCTGCGTGCCCGCGGCGGCAAGCGCGGCGTGGCTTCCCTGTGCATCGGCGGTGGCGAGGCCACGGCGATCGCGGTGGAACTTCTGTAAAAAGTTAAAAACGCGTTGTTAAAAAAAAACCGGCCAAGCCGCTTGACACGCGTCACTGGCTTGTCATCATGTTATCGGCGCGCAACTGCGCGTTGCCTAACTAATCGACGAGGAAACCGAATCATGACTTTCAACAAGGCGCTGCTCGCCCTGGCCCTGGGCCTGGCCCTGGCCGCTTGCTCGAACCAGAAGCAGGCTGATGACGCCGCTGCTGACGCTGCCGCTGCTTCGACCGAAGCCCAGGCCACCGCCGACGCCGCCGCCGCCACCGGCGACGCCGCCGCTGCCGACGCCGCTCAGGCTGCTGCCGACACGGCCGCTACCGCTGCCGACGCCGCCGCCACCTCGGCCGACGCCGCTGCCGCTGCCGCCACCCCGGCCGCTGCCGACGCCGCTGCCGACGCCGCTGGCAAGGCTGCCGACGCCGCCGCCGACGCCGCTTCGGCCGCCAACCAGGCGACCGATGCTGCTAAGGAAGAGCCGAAGAAGTAATACCCCTCACCGGGTACGCAAGACTGGGAAAGCCGCCGGGTTACCGGCGGCTTTTCCGTAGCTGAGTAGTGGTCAGTGAACGAAGAACCGGCTAGGGCCGGCTCGCTGCGCGCACTGGCGTTGCCTGATGTACGTCCGCTGTTTTCAACCTTCAGACAACTCCTTCGGAGACAACCATGAACACCAAGCTCTACGTCCTCCTCGCCGCCGCCGTCCTGGCCATGTCGGCTTGCACCAACAACACCGACACCGCGAAGGACGAGGCCGCTCAGGCCGCGGCCGCCGCCGAGCAGGCCGGTGACGCCGCCGCCCAGGCCGCCGACGCCGCCGGCACCGCCGTCGCCGAAGGCGCCGACGCCGCTGCCGCCGCCACCGGCGAAGCCGCTGCCGAAGCCGGCGCTGCCGCGAACAACGCCGCCGACGCCGCCAGCGCCGCCGCTTCGGAGGCCGCCGCCGGCGCCGCCGCTGCGACCGCCGACGCCGCCCAGGCCACCGCCGACGCTGCGCAGAAGGTCGCCGACAAGGCCGACGCCGCTGCCACCGAGGCCAAGAAGGAAGAAGCGAAGAAGTAATTCGCGCTTGCCTCCTAGCGATACCGGAAGGGCCCGCGCAAGCGGGCCTTTCTTTTTGTGCACACCGCCCGTGCATTCCCGCGCGTACGGCGCAAGCATCATTGGCCCGCGCCGCCGCTTTATGGTTTGATGCCGCGTCTTTCGCCGCCTCCGTACCGATGCCCGCGATCACCTCCCAGCTGGACCCGCGCTCGCAGGATTTCCGCGACAACGTCGACTACCACCGCGCCCTGGTCGAGGAACTCGACGCGCGCCTGGCCCGCGCCGCCGGCGGCGGCGGCGAGAAGGCCCGGGCCAAGCACACCGAGCGCGGCAAGCTGCTCGCGCGCGACCGCATCGCCGCGCTGCTGGACCCGGGCTCGCCGTTCCTGGAAATCGCACCGCTGGCCGCCGAGGGCATGTACGACGACGCCGCGCCCGCCGCGGGCATGGTCGCCGGCATCGGCCGGGTGCAGGGCCAGGAAGTGGTGATCGTGGCCAACGACGCCACGGTCAAGGGCGGCACCTATTTCCCGATGACGGTGAAGAAGCACCTGCGCGCGCAGGAGATCGCGCGCGAGAACCGCCTGCCCTGCGTCTACCTGGTCGACTCCGGCGGCGCCTTCCTGCCGTTGCAGGACGAGGTCTTCCCCGACCGCGAGCATTTCGGCCGCATCTTCTACAACCAGGCGCGGCTGTCGGCCGAGAATATTCCGCAGGTGGCCGTGGTCATGGGCAGTTGCACCGCCGGCGGCGCCTACGTGCCGGCGATGTGCGACGAGTCGGTGATCGTCAAGGAACAGGGCACGATCTTCCTTGGCGGCCCGCCGCTGGTGAAGGCCGCCACCGGCGAAGTGGTGGATGCCGAAGCGCTGGGCGGCGCCGACGTGCACACCTCGGTGTCCGGCGTGGCCGACCATTTCGCCCAGGACGACCGCCACGCGCTGCAGATCGCGCGCGACATCGTGTCCACGTTCAACCGCAAGAAGACCTTGCCGGTGGCGGCGCAGGCCGCGCGCGAGCCGCTGTACCCGGCGCAAGAGCTGTACGGCATCGTGCCCAAGGACACGCGCAAGCCCTTCGACATCCGCGAGGCGATCGCGCGCATCGTCGACGGCAGCGAGCTGCAGGAGTTCAAGGCGCGCTACGGCAAGACCCTGGTCACCGGCTTCGCCCACCTGCACGGCTACCCGGTGGGCATCGTGGCCAACAACGGCATCCTGTTCGCCGAGAGCGCGCTCAAGGGCGCGCACTTCATCGAACTGTGCAACCAGCGCGGCATCCCGCTGGTGTTCCTGCAGAACATCACCGGCTTCATGGTCGGCAAGAAGTACGAGAACGCGGGCATCGCCAAGGACGGGGCCAAGATGGTCACCGCGGTGGCCTGCTCGCACGTGCCCAAGTTCACCGTGGTCATCGGCGGCAGCTTCGGCGCCGGCAACTACGCCATGTGCGGCCGCGCCTACGGCGCGCGCTTCCTGTGGATGTGGCCGAACGCGCGCATCAGCGTGATGGGCGGCGAACAGGCCGCCTCGGTGCTGGCCACCGTGCGCCGCGATGGTATCGAAGCCGCCGGCAAGGTGTGGACGGCCGAGGAAGAGGACGCGTTCAAGGCGCCGATCCGCGAGCAGTACGAGACCCAGGGCAATCCCTACTACGCCACCGCGCGGCTGTGGGACGACGGCATCATCGACCCGGCCGACACCCGCCGGGTGCTGGGCTTGGGCCTGTCGGCCAGCCTCAACGCGCCGATCGAGGACCGCACCCGCTTCGGCGTCTTCCGCATGTAACCCGCAACGGACCTGCAGCAGCATGATCGTCGGCATCGACCTGGGCACCACCCATTCCCTGATCGGCAGTTACGGCCCGGACGGGGCCCGGCTGATTCCCAACGCCCTGGGCGAACTGCTGACGCCGTCGGTGGTGAGCGTGGACGACGAGGGCGGCGTCATCGTCGGCCGCGCCGCGCAGGAGCGGCTGGTCTCGCACCCGCAGCGCAGCGTGGGCGCGTTCAAGCGCTGGATGGGCACCGACCGCCGTACCGTGCTGGGTAAGCACGGCTTCCGCCCGGAAGAATTGTCCGCGCTGATCCTCAAGTCGCTGATCGCCGACGCCGAGGCGCACCTGGGCGGCAAGGTCGAGGAGGCGGTGATCAGCGTGCCGGCCTACTTTTCCGACAGCCAGCGCAAGGCCACGCGCATCGCCGGCGAACTGGCCGGGATCAAGGTCGAACGGCTGATCAACGAGCCCACCGCCGCGGCGCTGGCGTACGGGCTGCAGCAACGCAGCAGCGGCCGCTACCTGGTGTTCGACCTGGGCGGCGGCACCTTCGACGTTTCGATCCTGGAAATGTTCGAGGGCGTGATGGAAGTGCACGCCAGCGCCGGCGACAACTTCCTGGGCGGCGAGGATTTCTCGCGCGCGATGCGCGACGCGTTCCTGCGCGACCAGGGCATCGCGCTGGAACGGCTGACCCTGGCCGAACTGGCCCAGCTGGAGCGCCGGCTGGAACTGGCCAAGCGCGAGCTGGCCCACGGCCACGACGCCGAAGTGGAGCTGACCCTGCAGCGCGAGCCGCGCCGCTGGCGCATCGACGAACACGCCTTCGCCCAGCTCTGCGACCCGCTGGTGCAGCGCCTGCGCGCGCCGCTGGAGCGCGCCATGCGCGACGCCAAGCTGCGCCCGGACCAGCTGGACGAGATCGTGCTGGTCGGCGGCGCCTCGCGCATGCCGCTGGCCGCGCGCCTGGTCTCGCGCATGTTCGGCCGCCTGCCGCTGCGCCACGTCAATCCGGACGAGGCCATCGCCGTGGGCGCCTGCGTGGCCGCCGGCATGAAGGCGCGCGACGAGTCGCTGGAGGAGATCATCCTCACCGACGTGTGCCCGCACACCTTGGGGGTGAACACTTCCGAGGAAACCGGCAACGGCCAGCTGGTCAGCGGCGTGTTCTCGCCCATCATCCACCGCAACAGCACCGTGCCGGTGAGCCGGGTGGAGCGCTACTACCCGGTCCACGACGGCCAACGCGAGGTGGAGTTCGAGATCTACCAGGGCGAGAGCCCGCGGGTGGAGAACAACGTGCGCCTGGGCAAGGTCTCCATCGAAATCCCGGCCAAGCGCCGCAACGAGAACCCGTTGGACATCCGCTTCACCTACGACATCAACGGCCTGCTGCAAGTGGAGGCCACCGCGCTGTCCACCGGCCTGACCCGCGAGGTGGTGCTGGAGAAGAACCCGGGCGTGCTGGCGCCGGAGGAAATCCGCGCGCGCCTGGCCGCGCTGTCCGCGCTCAAGGTGCACCCGCGCGATCAACAGGAAAACATCGCGGTGATCGCGCGCGCCGAGCGCCTGTACGAGGAACTGCTGTGGGCGCGCGATCAGCTGCAGTCGGCGCTGGTGCGTTTCCGCACCGTGCTCAACGGCCAGGACGTGCGCGACATCGCCGAACACCGCAGCCAGTTCGCCGCCTTCCTCGACCAGGTCGAAGCCCAGGGCTACGCGTGAACGCATTCGCCCGGCTGGGGCTGGAACCCGACGCCGACGAAGCGCAGATCCGCCGCGCCTACGCGCGCGAGCTGCGCCAGGCGCGGCCGGACGAAAACCCCGCCGCGTTCCAGGCACTCAACGAAGCCTATCGCCAGTGCCTGGACTACGCCGCCTGGCGCGCCAGCGGCGGCGAAGACTACGCAGATGACGACTGGGACGACGATGACCAGGAAGCGCAGGCCGGCGCAGAGCCGTCGCCCGCAGAGGCGCTCGCGCTGCGTTTGACGCCCGAGGCCTTGAGCGCGGCCTTGGCCATGGATCGCCCACTGGCCGATGCCTCGCACGCGCAGGATGGGGCGACGACCGCCGAGGCCGGCGACGACGCGCGCGCCGAGATCCGCCTGGACCACCACGCCTTCGTCGCCGAGCTGTTCGAAGTCTCCAGCGTCGGCAGCGATAGCGATGTATACCGCTGGCTACAATCGCATCCCGCCTTTTACGCCGTTGGCGCGCGCGAGATGCTGGCGCCACAGGTACTGGACGCGCTGCTGGCCGCACCCGAACTGCCGCCACGTCATCTGGCCGCCGTGCTCCATTTCTTTCACCTGGACGAAGTCGGCGCAGCGCACGACTGGCTGTGGCCGCGCATCGCCGAACTGCAGCAGCGCGCCCGGCTCACATCCGAGCACACCGCCGCGGCCAACCGGCTGTTCGGCCAGGCCAAAGCCATCGACGAGGACGACGGCAGCCGCTTCCCGTTCTGGCCGATCTGGGTGTGCATCATGTTCGTGCTCGCACTGGTTCGCTGCGGTTCGTTCCCGGGCGGTTGATGCGCAATCCCTTCGCCCTGCTCGGCCTGAAGCGCGATGCCGACGAGGCCGCGATCAAGCGCGCCTACGCCCAACGCCTGCGCCAGAACCGGCCGGATGAGGATCCGGCGGCATTCCAGGCCTTGAACGAGGCGTATCGGCGCTGCTTGGAGATCGCAGCCAACCGCGACGAGTGGCAGGACGACGACGAGGAGATGCCGCTCCCCTCGGAGGTGGCCGGTTCCGGCGGCGCCGCGGACGCGGCGGACGAAGCGCAGCCCTCGCCCTACGACGCCGACGAGGTCGACGAGACGTCCGAAGACGACAGCCCGCGCTTCGTACGCAGGAGCTTCGACGTCGACGGTTTCCTGCACGAACTGAGCGAGCGCGCGCAGACCGATCCGCCGCATGCGCTGGATGCCTGGCTGCGCAGCCTGGAGCCGCTGTACTCGCTGGAACTCAAGCAGGCCCTGCGCACGCCGGTCGCCTCGATGCTGGCCCATAACGACCCGCTGCCGCCGCCGCATGCGCTGCGCCTGATCCTGCAGTTCTTCGATCTGGACGGCGTGTCTTCCGACGACGATTGGCTGCGCCGCCAGTTGAGCGAGCGCCTGCGCGAGGCGCACGAGGCCCATGCCCTGGACCAGGAGATCGCGCGCTACCGCTCGCCTGGCGAAGAAACGCCCGTTGACCGCGAGATGATGCACGAACTGCTGGGTCCGCGCCGTTGGCTGCGCCGGCTGTTCCTGCTGCTGGTGCCACTGCTGCCTTCGCGTCTTATGAGCCTGCTGTTGACCCTGGAGCAGGATTATCCCAGCGCGGCGGACGCGCGCTTGAGCCCGGAAAGCAAAGACTTCTGGCGTCGCGTGACCGACCGCGACAACCTGAATTGGCGTCGGTTGATGGTGACGCCGCTGCGCATGGCCTTGTACGGCGGAGGGCTGCTGGGCTTGGTCGCCTTGTTCGACGCCAACACCCGCCCTTTACAAGACGTGGCAATGAGTTTCGCGGTACTGACTGGCGTGTTGCTAGCGTGGACCTTGATCACGACCGCCTGTCGACGGCTGGCCACGCACTTGGAACGCATGCGTGGCTACTACCCGCCGTTGCTCTACGCCGGCCTGTGGTTCGCCGCCGGCCTGATCGCCAGCCACTGGTGGCCAGCGGTGGCCATCATCCTGCTGTTCGCGGTCGGCTATGTCTGGTCGTTACCGCGCTCATGGCCAGAGCATATGGTGGTCGTGGCGGCGATGATGACCGGCGCGTTCGCGACCCACATGATCGGCCGGTTCGCTCTGAACGGCGGCCAGTCCGAAGGTTTGACCATATTGAACAGCGCATATGCCGGCGCAATACCGGTGTTGCACGACTTGCTGTATGCGTGGTGCAAGCGCCTCTCCTTGGACGAAGCGCGCCGCCGCGTCGGCTGGACAGGTTGGATCGCAGCCGCGCACATGATCTTGGCTGCCAGCTTGCCGATGTGGCTGAGCTTGCTGAAACACTGAGGCGCAACGTCGCCCCATTCATCGTCCTGAAAGAAATCTAAACCACTCTGTACCCGCAACGCCTTCGCGCCATGCGCGAAATGCAGCGCGCGCAAGCCTTTGCGCGGCCCGCGCCAGGATGCGCAAAACTGAATCCGCGACAGCCGATTCCGCTGCATGGTTTGGTGAGACGCATCACACCGGTCGCGTTGTATCAGCGTGTTAGGCTCGCAAGCTCAACCTCGCTGTTACCCGTTCTTCACCCGAACGTCTCCCCCGAACTTCAGAGGACGCCGCGCATGGCCATTTTCAATCAGCCCAACTCGCCCAAGCGCGAGACGGTACCGCCGCCGCAGCCGGAGACCGCGCTCAAGCGCGAGCCCGACACCGCCAACGAGATCAGCTTCGGCCAGGCCGTGCCGCCCGCGGCGCCGGCGAACTTCAGCAACCCGGCGCCCTCGCCTTCCTACGCGCCCAAGCCGGTGGAACGCGACAACGGCAAGGAATCGCTGATCGCCTCGGACCTGTCTATCGAAGGCAAGATTCAAGGCTCGGGCCACATCCGCATCGCCGGCCGCTTCAAGGGCGACGTGCAGGTGGACGGCGATCTCACCATCGAGGTCGGCGCCAAGTTGAACGGCGGCGTGCGCGCGCGCAAGGTCGTGATCGCCGGCGAGCTCGAAGGCAACATCGACGCGGCGCAGCGCGTCGAACTGCTCGAGGGCGGCATGATGGTCGGCGACGTCAAGGCCGGCGTGGTCACCGTCGCGCCGGGTTCGCGCATGCGCGGCCAGGTCGAGTTCGGCTTCGACGACAAGGACGCCAAGTCCGGTCACGAGAAAGGCGATAAGGGCAACAAGCCGGAGAACGGCGCCGGCGCATGAACGCCGCGCGCCCGGGCATGCCCGGGGCCACTCGCACCTGTCCGCATTGCAAGACCACGATCCTCGACAGCGCCAGCGTCTGCCCCGCCTGCAAGCACCATCTCAAGTTCGACCCGGCCACGCTGCAACAGGCGGCGGCGAAGTTTTCGCCGCTGCAGGTCGAAAGCACCATCCACGCGCCCGCCGAGGGCGCGTGGGAATACACCATGTTGCTGTCGATCCGCGACGAGGACGGCCACGAGGTCACCCGCCAGGTGGTCGGCGTGGGCGCGCTGTTCCCCGGCGAGACGCGCAGCTTCAGCCTGACCGTGGAGGCGGTGGCCGCCACCGGCTACAAGGCGGTCAAGCGCAAACGCTGAGCGCCGGCCGATCCGCTATCGCAGTCACGCTTCCGCCCCGCCGGCGTTTGTTGCGCCGGGCGGCGCGCGCTAGCATGCATCGTCACGCCGAAGCTGCGGGTGCGCGCCAGCGCGCCGGGCATGGCGGCGCGAACGGACGGACATTCCCCTACAAGGAGACGTAGTCGTGACCAAGTCGTTGATCGACCAGATCGGGCCGGAGCGCGCCGATCAGCTGATAGAGAAGGCGGTGGCCGACGCGGTCGCCGAAGCCGCTGCGCACGGATTGCCCCAGGCGGTGAAGATCGATGGGGTCTGGTGCAAGCGCTACCCGGACGGTCGGATCGAACCGATCGATGGGGGGGCGTCCGATGCCGCCCGGTGACGACGCCCCGCTGATGGTGGTGCTGGCCGGGCCCAACGGCTCCGGCAAGAGCACGATCACCAAGGGCCTGCGCGAGAGCGCGGAATTCCCCAAGAACTACATCAACGCCGACGACATCGCGGTCACGCTGAAGGAGCGTTACCCCGACGAAAACGTGCGCAACCTGCACGCGGCCAACATGGCCGAGGACCAGCGCAAGGCCGCGGTCAACGGCGACAAGCCGTTCGCGTTCGAGACGGTGATGTCCACTCCCGGCAAGCTGGCGCTGTTCGACGAGGCGCGCGGCAAGGGCTTCGGCGTGGACCTGGTGTTCGTGACCACCGAGAGCGCGCAGATCAACAAGCTGCGCGTGGAGAACCGCGCCGCACTGGGCGGGCATTCGGTGGACGGCGCCAAGATCGTCGAGCGCTACGAGCGCGCGATGGGCCTGCTGCCGGCCGCGGTGGAGAAGTCCGACACCGCCCGCATCTACGACAACACCGGCGCCAAGCCGATGCTGGTGGCGCAGAAGCACCCGGACGGAAGCATGAGCTATCCGCAGGGCAAGGACACCCCGGAGTGGGTGGTGGAACGCCTGCAGAAGCCGCTGGAAGCGCGCGCGGCCTCGCGCGAGGCGCTGGCCGCGCAAGCCGAGCAGCTCAAGCCGGGTTCGTCGGCGATCATGGTGGACGCGGACATCGGCGGCGGCGCGAAGTACAAGGGTCTGGTCGCGCAGACCACCGGCCAGCACGTGATGCAGTTCGTGCCCGACCACCCGGTCAGCCACAAACCGCAGCTGGTGCTGCACGACCGCAGCGTGGCGCCCACCGGCGACTACGCCGCGCTGACCACGCCGCAGAACCGCGGCGCGCAGGTGGAGATCGGTTACGCCTTCGGCGCGGACGGCAAGCATCCGCAGGCCTCGCATGTGAAGGCGCCGGCGCAGGAGCAGGCGCAGCAGCAACAGCAGCAGCAACAACAGCAGGGGCCCGGGCAGGATCCGCCACCGATCCTGCGGTCCAAGCTCTGAGGTTGCTGTGGAACGGAAAAGCCCCGCACGTGCGGGGCTTTTTCTTGTTGAGGAGGATTTGCTCTTGGTGCGGCGAAAAGCAAATCCCCTAGCCCCCCTCAAAAAAGGGGGAATAGCGCTGGGCAAGGGCTGCTTGTCTTCCCCCTTTGTTGAGGGGATTGAGGGGGATTTGCTTTAGTCCCCCGACCCGCAGCTGTCGCAACCCGCGCAATTGGGCCCAGCCGCGCTAGGCACCGGCGCGATAGCGCGCCCCACCCGCCGCAGCCAGGCCGGCCGCCCTTCGCGCACCAGCGGCAGCGCGCAGGCGATGCGCAGGCGGCGCACCGCGCCCGGGAACTGCTTCTTCGCCACCACCGCCGCGCTTACGGCCACCGCGATGGCGATCACCACGTACTGCGCGAACAGCCCGGCGTCCATGCTCAGCCCGCCCCCAGCGCCACGGCGACCTGGTAGGTCACCAGCGAGGCCAGGTACGCCAGGCCGAACAGATAGCCGGCGGCGATCGCCACCTGCTTCCAGGAATGGGTCTCACGGCGGATCGTGGCCAGGGTGGACAGGCACTGCGGCGCGTAGATAAACCACACCAGCAGCGACAGCGCGGTGGCCAGCGACCAGCCGTGGCTGATGATCGGCTCCAGCGCGCGCGCCGCGGCCTCGTCGTCGGCGGCCGACAGCGCATACACCGTGGCCAGCGAGGCCACCGCCACTTCGCGCGCCGCCATGCCGGGGATCAGGGCGATGCAGATCTGCCAGTTGAAGCCGATCGGCGCGAACAGCGCGGTCATGGCGTGGCCGATGCGGCCGGCGAAGCTGTAGTCGATGGCCGGCCCGGTCGCGCCTTCGGGCGGATTCGGGAACGAGGACAGGAACCACATCAGGATGGTCAGCGCCAGGATGATGCCGCCGACCCGGCGCAGAAAGATCCAGGCGCGCTCCCACAGGCCGATCAGCAGGTCGCGCGGGTGCGGCAGGCGGTAGGACGGCAGCTCCAGCAGCAGCGCATGCTCGCTCTTGTCGCGGCGCCCCTTCTTCATCACCCAGGCCACCACCAGGGCGCTGAGGATGCCGGCCACGTACAGGCCGAACAGCACTAGGCCCTGCAGGTTGAGCAGGCCGCCGGCGACCTGCTGCTGCGGGATGAAGGCGCCGATCAGCAGGGTGTACACCGGCAGGCGCGCCGAGCAGGTCATCAGCGGCGCGACCATGATGGTGGCCAGGCGGTCGCGCGGGTCCTGAATGGTGCGCGTGGCCATGATCCCGGGGATGGCGCAGGCGAAGCTGGACAGCAGCGGGATGAAGGAGCGGCCGGACAGGCCCGCGCCGGCCATCAGCTTGTCGAGCAGGAAGGCCGCGCGCGGCAGGTAGCCGGACTCCTCCAGCGCCAGGATGAAGGCGAACAGCAGCAGGATCTGCGGCAGGAACACCACCACCCCGCCCAGGCCGGCGATCACGCCGTCCACCAGCAAGCTTTTGACCGGCCCTTCGGGCAGCGTCGCGCCGACCCAACCGCCCACCACGGCGGTGCCGGCCTCGATCGCGTCCATCAGCGGCGTGGCCCAGGCGAACACCGCCTGGAAGATCAGGAACATCACCACGATCAGCGCGAGCAGACCGAACACCGGCTGCAGCAGCCAGCGGTCCAGCGCGTCGTCGATGGTGGCGGTGCGGCGCGGCATGGTCACCGCCAGCGCCAGCAGGCGCCGGGTTTCGGCGTGCAGGTCGGCAGGCTGCGCGCCGTCGGCCAGGTGCACGCGCGGTTCCTGCGGCTTGGCGCTGATCGCGTCCAGTTGCTCGACCAGGGCGCGCGCGCCATCGCGGCGCACCGCCACGGTCGGCACCACCGGAATGCCGAGCTCGCGCTCCAGCACCGCCAGGTCCACTTCGATGCCGCGGCGCTTGGCCGCGTCCATCATGTTCACCGCCAGCACCATCGGCCGGCCCAGCTCGCGCAGCTCCAAGGCGAAGCGCAGGTGCAGGCGCAGGTTGGTCGCGTCGACCACGCACACCAGCACGTCGGGCGCGGGCTCGCCGGGGTAGAAGCCGCGGCACAGGTCGCGGGTGACCGCCTCGTCCAGGCTGGCGGCATTAAGGCTGTAGGCGCCGGGCAGGTCGAGGACGGCGTAGCTGCGGCCCGAAGGCGCGTGCAGCCGGCCTTCCTTGCGCTCGACGGTGACGCCGGCGTAGTTGGCCACCTTCTGCCGGCTGCCGGTCAGCAGGTTGAACAGCGCGGTCTTGCCGCAGTTCGGGTTGCCGACCAGGGCCACCCGGGGGATCGCTGCCGTGGCAACGTGGCTCATGCTTCGCTCCCGCTCTTATCCACCGCCACCTTGATCCGCGCCGCCTCGCTGCGGCGCAGCGCGAAGCGGGTGTAACCGATCTGCACCAGCAACGGCTCGGCGAAGATCGGCCCGGCGGCCATCACCTCGACGCGTTCGCCCTGGACGAAACCCAGTTCGCGCAGGCGCCGCGCGATCGCGTCGTTGGGGGCCTGATCCTCGACGGACTCGACCGTGGCCGCGACGCGGCGCGGCAGTTCGGACAATTTCAAGGCTGACTACCTGAGGGCGCGCCAGCGCCCAGTGGGCATTACAAATAGGAATTGTTCTCATTCTAGCATCGACGGCCCGATTGAGCGGCGCCCGGGGCCGATTGGCCTGGGCGCCGGCTATCATTCGCCAGACTCCACACATCCCCCTTCCGCGATGAGCCACCCGTTGCTGAGCCTGCGCGAGGGCCCCGTGGCCCGCCTGCGCCTGAACCGCCCTGCCCTGCACAACGCCTTCGACGCGGTGCTGATCGCCGCCCTCACCGGTGCCCTGGACGCCGTGGCCCAGGAAGACGGCGTGCGCGTGGTGGTGCTGGAGGGCGACGGCGCCTCGTTCTCGGCCGGCGCCGACCTGAACTGGATGCGCGGCATGGCCGCAGCCAGCCAGGACGCCAACCGCGAGGACGCGCTGGCCCTGGCGCGGCTGATGCGCACCCTCGACGAGTTGCCCAAGCCGACCATCGCCCGCGTGCACGGCGCGGCGTTCGGCGGCGGCGTGGGCCTGGTGGCCTGCTGCGATATCGCCATCGGCGCGCCGGAGGCCAAGTTCGGCCTGACCGAAAGCAAGCTGGGCCTGTTGCCGGCGGTGATCTCGCCCTACGTGATCGAGGCCATCGGCGCGCGCCAGGCGCGGCGCTGGTTCGCCACCGCGGAAATTTTCGACGCCGCCACCGCCCTGGACATCGGCCTGCTGCACGCGGTGGTGCCGGCGCAGGAGATCGACGCGGCGGTGCAGCGCCAGATCGACCTGCTGCTCAAGGCCGGCCCGGTGGCCGCCGCCCAGGCCAAGACGCTGGTGCGGCGCGTGGCCGCGCACAGCGACCGCGACCGGCACGATGCGGACAACGCCGACCTGATCGCGCGCCTGCGCGTGTCGGCCGAAGGCCAGGAGGGCCTGGGCGCGTTCCTGGACAAGCGCAAGCCGGCCTGGATTCCCTGAGCCCCTTTACGACACTGCAAGGAGCCGCACCGTGATCGACCACCTGGGATTGAATGTCGCCGACTACCCGCGCGCCAAGGCCTTCTACACCGCGGTACTGGCCACGCTGGGCCACGGCCCGGTGATGGAGGTGACGAAGGAACAAAGCGGCGGCTACGAGGGCTGCGGCTTCGGCCCGCCGCAGCAGCCCAAGTTCTGGATCGGCACCGGCGCAGCGCGCACCGGCGGCGCGCACGTGTGCTTCACCGCCACCAGCCGCGCCCAGGTCGACGCTTTCCACGCCGCGGCGCTGGCCAACGGCGCGCGCGACAACGGCGCCCCCGGCCTGCGCCCGCACTACCACCCGAACTATTACGGCGCCTTCGCCTACGACCTGGACGGGCACAACATCGAAGCGGTGTGCCACTTGCCGCAAGGCTGAGGCCGGCCGGGCGCTCCTCGCCCCAACCTCTCCTGTTCCCGTCATTCCGGCGAAAGCCGGAACCCATTTTGATTTCCGCTGTTGGCGCGCGATTGCTGCTGCAGCGAGGAGCCACAGCAACATGGGTTCCGGCTTTCGCCGGAATGACGGAGTTTTGGGTGCGTGCCCGCACTACCACCCGAACTACTACAGCGCCTTCGCCTACGACCTGGATCGGCACGACATCGAGGCGGTGTGCCACGTGCCGCAAGGCCGAGGCAGGCCGGGCGCTCCTCGCCCCCCGATCGCTCCCAGCCCGTCATTCCGGCGAAAGCCGGAACCCATTTTGATTTCCGCTGTTGGCGCGCGATTGCAACTGCAGCGAGGAGCCACAGCAACATGGGTTCCGGCGCTCGCCGGAATGACAGGGTGGGGTTGCGCCTCGGCTTACATCGGGGCAACGGGCGCCAGTGTGGCCGGATCTGTCCGACCCACCCCACCGCAGCGTATGGCGTCTCCACCGTGCCGCCAAAGCGCATAAGCGGGCCCGTCGTCGCGCAAACGCCGCCCCGCGCCGGGTTGCCGGCGCGACAGGCGGCCTCGCCTTCGGCGAGAATCGCCCCATCGCGCCGGCCCGCCGCCGCGGCCCGCCGCCTTCCCTTTCCACGCGCGCCCGCGCCGAGACCCGCGACCTGCCCATGTTCGACAAGATCCTGATCGCCAACCGCGGCGAAATCGCCTGCCGCGTGATCCGCACCTGCCGCGCGCTGGGCATCCGCACCGTGGCCGTGTACTCCGAGGCAGACGCCGACGCGCAACACGTGCGCCAGGCCGACGAGGCCTACCCCATCGGCGGTCCACGCCCGGCCGACAGCTACCTGCGCGGCGACGCCATCATCGAGGTCGCGCTGCGCAGCGGTGCGCAGGCGGTGCATCCGGGCTACGGCTTCCTCAGCGAGAACGCGGATTTCGCCGACGCGGTCGCCGCCGCCGGGCTGACCTTCATCGGCCCGGCCGGCAGTTCGATGCGCAAGATGGGCAGCAAGGCCGGCGCCAAGGAACTGATGCAGGCCGCCGGCGTGCCGGTGGTGCCGGGCTACACCGGCGAGGACCAGACCCCCGAGCTGCTGCACCGCGAAGCCGACCGCATCGGCTACCCGCTGATGATCAAGGCCGCGCACGGCGGCGGCGGCAAGGGCATGCGCATCGTGCGCGAGTCGGCCGAGTTCCTGCCCAACCTGGAAAGCTGCCAGCGCGAAGCGCGCAACGCCTTCGGCCGCGACCGCGTGCTGCTGGAGCGCTACGTCGAGCAGCCGCGCCATATCGAAATCCAGATCTTCGGCGATGCCCACGGCCAGGTGATCCACCTCAACGAGCGCGAATGCTCGGCCCAGCGCCGCTACCAGAAGGTGCTGGAGGAATCGCCCTCGGCCTTCCTCACGCCCGAGCTGCGCCAGGCCATGGGCGAGGCGGCGGTGATGGCCGGCCGCGCGATCGACTACGTCAACGCCGGCACGGTGGAGTTCATCGTCGGCCAGGACGGCGGTTTCTATTTCATGGAGATCAACACCCGCCTGCAGGTCGAGCACCCGGTCACCGAGTACGTGACCGGCCTGGACCTGGTGGAGTGGCAGCTGCGCGTGGCCTCGGGCGAAGCGCTGCCCCTGGCGCAGGGCGACATCGTCCAGCGCGGGCACGCGATCGAGGTGCGCCTGTACGCCGAAGACCCCGAGGCCGGTTTCCTGCCCGGCTCGGGCAAGCTCGAACGCCTGCGCCTGCCCGCGCCCGACGCGCACGTGCGCATCGACTCGGGCGTGGTCGAGGGCGACACCGTCACCATCTTCTACGACCCGATGATCGCCAAGCTCATCGTCGCCGACGCCGACCGCCCGCGCGCCCTGGCGCGGCTGCGCGCGGCGCTGGCGCAGTGCGAGATCGCCGGGCCCAAGTCCAACATCGAATTCCTGGAGCGCCTGGCGCGGCACCCGGCCGTGGTCGAGGGCCGCATCGACACCGGCTACCTGGACCGCCACCTGGACGAGTTCATGCCGGCCGCCGACGCCGCCCCCGACGCCGACCTGCTGACGGCCGCGACGGTGACCGAGCTGCTGGCGCAGGAACGCGCCACCCGCGCCCAGGCCGCGGCCTCCAACGACCCGCAATCGCCCTGGGCCATCGCCGACGGCTGGCGCCTGGGCCACGGCGGCCGCCGCAGCCTGGCCTTCCTGCACCGCGAGCAGCGCCTGGAAGTGCAGGCCCAGGGCAGCGCCGGCGACTACCGCATCGACGGTATCGGCGCCGCGGCGGTGCAGGTGCAGGGCGCGCGTCTGGACGGCGACGGCCTGAGCCTGCGCATCGACGGCCGCGCCCGCCGCTTCGCCTTGCTCGGCGACGGCCGCCGCGTCGTGGCGCACGACGGCGAGCGCCGGCTGCGCTTGCAGCCGGTCCCGATGTATCGTCACGAGGCGGCCGCGGCCGGCGGCAGCGGCAATAATGTGGTCGCGCCCATGCCGGGCCGCGTGGTCGTGGTCAAGGCGGCCGCAGGGGATTCGGTCGAAGCCGGGCAGGAGCTGATGGTGATCGAAGCGATGAAGATGGAACTCAGCCTCAAGGCGCCGCGCGACGGCACCGTGGCCGAAGTGCGCGCGGCCGCCGGCGAATTCGTCGAAGCCGACGCGGTGCTGGTGGCCTTGGCGCCATGAGCATGCCGTCCTCGGTCCGCATCGTCGAAGTCGGCCCGCGCGACGGGCTGCAGAACGAAAAGGCGCAGATCGCCACCGCCGACAAGATCGCCCTGATCGATCGTTTGTCGGCCACCGGCCTGCGCAGTATCGAGGCCACCAGCTTCGTCAGCCCCAAGTGGGTGCCGCAGCTGGCCGATGCCGCCGAGGTCTTCGCCGGCATCGCCCGCAAGCCCGGCGTGCACTACCCCGTGCTGGTGCCCAACGAACAAGGCTACGAGCGCGCGCGCGCGGTCGGCGTGGAGGAGATCGCGGTATTCACCGCCGCCTCCGAGGCCTTCAACCGCAAGAACATCAACGCCTCCATCGACGAATCGCTGCAGCGCTTCGCGCCGGTGCTGGCGCGGGCCCAGGCCGACGGCGTGGCCGTGCGCGGCTACGTCTCCACCGTGCTCGGCTGCCCCTACCAGGGCGCGGTGCCGGTGGCCGATGTGGTGCGCGTAGCGCGTGCCTTGCATGCGATGGGCTGCTACGAAATCTCCCTGGGCGACACCATCGGCGTAGGCACGCCGGGCAAAGCGCGGGCGATGCTCAGGGCGGTGGCCGCCGAAGTGCCGATGCCGGCGCTGGCGGTGCATTTCCACGACACCTACGGCCAGGCCCTGTCCAACATCCTGGCCTGCCTGGAAGAAGGCGTCGCCGTGGTCGACTCGGCCGTGTCCGGCACCGGCGGCTGCCCTTACGCCAAGGGCGCCAGCGGCAACGTCGCCAGCGAGGACGTGGTCTACATGCTGCACGGACTGGGCATCGAAACCGGCGTGGACCTGGAGGCGCTGGCCGAGACCGGGCGCTGGCTGGCCGGCCTGCTCGGCCGCGAGACCGGCAGCAAGGTCGGCAAGGCGCTGGCCGCGTCATGAGCCAGCGCCGGCCCGAGGTCGCCGCCCCCGCAACGCCGGATGCTCCGGCCGCGCCGGACGCCGCCGCGACCCTGGCCGCGCTGGACCTGGCCGGGCACGACAGCTCGCTGTCCGACGCCACCCGCGCCCTGCTGCGCCAGGCCGCCGAGGCGCTGCGCGCCAGCAGCGTGGACGCCGACACCGCGCACACCCGCTACCGCGCGGTGTTCGACGCGGTGCCCGACCCGGTCAGCATCCTGGACGAAGAAGGCACGGTGCTGGACCTCAACAAGGCCGGCATGGCCGCCTACCGGCGCCCGCGCGACCAGATCGTCGGCCAGCCCATCCACGTGCTCAACCCGGAACTGCCGCACGATCACCTCAAGCCGGTGTGGGAAACGCTGAACCGCGGCGAGACCTACGTCATCGAAGTCACCAACATGCGCGGCGACGGCACCCGTTTCCCGGTGGAGGTGCATTCGGCCGGCTTCCTGCACGACGGCCGCCGCTGCATCGTGGCCGTGGCCCGCGACCTCAGCGGCCGCCGCGACGCCGAGCTGCGCTACCGCGAGCTGATGGAAACCATCGACCGCGGCATCGTGGTGCACGATCCGGATTTCCGCGTGATCTACGCCAACGGCGCGGCCATGCGCATCATGGGCATGGGCCAGCACCAGAGCGCCGACGAGGAAATGCGCGCCGACCGCTGGATGGTGATCGACGAGCACGGCCGCGAACTGAACCAGAAGGAGTTCCCCGCCCAGCGCGCGCTGGACACCGGCAAGCGCGTGGAAAGCGTGGTGCTGGGCCTGTACCACCGCGAGCGCCGCAACCTGGTGTGGCTGTCGGTGACCTCGCTGCCGCAGTTCCCGGCCGGCGGCGACCGCCCGCACCAGGTGCTGTCGATGTTCACCGACGTCACCGCGATCAAGCGCGACGCCGCGCTGTTCGACCGCGCCCAATCGCTGGCCCACATCGGCGGCTGGGAATGGGAAGCCGGCCCGGACCAGCTTTACCTGACCGACGAAGCGCGCCGCATCCTCGATCACGAACCCGCGCCGGCCAACATGGGCGCGATGCTGGACTGCCTGGTGCCCGGCGACCGCCAGCGCCTGCGCGACGCGCTCGACCACGCCATCGCCTTCGGCCGCAACCTGGATCTGGAGCTGCAGGGCGTGCGCGCCAACGGCAGCGGCTTCTGGGTGCGCGCCATCGCCCAGGCCGAGGCCGCCGACGCGCTCAACGCGCGCCTGATCGGCACCTTGCAGGACATCACCGAACGCAAGCGCGACGAGGAGAACCTGCGCATCCAGGCGCGCAGCGACCCGCTCACCGGCCTGCTCAACCGCGACGCGGTGCTGTCGGAACTGGAGAGCCGGCTGGACGATCCGGCGCGCAGCGCGGTGGCCGTGCTCTACATCGACCTGGACCGCTTCAAGGTGGTCAACGACGTGCTCGGCCACGCCGCCGGCGACCGCCTGCTGGCCTCGGCCGCGCGCCGCATCCAGCGCGCGGTGGGCCATGAGGGCCTGATCGCGCGCTTCGGCGGCGACGAGTTCCTGGTGGTCTGCGCCACCGGCAACGACCCGGCCCGGCCGGAGCGCCTGGCCGACGCGATCCTGGAAATCTTCGGCGACAGCTTCCGCCTGGACGGCGAGGAATTCAGCATCACCGCCAGCATCGGCATCGCCCAGGCCCCGATCGACGGCGTGCGCCCGCAGCAGCTGATCCAGAGCGCGGACGTGGCCATGTACGACAGCAAGCGCCGCGGCCGCAACGGCTGGCAGACCTTCACCCCGGAGCTGGCCGAGCAGCAGCTGCACCGCCTGCAGCTGGAAACCCACCTGCGCCGCGCCGTGCACAACGACGA